>NZ_JMCB01000013.1:0-300000 GCF_000737315.1 Hyalangium minutum
CCGGCCGCTTCGCGCCGGGCCTGAACATCGGCATCGCGGCGCTGGACGCGGGCATCGCCGCGCGCACCTGGGCCGACCCCAAGTCGAGCACCGCCGCCAAGGTGACCTCCACCATCACGGCCGCTGGCTCGGCCGCCGCCGCCACCAACATCCCGATCGTCTCCCAGGTCGGCGCGGGCATCTCCGCGGTCTCCTCCATCACCGGCCTGGCCATCGAGAACGCCGGGAAGATCAAGGAGGGCTTCAACAAGCTGGGCGACAAGATCAAGAGCCTCTTCTAGTCCTCCCTGTCTCCACCCCTCCACTTCTCCAACCCCTCGAAAAGACTCGCCATGAACTCCTTCCACGTGACTGAGCTGGCCGGCCCGATGCAACTGCCGCAGGTGCAGGCGCCCTCCCTGGAGGGGCTGAGCGTCACCATCCCCGCCCAGGCGGGCTTCAGCGCCGAGGAGGTGCAGCAGCGGTTCCTGGAGGTGGCCCGGCCGCACGCCACCGAGCGCTACCGCTACCCGAGTGAGGGCACGGAGTGGATGGACGAGGTGCTGCTGAGCATCGCCGGGTACGTCCACGGCAAGCTGATCCCCTTCAGCGTCCGCAAGGAGGTGTGGCTGCCTCTGGAGCCCGAGCCGCTTCTGCCCGGGCTGTACGAGACGCTGGTGGGCCGCAAGCCCAACGAGACGGTGGTGGTGGATCTGGTGCTGCCGGAGACGTACTTGATGGAGTCGCTGCGCGGCGTCCAGGCCCGCTTCGTGGTCCACATCCACGCGGCGCGTCAGGTGAAGTACCCCGAGCTGGAGAGCCCGGCATTCCTCCAGGCCTTGGGCCGGGGCGCGACGCTCCAGGAGGCCATGCGCAGCATCCTCCAGCAGATGGAGCAGGAGCGGGTTCAGGATCTCGCGTACCAGGCCCGGCAGCGGGTGCTGGACGAGGTGGCCGCGCGGACCGAGGTGAAGATTCCCACCGGGCTGATCGACCAGGAGATCCAGCTGCGCTGGAATGCCAGTGAGGGCGTGACGGTGCGCGAGCTGGAGCTCTCCGTGCAGGACCAGACGGAGTCGCTGAACAACTGGCTGAAGGATCCGCTCACCCGGAGCCGGGTGGAGCAGCAGCTGCGGCTGGGGCTGGCCCTGGGCGCCATCTGCAAGCGGGACGGGCTCCAGCTCACCCCCGAGTACGTGGAGGGGATGCTGAAGGAGCAGGCCGCGGCCGCCGGGGTGTCGCTCGAGGCGCTGGCGCAGTCGCTGCGCGCCGAGCCCGAGAACCTGGCCCGCATCGACCAGACGGCGTGGCACCTGATGGCCGTCGAGCACGTCATGAGCCGGGCGCAGATCCACTTCGTCCCGGCCTGAGTGGCTGAAGTCCCGACCCGGTCCGCCCCCCTGGGAGCTTGGCACTGAATCTGCATTCTCCAGACAGCGGCGGGCCCGGGAGACCCCGGCAGCACCCCCCGCCGATTTCTCGCAAGGAGCATCCATCATGAACGGCGCACAGGCACAGCGGGACGGAGAGATGAACAGCACCCAGGCCGAGCAGATCCGCGCGATGCTGCGCGAGGCGCTGGTGGAGCGGGTGGCGGGCGGCCTGGAGGACGTGCTCGAGCGGCTGTCCGAGTTCCTGAAGAACCCGGGCCGTCTGGGCGCCGTGAACCTGTCGATGGTGCTCAGCGAGAGCTCCGTCACCTACGAGGTGTGGCAGGAGCCGAGCGCTGTCCCCGAGCGCCGCGCCCGCATGGCCCAGACGATGGGCGTCTCTCCGGAGGCGGATGACGCCACGCTGCTCCAGGCGGTGATGGCCCAGGTCCACCAGGCCTTCGTGGAGTTCCAGAACAGCCCCCGGGGCCGCGCGGCCCGGCAGCGCTACGAGGAGCTGCTCTCCGCCTGCGAGCGCTTGGATGTGCTGCCCATCATCCCCGCGCACGACACGGGCCCGATGGTGGCGGAGCTCGAGCGGGTGGGGTTGCCGGTGGACAAGGAGTTCACCTGCTCGTTGCTGGTGGACGCGCGCATCCTCTCGGTGGCGGTGAGCCCCGAGGAGTGCTCGGCCAGCCCGCTGATGATCGCCGGCCAGTCCGTGTCGCAGCTGGGCGCGCTTGTGGCCCACGTGCGCAGCCTCAACCCCCGGCTCACCAACCGTCAGGTGCGCAAGATCCTCCTGCGCGCCTCCACCACCGACGACAGGCAGCCGGTGCGCAAGAGCCTGGGGCAGTCCGAGATCGAGCGGGTGATCGAGTTCACCCGCCAGCTGCTGCGCTTCCAGGTCGTCGAGCTGCTGTTCGTCTGAGGCCGCCAGTTCACTCCTTCATGACGCGCAGCCAGTTCTGGGCTTCCTGGCGGCGCGAGATGCGCTGGGTGCGCCGCTCCTCGGCCTCGTGAGCAGCGAGGCGCTCCTCCTCGGTCTCCAGCTTCAGCGGAGGCACCTGAACCCGGCCCCGTTCCTGATTCAGAGCCACGAACGTCATCAGCGCGCTGGTGGTGAGCGAGCGCTCGCCGGTGAGCGGGTTCTCCGCGTGCACGGTGACGCCCACCTCCATGGAGGTGCGGAAGGCGGCCAGCACCCGCGCTCGCAGCTGGGCAATCCACCCCACGCGGATGGGCGAGTGGAAGTGCAGGTCATCGATGGAGGCCGTCACCACCACCTGCCTGCAGTGGCGCTGGGCGGCCACCGCTCCACAGATGTCGATCCACTCCATCACCTTGCCGCCGAACGCCGAGTTCAGGTTGTTGGCATCGGACGGGAGGATCAGCTGCGTCATCACCACTTCGGAGTCGCGCGCGCTCTTGGCCGCAGTGTGTTCCACGAGACAGCTCCTTCACTCGTTGTGCAAAAGGGGAGGGATGTGTCGGGCGGTCGATAGAGGACCCCCCTGTGGGTCCAGGTTTTCAGGGTCCCAGTTGCCCGAGCCACGTTTGCTCCTTATCAGTGGGGTTGCCGTTTTACCCCCGGAGGAACCCCGTGGCTGCTCTTCCTGCCGCTTCCCTGTCGTCGAGCGCTTTGGGCGTGAACGCCCAAGCCGATGATCTGCTCCGGCAGATTGACGAGCTGACAGCCGGGGACATGGACACGCTGCCGTTCGGGCTGATTCAGCTCGACCGCACCGGCCGCATCCTCAAGTTCAACCAGACCGAAGCGAACCTGGCGCGGATCAACCGCGACCGGCAGCTCGGCAAGAACTTCTTCGACGAAGTGGCTCCGTGCACGAAGGTGAAGGAGTTCTACGGCCGCTTCCTGCAGGGCCTGCGCGAGCGCTCGCTCTACGAGACGTTCGGCTTCGTCTTCAAGTTCGACCACGGCTGGCGCAACGTGGCCATCACCCTGTTCTACAGCGAGAAGACGGACTCGGTGTGGGTGCTCATCTCGCAGACGTCGGTGACGCCGCCGCCCAAGGCCCAGCGCTGAGCGCCGGGCGGCCGCTCCGAGGCGTGCAACCTCAGGCGAGGAAGGTGGAGACGCGATCGAGGAACTCTTCGCGTCCCTTCCCGCGCCGGATGTCCTGGGTGGACACGTCGATGGAGAGGCAGTCCACGCCGTACTTCTCCTGCAGCACGTGGGGGAACGAGGTGTAGTAGCCGTTGAGCCCGAGCAGAAACTGGCTCTGGATGCCGCGCTCCTCCTGGCGGCCGCGCGTGCGGATGCGGTCGAGCAGCACCTCCACCGAGCCCACCGAGAAGCAGATGACCTTGTCGGGCGGGGTGATGTTGCGGGACAGGCGCTGGAAGTACTCGTAATAGAGGTCCAGCTCCTTGTTCGTCATGTGCCCCAGGCCGTGGAGGTACTTGGCGAAGATCTCCGGATCCTCGTAGAGGGTGCGGTCCTGCACGCAGCTCTTCTTCACCGAGTGGATCAGCTCGTGGTGCTCCACGCGGCGGATGAGGAACTCCAGCTGGAGGGTGAAGCTCCAGCGGCGCATGTCCGCGTAGTAGTCCTTGAGGAACCGGTTATCGATGACGGGCTCGTCGAAGAGCTCGAAGCCGAAGTTCTGGCTGATCAGCTTGGCCGCCGTGGTCTTCCCTGCGCCGATGTTGCCGGCCAGGGCTACGAAGCGCTTGGCCTTGGGCAGGCGGGCGCGCAGGGCGTTGCGGGCCTTGGGCTCGGGAGCGGAGGCCTCCTCGGGCGCGGGAGCAGGAGCGGGCTTCGCGGCCGGGGGAGCGGCGACTTCAGGAGAGGCGGAGGCGGGCGTGGGGCGCTTGCGCGAGACGTTGCGAGGCATGGGCTCCAGGTGGTTACGGCGCGGGTGAAGAGGCGTCGAGGATCTGGCGCAGCAGATCCGGACGGTCCGTCATGATACCTCCAACGCCCTCGGACACGAGGCGGCGCATCTCTTCCGGATCATCCACGGTCCAGACGTTCACCCACTTGCCGTGGCGCGTCGTGGTGCGGAGGAACTCCTCGTCCACCAGGCGCACCTCTCCGAAATACAGAGGCATGTCGAGCACGGTGTAGCGCGGATCCTCGGGAGGCGCCTCGCCCGAGCGGATGGCCAGGACGATCGCCGTCAGGGCATCCCGAGGGTAGAAGTGGCAGGCGTCCGGCATGCGAGCCACCAGGCGCTCGCCTACCTCATCCAGCTCGCTTCCCATGCAGACGCGGTCCAGCGCGTGCTCCTGGCGGAGCACCTCGTAGAGCACCTCCTCGGTGCCCGGGGTGTCTGGCTTCATCTCCAGGTTGATGGGCAGACCCGGAAAGGCGCGGAGGACCTCGGAGAGGGTGGGGATGTGCACGCCCTGGCCTCGGAAGGGGAAGGTGCGCCCGCCGTCCGGGGTGAAGCGGTAGCCGGCATCCACGCGGCGCAGCTCGGAGAAGGAGCGGGCGGAGATGGGGCCCTGGGCGTCGGTGCAGCGATCGAGCAGGGCATCGTGGGCGACGACCACCTCGCCATCGCGTGTGAGGTGGACGTCGAGCTCCAGCATCTGAGTGCGGTAGCGCTCCACGGCCATGCGGAAGGCGGGGAGGGTGTTCTCCGGAGCCAGCAGGGCGCCGCCGCGGTGGGAGATATGGAGGGTGGGCTTGAGCCCTCGGAAGAAGGGGAGGTTCACAGGGGCGAGGGGAGCAGGACGACGTTGCCGAAGTGGTTCCGGTTCTGGAGCAGCTGCTGGGCCTGGGCCGCTTCCTCCAGCGGCAGCGTGCGGTCCAGCACCGGCTTGAGGCGGCCCTCCTCCACCAGTTGGAGGATGCGGAACAGGTCGCCCTTGCTGCCCATGGTCGAGCCCAGCAGGGAGATGCGCTTGTAGAAGAGCACCCGGAGATCGATCTTCACCTCATGGCCCGCCGTCGCCCCGCAGGTGACGAGCCGCCCGCCGTAGGGCAGGCACGCCACGCTCTTCTCGAAGGTGGAGGCGCCCACGTGCTCGAAGACGACGTCCACCATGCGGCGCTCGGTGATCCGCTTCACCTCCGCCAGGAAGTCCTTCTCCGCGTAGTTGATGACGTGGTCCGCCCCGAGCGCCTGGGCTCGCTTCAGCTTCTCCTCGGTCGAGGCGGTGGCGATGACCTTGGCGCCCAGCAGCTTGCAGATCTGCACCGCCGCGCTGCCCACGCCCGAGCCTGCGGCCTGTACCAGCACCGTCTCGCCCGGCTTCACGTCGGCGCGGCGCACCAGCATCGTCCACGCGGTGAGGAACGTGAGGGGCAGGCAGGCGGCCTCGGGGAAGGAGAGCTTCGAGGGCTTGGGCAGGATGTTCTGCCGGGGCACGGAGACGAACTCCGCGTACCCGCCGCGCGTGTGCTCTCCAATGATCCGATACTTGGGACACAGGTTGTCGTCCCCCTTGAGGCACGCAGCGCACGCGCCACAGGACAGGCCCGGGTTCACGAGCACTTCGGTGCCCGGTGACAGATCCGTCACCTCCGGCCCCACCTTCTCGACGACTCCGGCAATGTCGCTGCCGAGGATGTGCGGCATCTCCAGTTTGAGCCCCGGCCACCCCTGGCGGACCCAGAGGTCCAGGTGGTTGAGCGCCACGGCCTTGACTCGCACCAACACGTCTCGTGCGCCCACGGTGGGGTCCTGAAACTCCGTCAGTTTCAGGACCCGCTCATCCCCGTGCTCATGGAACACGACCGCCTTCATGTGACGTCCCTCCGGATGGCCCACGGGGAGGTGATGGCGTATAAGCCCCCGTATCGAGGCGCCGGACTCTATGGAGCGCCATGTCGGGAAATCCATAGGAGAAAACGAGATGTCTCTCCGCAAGACGCTGGGGGCAGCGGTCCTGGCGGCGGTGGCCACCATCGGGTGTTCGGGCCTCGATGATCTCATCCCGGACGCGGGACCGGACAACGGCTGCACGGGCGCCTGCAACCCGAGCGATGGGGGCTCCACGCTGCCGGATGGCGGCACGCGGATCTGCCCAGCGCCAGACAGTCAGGGCCGGGGCCCCGTGGGCATCGTCCGGAATACGTACACGCAGGGCCAGCCGGTGACGCTGGAGCACGTGGTCGTCACGGCGGTGGATGATCTCCACCGCGGCGCCCAGGGCGACTCCATCGCCCAGTTCTGGGTCGTGGATCCGTGCTTCCGCCGGGAGGGCATCTGGATCGACAAGAACGACGCGGACACGCCCACGACGTATGTGCCGCAGCTCGGGGATGAGCTGACGATTCAGGGCCTCTTCCGGCACATCAACCGCACCGCCTCGGACATCAGCCCTTCCTCCACCAACACGCAGGTGAAGACCCGCTCCGCGTACCGCCCCACGGTCAAGAACAACGACCAGCTCCCGGGCGTCAGCGGCACCCTCTCCATCACCAAGACGGGCACTGTCCCGGTGCCGCAGGACCTCACGGTGCCTACCACCTTTGGCAACGCCCATGGCGGTGCGGCCAAGCCCAACGCCAACTATGGCGGTGCCCGTGTCCACATCCCCGGCCCCATCACCATCACCAACCCCGATCCCCTGGCCCTCACGCAGCGCCCGGACCTGCCGGAGAACGGCACCTCCCTGGGCTTCGAGGTGACAGGCGGTGTCTTGGTCAGCAACGACAAGACGTTCGGCGTGACGTTCGACGGCGGCACTCCCCGCTGTGACTGGCGCGCGCTCGTCAAGGATGGCGGCTCGGTCAACTTCCCCAATGGCATCCGAGGTGTGTGGGATACGTACAGCTATGTACCCTGCGCGGACGGCGGCTTCACCTCCGCCGACGGGGGCACCTTCTCCAGTTGCACCTTCTCCTACCGGGACGCTGGGTACGTGCCAGGCACCAGCAACGACTACACCTACATCCTCTACCCACAGGATTGTGCCACGGACTTGCCGGGGGTCGCTGGCTCGCCCTGATCGGCCAGCCTACCCCTTGCGGTAGAGCCTCCACCCATCGCGTTTTTGCGGGTAAGCTCTGGAAACCTCGGGCCTGTTCAGCCCGAGCCACCCTTTTCTGATCCATCCACGGCGGACGCCCATTTCCTCCACCTCCCCCCAAACCGCCATCCCGTTTGGCAAATACGTCCTCATCAAGCGGCTCGCGGTGGGAGGCATGGCGGAGCTTTTCCTCGCACAAGAGCCGCCCAGCCCTGAGCTGGTGGTGCTCAAGCGCATCCTCCCGTACCTGTCGGAGGAGCCGGAGTTCGTCCAGATGTTCCTGGACGAGGCCCGCATCGCCGCCCAGCTGCACCACCCGAACATCGTGCAGGTGTACGAGCTGGGGAAGCTCGACAACACCATCTTCATCGCGATGGAGTTCGTCGAGGGTGTGGACCTGCGCCGGGTGGTGCAGGAGGAGAACAAGTTCGGCGCCACCGTGCCCTACGGGGTCGCCGCCGCCATCTGCGCCCAGGTGGCTCAAGGGCTGGACTATGCGCACTTCTCCAAGGGCGTGGACGGCATTCCGCTCGAGCTGATCCACCGCGACGTCAGCCCGCAGAACGTGATGATCGCCTACGATGGGCGGGTCAAGATCGTCGACTTCGGCATCGCCAAGGCGGGCACCTACGTCAACCGCAGCAAGCCCGGCGTCATCAAGGGCAAGTTCCTCTACCTGGCCCCGGAGCAGGTGGCGCAGGAGAAGCTGGATCACCGGACCGACATCTTCGCGCTCGGCACGATGATGTACGAGATCACCACGGGGAAGAGCCCGTTCGCCAAGCCCACGACGGAAGGCATCCTCTACGCCATCCGCTCCGAGGATCCGTCTCCGCCGCACCTGCTCAAGGACGACTATCCCACCGAGCTGTCGCGCATCATCATGCGCTGCCTGGTGAAGGACCGGAACCAGCGCTACCAGCGCGCCTCCGAGGTGCAGCGAGACCTGGAGGCGTTCCTCGCCTCCGGGGTGATCAAGCAGAGCACGGACATCTCCGACTACATCGCGCGGCTCATGGGCGAGGAAGAGGAGCGCACGGTGCTCCACATCCCTGTCGCCTCCGCCGCGAAGAAGGATGCCACCCGGGCCATGGCTCCTGGGCTCACCGCGCGTCCGGGCCGTCGCATCACCGGAGAGGGCGTGCCCGCGCCGCCGAGCTTCGACAACGAGCCGGAGCCGCCCACGCAGATGGCCCGGCCCCGGGAGATCCTGGCGCAGAAGCCGCCGGTGGACGACACGCTGGACGAGTCCATTGAGGCCGAGGTCAGCGAGCTGGGCGATACGGCCGAACCGACAGGAAATCAGCCCGCGGAGTTCGATGACGAGGAAGAGATGAGCACCGCCATCGGCACGGTGCCGGTGGGCTTCGTGCCGCCTCCGCTCGAGCCCGGCGAGTCCACGGTGCAGGAGCGCAAGAGCGGGCGCACCTCCTCTTCGAAGGGGACCGTCGTTTCCCGGCGCCCCACACCTCCCGTCGAGCGGGACACGGAGCCTCGCGCCCGCCGCCCGGTGTCCTCGCCCTCGCGCCCCAAGCTCGCGGATGCCGAGGTGGATCCGTCCAATCCGTCCATCTCCCTGACCCAGCCGACGGGCACTGGGGGATTGTTCGAGGACGAAGGCGAGGAGCAGGAAGAGTTGGGAGAGGTAGAGGCGCCCGACACCGATGAGCGCGGCGCCGAGTCCATCTCCGTCACGCCGCCTGCGACGGGGCATCGCCGGCGCGTGGCCGAGGCCGCCTCGCAGCCGCCCGTGTCCTCCACCACGGGCCAGCGGCGGCGCGTGCTGGATGAGCCCTCGTCCGCCTCGCTGTCGGAGCCCACGGTGAACCAGCGGAACTCCCGGCAGCGGCAGGTGCTGCGCCAGGAGGAGGAGGAGCCCGCGAACACCGAGTCGGGCTTGTCCGAGATGGATGACGACTCCTATCCCACGGAGGGCATCCGGTCCGAGCCCGAGGATGACGAGTCCACCGCGGGCTATGACCAGGAGCTCGAAGAGCGCGCGCCGCAGAGCCGCTGGCTCTGGGTGGCCGTCGTCGTCGCCGTGGCGCTGGTGATCGGCGGGCTGGGGATCTTCTGGGCGCTGCGCCCGTTCGCCGAGGGGACAGGTGAGTCCAACGGACCGCCCCCTCCGCAGCCCGTCCTGGGGGCAGGTGCAGTGGCGCCCACGAAGCAGCCCGCACCTCCCTCGGAGGCGAACCCGGCCACCCCCACGGAAGGCACGCCCACGGAGACCGAGCCTCCCGCTGGCTCCGAGGCTGTCGCTGCGGCGCAGGACCCCGCGCAAACGGATCAGGGGCAGACGGATCCGGCGGGCACCTCTGCGGCGGGCGAACAGGACAACCCGGCGGGTGGGGCCTTGGCCGCTGCGGACACCGAGGGGAAGACTCCGGAGGAGGCCTCCTCGGCCAACCCAGGAACGGGCGAGAACCCGCTGGGAACCTCCAGCACGAAGACGGGCGGTGGTGAGACCAAGGTGAAGCCCACCGGACCGCTCGCGGAGGTGAAGTTCAAGACCAACTTCGCGCTGATCAAGGTCAACGACAAGAAGGTGGAGCCTAATAAGGTCCTGACTTATCCCGCGGGCCGTATCGAGCTCGCCTGGTGGTGCCCTCCCAAGAAGAAGCGCGAGGGCAGCACTGTCAAGGTTCTCAAGGCCGGGCAACGCTCGCCCCAGGTCATCGAGATCCGCTGCAAGAAAAACTACAGATAACAAGGACTTAGCGCCATAGGCGCTGCTTTGCTCCAGTACCGGACAAGTGGGCAGGGGTACGGCTGAGTGTCCCTAAGTCGTTGGATTTCCTAGGATTTCTGCTCCTTCCCTCCGTTTACACGGTGTCAGACCGGCTCTTAGAATCCCGCGCTGACCCATGGCTCGCTCGACGAAGCAGAAAACCGTAGTCACCAAGCGGAGTTACCCCGTTGCGCGGCTCGCGCGGCAGCAACCCGTGGCGCCCGAGCCCAACCGTCTGCTGAAGGTCTGGCGCCGCGTGCTGGAGCGGCGCCTGCGCACGCGGTTGCGCGCGAAGGTCTCCATCGACATCCACGACAACACGCACACGATGCTCACGTTCCAGCGGCATCGCGCGCGCTTCCGGCTCCGGCTGCACCACATGTTCCTGGCCGCGCCGGATGACGTGATCCAAGCCCTGGCGGACTTCGTGCGCCACGGGGATGCGGAGGCCAGCATCCGGCTGGACAAGTTCATCGAGCGCAACAAGGCGTATATCCGCCGGTTGTCGCCCGAGAAGATGCGCAAGCGCCTCCGGTTGGATCCGGTGGGGCGGCACCATGACCTGGGGCGCATCTTCGACCGGCTCAACGAGCGCTACTTCCAGAGTCGGATCAGCGCGGCCATCACCTATGGCCCGGCGCCTCGGGTGAAGGGGCCTCGCAAGAGCATCAAGATGGGCTCGTACTCGGCGGACTCGCGGGTGATCCGGATCCACCCGGCGCTGGATCAGCCGGTGGTGCCCCGGTACTTCGTCGAGTGGATCGTCTTCCACGAGATGCTGCACCACGTGTACCGCGCGAAGCGGGGCGACGATGGCCGGCGGTGCGTGCACCCGCCCGAGTTCCTCGACCACGAGCGGCGCTTCCACGACTTCAAGCGCGCCCAGGCGTGGGAGGACGACAACCTGGATCTGCTGCTGCGCGCCCGCGTCGACGGGTGACGCGGGGCGCCAGGCGCGGCTCACGGGAGGATGAGGCCTCCCGGGCTGCGCCGCTCCGTGGAGGAGGGAGCAGGCGAGGCGGGCGTGGGTGAGGTGCCCCCGCGCGCGGCCTCGGCGGCCGGGCTCAAGAGCTCTCCAAGCCGGATGATCTTCTCGAAGAGGGTCTCGGCGAACCGTGAGAAGGGCTCCTCGGGCCCGTGGAAGAGGCGGCGGGCCTCGGAGCGTGCGACGCGGGCAGCGGAGGCTCGGTCCGTGCGCTCGAAGAACTTCGCCATCCACCACAGGCGCAGCCCGTAGCGCTTGCGCTGCTCCGGGGTGAAGTAGGCGCGAGCCAGGGCTCGCACGGCCTGGAGCGTCTGCTCCTCACGTTGGGCCGGGGTGAGCGCCAGGGGGCTGTTAGCGATCTCCTCGGCCTTCTGCACCACCTTCCGCATCTCTGGTTCGGGAGGCAGCCAGGCTTCGATCTCCATCGTCTCGTGGAGGGTGTGGCCTTCCATGACGCCCTTCACGTCCTCGGGCTCGGGCGGAGGGACAGTGAACTCGGCGGTTGCGGGCTGGACACCGTGGTGCCGCAGGGTCGGCTCCAGATCCTGGGGGAAGGGGGTCCGCGTGCGCAGGTTGAGCCCGGCGGCCTCGGAGAGCTGGGCTGCGGCCTCCTCGCGGGGCACCTCGATCGCATAGTGGGCCTCGGTCGCCTCCTTGAGGCGCTTGCGGTAGCTGCTCCGGGTCGCCTCCGTGAGGGTGAGCTCCAGCACGCCCAGCTCGTCCGTGAAGACGACCTGGGCTGCCTCCAGGCCTCCGCCCCGCAGGGGCCGGACGAGGATCAGCCCTCGCTTGCCGTCCGTGGTGATGCTGGTGGCGAGGCAGGGCCAGGCCTCGGGCTCCGGGACGCGGACGGGCTCGGGCTCGGGGCGGGGGGCCTCGGCTACCGCGACGCCTCGGGAGCGCAGGCGGTAGAGCGCCTTCTTGGCGGCCTTGGCCAGCAGCTTGACGCTCGAGCGGGAGAGGGCCTCCGGGAGCGCAGTGCTGCCGGCGAGCACAGCACCCTCGAGGATGGCCTCGGCCAGTGCGGGAGGCAGGGCCTCGACGGCGGCGGAGGTGGCGGCGGCCGCGTCCTTCGCGAGGGTGCGGGCCTGCTCCACGGCTTCCGGGGCGAACTCAGGGAGCGGCGCGCCGGAGCGGAGCGCGTCGAGCAGGGGACGGGGCTCATGAGGATGGGGCATGGGCGCCACTTCATACTGCACCCCACAAGAGAGGTGGGGACTGGCCTTCGTGAAGTGTCAGCGGCGCCGCACGAGCCAGCTGTTGCCCGTGTGCGCCACCACCGCCAGCTCCGTCTCGAGCCGGGCGCCGAAGATGCGCGCGGGGTGGGCGCCTCTCACGAGGAAGTGATCGTAGAAGCCGCCCATGGAGGCGTAGTCGAAGTCCTGGGGCCGCCATTCGGAGGGGAAGGTGGGCGGCACGGGGCCCACGTAGCGCAAGGGCGAGTGGGGCGTCAGCGCGAAGCTGAAGTTCGTGACGCCGCCTCGCGCCCGCGCCAGCACCGCCGCGCTGTGCAGGAACACCGGGAAGCGCACCACGTCCGAGTGGAAGTCGTAGATGAGCCCCATCACCCGGGGCTTGGGCGCCGTGGCCGCCACGAGCTGTTTCCACTCGGAGGCCTCGCGCGAGAAGGCACGGAAGCCTCGGCCGAGCACGAGGCACAGCAGCACGGCGCTCGCGGCGCTCGCCCACAGCAGCAGGCGCCCGTGGCTCGGGCGCGTCACGGGCACGCTGGCGACGAGGAGCGCCGCGGCGAGGTGCGCGTAGCGCGTGTTCAGATAATAGATGTAGCCGCGGATATCGAAGGGCAGCAGGAAGAACAGCGCGAGCGCGATCACCCCCAGCCCGAGCATGCGGAAGCGCGCCACGGGCCCCTCGGGGCGAGGCCCTCCGAGCGCGAGCCCCAGCACCAGTCCCACCACCGCCACGCCGCCCACCGCATAGAGCGGCCACCGATCCGAGCCGTCATGGAACAGATTGGCGAGCACGGAGAGGAACTCGGCCCGGTTCTGCTCGAAGGACTTGTAGGCGAGGTTCTCCGGAGACAGGAGCGGTCCCCAGGCCTTCCACGGCTGGCCCGGCGCAATCTCCGCGGGCTGCCCGAGCCGCAGCGCCACCCACCCGAGGAACAGCAGGACGCCGGGAAGCACGCCCGCGAGCGCGGCGAGCCGAGGCTTCACCCGAGCACGGAAGCCCCGCGTGTCCCGGTCCTCGGGCACGGGCGTGGTGAAGAGCAGCCACGGCAGCCCCAGCGCAAGGAAGAAGAAGGCCTGCACGTGGAAGAGGAGCACGGCCACGAGGCACGCGGCCAACCCCGCTGCCCACGCGCGCCGCCGAGGAACCTCCGTGAGCGTGCGCACGAAGAGCCCGCAGCACAGGAACGCGAGCGGCAGGGACGCGCAGTAGTTCACGAAGCCCCAGGCGAAGCTGTCGCCATAGGCGAACGGCAGCGCGAGCAGCGAGGGCCACGTGGGACGGCCCAGCGCCCGCAGCAGGAACGCGAGGGACAGCGAGAGTCCCGCCACGTACGCGCTGAGAAAGAGCCGGTTGGCCACCTCCAGCGGCAGCAGCCAGTTCAGCGCGCTCACCAGGTAGTAGTAGCCCAGGTACGGCGTGAGCGCGTTCCGCGCGGCGAAGAACTCCGGGTAGAGCGTCGTCGGATCATCCAGCCGGTGCAGCACCGAGATCAGATGCAGGTGCTGCGGCAAGTCCACCATGGGCAGGGCGCTCGCCACCCACAGCGGCGCCACGCCCAGCAGCAGGGCCACGGCATACAGGGCGCGATCGGTTCGCTCAGGCACAGGGCGGGGCTTTGCTAGGAGGTGGGCAGAAGTGTGATAACATGCTTGGCAAGAAATGAGGCGCTGGGGTATAGGCGCTCGCGTCTCGGGTGTTCAGGTTGTAGAGGGCTGTTGCAGGGTATTGCCCGAAGGAGGAAGCAGATGAAGCGCATCGGACTGACGACGGTAGCTGCCCTGAGCCTTGCGGGCGGTCTGCTGCTGGTGCCGAGCGTGGGGCATGCCTGCGAGGGCCATCGGAAGGCGGCCACGACGCAGACGGCCACGCCCACCGAGAAGAAGGAGAGCGCCCCTCAGGCTCGCCCCGCTCAGAGCCCGCTCCAGGAGGTGGACGAGCTCCTGTCGGCGAAGTGCCAGTGCGGCAGCAAGGCCGACTGCACCTGCAAGAAGGGCCAGTGCGAGTGCTCCAAGTGCAAGCACGGCGTCCGCCAGGTGATGGATGCCCTGCGCGAGCAGACGCCCGCGCTCAAGCTGGACAACGCGCGCTACGACGCGTCCGCAGGCGTCTTCATCTGAAGCAGACGCGGTAAGCCCGCGGCGGTGAGACCGCCCGCGGGTGCCTACTCCCGCGCAGGCTCCTTGCCGCGCGCGGAGGCGTCGCCGCCCTGGGACACCAGGACGGGCCAACCCCGAGCCATCGCCTCGCGGAAGAACGTGGCCAGCTCCCGGCGGCACTGGTTCACCGTCCCGAGGAACGGATCAATCAGCGCCTCCTCGCCGAGGCTGCGCGTGGGGTTGAGCTCCACCGGCGTGCCGCACCGCTCGCAGAGGATGGACACCGTCCGCACCAGCGCCACCGGCACGGCGTAGCGCGCGTTGCACTCGCCGCACTTCCACACCAGCGCGCGCTCACCGGCCTCCATGCGCGCGAGCCCCTCCAGCTCATCCGCCAGGCGCAGCAGCGCCGGCAGATCTCCCGGAGGCTGGGCGAACACCGCCGAGGGGCCAAAGCCCACGCCAGGCGAGCCTAGCTTCGGCGGCCGGTCGCTCTGGAGCAGCGAGCGGAGCCGGTCCCGGGCTCGCGCATCGCGGAACTCGGCGCCCGCGAGCGCGCGCTCGACAGCCTCATGGATGGGCGGGAGGTCCGGCTCGAGACGATCTTCATCCGGCTGAGTGCGAGGGTGGTCAACGACGCGATGGCTGGGGAGTGCAAGGAATCGGAAGCCCACGGCGTCTCCATCGCACCCCCGCCTCTCGCGTGCAAGCCGGGAGTTGGGATTTCCTGTGTTGGAGAACACGGAGGGCCCGCGTCGACGCCACGCGTCAGGACCACTCCAGCATGCGTTCCAGCGGCGCACGCGCAGCCGCCTGCAGATCCGCCGGGAGGATGAGCTCCGGTGTCCGATCCCTCATGCAGCGGTAGAGCTTCTCCATCGTGTTGAGCCGCATGTACGGGCACTCATTGCAGGCGCAGCCGTTATCCGGCGGCGCGGGGATGTACGTCTTGCCCGGCGCTTTGAGCTGCATCTGGTGGATGATGCCCGCCTCCGTCACCACGATGAACTTCTGCTTCGGGCTGGCCACCACGTAGTCGAGGATGCCCTTGGTCGAGCCGATGAAGTCCGCGTGGCGCAGCACCGCCTGCTCGCACTCCGGGTGGGCAACCACCTCGGCGTCCGGGTGCTCGACCTTCAGCTGCACGAGCTTCTTCTCGCTGAAGATCTCATGGACGATGCAGCTGCCCGGCCAGAGCACCATGTCCCTGCCTGTCTGCTTCATCACATGGCGGCCGAGGTGTTGATCCGGCGCGAAGAGGATCTGCCGATCCTTTGGCGCGCGGTTGACGATCTTTACCGCGTTGGAGGACGTGCAGATCACGTCGCTCATGGCCTTCACCGCCGCCGAGCTGTTCACGTAGCTCACCACGAAGGCGTCCTGGTGCTTCTCCTTGAACGCCTTGAAGGCCGCGGGCGGGCAGCGGTCGGAGAGCGAGCAGCCAGCCTTGAGGTCCGGCAGCAGCACCTGCTTCGTCGGATTCAGAATCTTCGCCGTCTCCGCCATGAAGTGGACACCGCAGAAGACGATGACATCCGCCTGCGTCTTCGCCGCCGCCTGCGCCAGCGCGAGGCTGTCACCCACGAAGTCCGCTACATCCTGTATTTCACTCTCCTGGTAATAGTGCGCCAGGATGACAGCGTTGAGTGAGCGCTTGAGCTCCTGAATCTTCGCCTCGAAATCCGTATCGCCGCCCATCGAATCTCCTCTGACGTTCATTTAATCGAACGGTGGAAGCGCGGCCAACCTCCGTAAGCGTGGCTCTCCCTGATCAAGCTCGACGCCCGGGTGAATCCGGAAGGCATGCCTTGTACGCGAGACGTATCAACTTCGTTCATTGGCACCCATGAATGGCACCCAATGGTGCAACTTTTCTTCACGGGGGAAAGCGGCTACCTTGCCGCGTCGCTGACTTTGTTCCCTGGCCCGCTCCCCCCGCGGTTGCTTGGGCGGTCCCTGGCGCGCATGCATGGAGAGGCTGTGATGAGGCAGGCCTGGCTGAGCCCCGAAGGTGCGCGCTGCAGCAGGAGGTGTTGATGGTTGCGCACGATCAGTCGATCTTGATCGTCCACCCGGACCCCATGGTTCGCGCCGGCCTGGTGGCGGCGCTGGCCCCCCGGCAAATCATCGCAGTCTCGACTCGAGACGATGCGGCCCGCACCCTGGCGGAGCGGGTGCCCGACGTGGTGCTTGCCGATGCGATGGAGGCCCGGCGCTTCATCCGGGATCTGGATCGGCTGGCGCCCCGCGCCATGCGCGTCTTCCTGTGCCCCAAGTCACAGTCGGATGCCATGCGTGAGCTGGTGGACGTGGCCTCCGAGGGCCATGAGTTCCACACCGTGGATCCCACCCTCCCCGTGGACGAGATGAGCCGCAACCTGAGTGCGCTCATGCGCCAGCGCTCCTCGCGGCGCATCCCCACGGTAGGGCTCGAGGCCTCCTTCCAGGTGGACGGCTTGCAGCTGCAGGCCCAGTGCCTCAACGTCGGCAACGAGGGCTTCCTGCTGAAGCTGCCGGTGGATGCGCCCATCGAGCGCCTGCCGCCCGGTACCCGCCTCTTTGATCTGCGCGTGGAGCGCTCCGGCAAGATGGTGCTGCGCGCCGTGGGTGGCTTCGTGCGGCACATCGGACTGGAGCGCTCGCAGGGCGATGCGTTCTTCCGCGTCGGCGTCCAGATGGAGCGCCCGGGCGCCAGCATCGGGTACGTGGAGCTGGCGACCTTGGATGATCGGGTGCGCGTGCTCGCGGTGCTGCGGCGCGCGGTGCGGCAGGGCCTGCTCCAGTGCACGCTGGTGCAGGGCGTCCGGCGGCGGGAGGAGCTGGCTGCATCGCTCATCGAGGGCGAGGACGCCGCCCGGCCGGTGCTGCGGTGCGAGGGCCCCCAGCACTGGTCCGTCACGGCCGGGGATGTGGTGGAGGTGGTCTTCGATCTGAGCGGCAAGAGCTACCGGGGGTTCGCCGCCGTGCTCCGGACCGAGCCGAGCGGCTTCCTCCTGTCGCTGCCGCGCAGCCTGTCTGTCTACCACCGGCGCTCCAGCACGCGCTTCCGGGCGGGGGAGGATCAGCCCTTCGCCGTCTCCTTCGTGTCGCCGCTCACCCAGGAGCGCATCATCCACCCGGTGATGGACCTGCACTCGGTGGGGCTGTCCTTCGTGTACGACGCGGCCCGCGAGGTGCTCCCGGCGGGGCTCGTCATCGACGACTTCATGCTGGTGATGCCGGACGGGACGCAGGCGCGCTGCAGCGCGGAGGTGCGCGACAACGCGGCCTTGCTCGACCACACGGCGGGCGGCATGGCCCGTCCGTTCCGCTGCGGTGTGCGGCTGCTCAACGTGCAGCCCGAGGCCCGCGAGGCCGTCATCAACGCCTTCATCCAGGCCCGCTGCCCCCAGGTGCGCGATGGAGGCGCCGAGCCCTTCCGGAACGTCTGGGACCTGGCGAAGACCGTGCACATGTTCCACCCGGACTACCCCTTCGAAGAGGGGCCCCACATGCAGGTGCTCGAGGATGCGCACCGCAAGCTGGGCGAGGCCGGCGAAGGGCTGATGCGCACGTTCGTCTACTGCGACGGGCCGAAGCTCCTGGGCCACATCTCCGGTGTGAGGACGCACTCGCGCACGTGGATGATCCAGCACCTCATGGTGCTGCCCACCGTGCGCCGCGGCGAGAGCATCTCGCGGGACCTGTCCTCCCTCTGCGTGGACTACGCCGAGGCCCAGGAGGATCTGAACTACCTGCGCATCTTCTGGCGCATCCAGAACAAGTGGCCCGATCGCATCTTCGGGTGGATCGCCCGCTCCATGGCGAGCGAGGGGCTCACGGAGCTGCGCAACCTCAACTACACGCGGCTGTCCTTCACCCAGCCGCTGCGCACGCGCAAGGGACTGCCCCCGGTGCGGCCCGCCACTCCGGAGGATCTGCGCTGGCTGGAGGCCCACATCCGCGGGCGTGGCGAGGTGGTGCGCCTGCTGGCGGATGATCTGCTCGCCAGCGAGGCCCAACTGCAGACGCTCTCCGCGCGCTACGCCAAGGATGGGCTGCGGCGCGGGCGCTCCATCTTCGTCGTGGATGGGGAGCAGGGGCCGCTGGCCCTGGCGCTGGCGGACGAGGCCACGCCGGGCCTGAGCTGGCCGGAGATGACCACCGGGTTCTCCTTCGTCGTGCCGGATCCGGCGCACCCCCGGGCGGCCGAGGCGCGTGAGGCGCTCGCGGCCCGCTGCGTGGAGCACTACCGCGAGCAGGGCAAGCGCTCGGCGCTGGCGCTCGTGCAGGATGACGAGGTGGAGGGGCTGGTGGCGCTCGGGTTCCGGTGGCACTGCCGCGTGGCCCAGTGGACCGTCCATCGCCGCGTCGCTCGCACCTGGCACATGCTGATGGCCGCCGTCTTCGAGCGCCTCCAGAACCGCGCCGCGCGCAAGCCGGAGGATGGAGACCGCAACGCGTGAGCGCTTATTTGATGGAGTCCGAGTTCGAGTCCCGTCGGCTCGCCGAGCAGGCGAGGGCGCTCTCGGTGCAGCACCAGCTGAGCACCACGGGCCTGAAGCCCGGGATGAAGGCCCTGGATGCCGGCTGCGGACCTGGCGTCATTACCGCGGACATGGCTGGCCTGGTGGGTGCCCAGGGAAGCGTGCTGGGGGTGGACCTCCACCCTCAGCGGCTCGAGGAGGCGCGCGCACACTGCGCGGCTCTGACGCACTGCTCCTTTCTCCAGGGGGACGTCCGGAAGCTGGCACTCGACAGCGACAGCTTCGACTACGTCTGGTGTCAGTACGTCATCGAGTACCTGCGAGACCCCGAGGTGGCCCTGGCCGAGCTGCTCCGGGTCACCCGGCCCGGAGGGCGGTTGGTGATCTCCGAGGTGGATGGCCTGGGGCTGCACAACTGGCCCGTCCCTCACGGGTTCGAGGAGGACAGCCGGAAGTTCATCTCGGCGGTGAGCGCGGCCGGGTTCGACTTCTATATGGGCCGCAAGGTGTTTCACCTCTTCCGCCGGTTGGGCCTGGAACACATCCGCGTGCACATGTCCCCATTGTGGGTCGTCGCGGGCACCGCGGATGACCGCTTGGTCAGCGACTGGCGGATGCGCTTCACCGCCCTGGAGCCCATCGTGGCCCCTGCCTTCGGAGGCAAGGAGGCTTACTGGGCCTTCTGCCAGCGCTATCTGGCGCTTCTATCCGATCCAGACGCGTTGAAGTATTCTGTCCTCCTGATCACGGAAGGACAGAAGCGTTGACGGAGGCCATTCCAGGCCAGCCACAGCAAGCCGTGCAGGTGCCGGACGACGCTCCTGAGCTGAGCGTCCGTTCGGTGGCCGTGCTCTTGCTCTACTTCCGCAAGGAGTACGGTGAGGAGCGCCTGCGCCAGGTGTGGCAGAAGCACCACCTGGGGCTGTCGTTGGATTACGTCTCCACGCTGACGAACTTCGTCTCGTTTCAGTTCCTGCAGCGGCTGGTGGAAGTGCTCGTCGCGGAGACGGGCGATCCGGACTACAGCCGCAAGGCGGGCCGGCTCTACGCGACGCCGGAGGCCGTGGGTTACCTCTTCCACGTGGTGCGCGCCTTCGGCAACTCCCGGGCGGTGTACCTCAAGCTCGTCGAGCTGTTCCCCACGCTGAACCGCGTGGCCCAGGTCTCCATCGACTCGCTGTCGAGTCACCACATGGTGATCTCGTACCAGAGCAAGTATCCCGAGCTGAGCCGGCACCTGTGTGAGGGACGCATGTCCCAGTTCGCCTCCGTGCCCACCATCTGGGATCTGCCTCCGGCGCAGGTGATGGAGCTGCAGTGCCAGGTCCGTGGCGCGGACTGCTGCCGCTACGAGCTGGCTTGGCACGAGCCAGTGCGCGGCTGGCGCATGGGCGCGGGCCTGCTGGCCGGTGTGGCGGTGGGCACGGGAATGGGCCTGCTGGGGCTGGGGCCGCTGCCGGTGCTGGTGCCCGCCATTGCGCTGGGCGCCACCTCGTTCGGGGCCTGGCTCGATGCGCGCCAAGAGGTGCGCCGCAAGGACGAGTATCTGGCGGCCCAGAACGAGGGCCTCGTCCAGTCGCTGCGCGACCTGGAGCGCCGCTACGACGAGATCTTCCGCAGCAACCTGGCCCTCGAGGATCGCGTCGCCGCGCGCACGCGTGAAATCACCGAGGCCAACGCCAAGCTGGAGCAGGCGCTCGTCACCCAGAAGGAGCTGACCCGGCTCAAGAGCGAGTTCTTCGACAACGTGAGCCACGAGCTGCGCACGCCGCTCACGCTCATCCTCCTGTCGCTCGAGTCGCTGCTGCAGCGCGATCCGGCCACCATCCCCGGCCCCGTGCGCAACCACCTGGCGACGATGGACCGCAGCGCCCAGCGCCTGCTCAAGCTCATCAACAACCTGCTGGATCTGGCGCAGATGGAGGCCGGTAAGACGCGGCTGCGCTACCAGCCGGTGGAGCTCTATGGCCTGCTGAACTCGCTGCTGTCGCCGTTCAAGGTGATGGCGGAGAAGAAGGGCATCCGGCTGGCGCTGGAGGGCGAGAAGGTCACCGCCATCCACGCGGACGTGGAGCGCATCGAGATCGTCTTCCAGAACCTCATCTCCAACGCGCTCAAGTTCACCCAGGAGGGCACGGTCACCGTGCGCATCCGGGAGGACGAGGCCGTCGTGCATGTGGAGGTGGTGGACACCGGCCCCGGCATCGCGCCCCAGGACATCCCCGTCATCTTCGACCGCTTCGCCCAGGCGGACTCCACGGGCACGCGGCGCTTCGGCGGCACGGGCATCGGACTGGCGCTGGTGAAGGAGACGGTGGATCTGCACTCGGGCCGCATCGGCGTGAAGAGCGATGTGGGCAAGGGCTCCACCTTCCACGTCCAGCTCCCCAAGGGCACCAACCACATCCGCGAGGACCTCCGGGATCGCCGCGTCGTGGAGCTGCCCGTCCGCCGTGATCGCCGCTCCTACTCGGGCCTTTCTGCTGTCCGCCCAGGGGCGGCCTCCGAGCCGGCCCCGTCGGTGCTGCTCGATGAGACGGCGCCGCCCAATGCCCCGCGCATCCTCGTGGTGGAGGACGACACGGAGATCCGCGCCTTCGTCACCAGTGTGCTCCGCACCGAGTACCGCGTGACGGAGGCTGTGAACGGCGAGGAGGGCTTCGCTCGCGCCACCCGGGAGCGGCCGGATCTGATCGTCTCGGACGTGATGATGCCGGTCATGTCCGGTCTGCAGATGCTGACCCAGCTCCGGGACGTGCCGGACACGGCGGACATTCCCGTCATCCTCCTCACCGCTCGCCAGGAGGTCTCCGAGAAAGTTGAGGGCCTGGGCATCGGTGCGAACGACTATCTGGGCAAGCCGTTCTCTCCTCGCGAGCTGCTGGCCCGCATCGAGGCCCAGCTGCGCCTGAGGGATGCCGCTGTGCGCGCCGCCGAGAACGAGCGGCTGGCGGCGACCGGTCTGCTGACTTCTGGCTTCGCCCACGAGGTGCGCAACCCGCTCAACGGGTTGATGAACGCGCTGCTGCCCCTGCGCGATGCCGTGCTGGGCGCGCAGCAGGACCCCGCCACGGCGCAGGCGATGATCGAGGTCATCGAGGAGTGTGGCACGCGCATCCGCTATCTGGCGGAGTCGCTGTTGTCCTTTGTGCGCACCAATGACAAGCCGGTGCCGGTGCACCTGGATGCCTCGCTGGACTCCACGCTCAATGTGCTGGGGTGGAGGGTGCCCAAGGAAGTGGTGGTCGAGCGCGACTACCGCTGCCCCGTGCCCGTCATGGGCGATCCGGGCTCGCTCAATCAGGTGTGGGTGAACCTGTTGGACAACGCGCTGCGCGCGGTGGGCTCCTCGGGCCACGTGAAGGTGTCCACCGAGCGGGAGGGCGATATGGCCGTGGTGGCCATCACCGACACGGGCGTGGGCATCAAGCCCGAGGACATGGAGAAGCTCTTCCAGCCGTTCTTCTCCACGCGCGCGGCGGGCGAGGGCACCGGCCTGGGCCTGGCGCTCTGCCGGCGCATCATCCTGCGCCACGGCGGCACCATCCGCCTCGTCAGCGAGTACGGCAAGGGCACCCGCAGCGAGGTGCGCTTGCCCATCCAGAGCAGCGAGAGCCTGTCGGCTGGAGTGGATCGGGCCCGCAGGCTCGCTTGATGGCTCAGGCCGGGACCTGCACGCCCGCCGGGAGATAGCCCTGGCGCTCCAGCCACAGCGCAAGGCCCTCGATGCTGTCCGGCTCCGGGAGCGGCTGGCCACTGTTCGGGTCCCACTCGCGGATCCGGTCCACGTCGTCACCGGCTTGCGGGAAGTGGCGATCATCCTCATCGCCCTCCAGCTCCACCTGATGGACGCCCTCCTCGATGAGCCGGTTCAGCTGATCCTCGGACAGCGTCTCCAGGTGCGCGACGAGCTGCTCGGGAGGAATGTTCAGCGCCTTGGCCACCTCCGCCAGCGCCGGGCCCGCGGGGAAGCCGTCACCGGTGTGGTTCGACAGCTCCTCGGCGAGCTTGGGCGACAGGCCCGCACCCTTGAGGAAGTCCTCCGCGGGGCCCTCGTGCTTGTTGGCCTCCTGCACGTGCGACCACTGCTGCAGGCCGAAGCCCACCGCGACCAGCACGCCCGCGGCGATCTGCCCCGCGACCGGCACCGCGTTGGAGAGCGCAGCCGCCGTCAGGATGGCCCCGCCCACCGCGGTGGCGGTGTAGCCCGCGCCGCCCACGTAGTCGCCGTTCTGGAAAGCCTCCGCCGCGCTGATGCCATCGAGCACCGCGCCCAGGCCTCCGAGCACGCCGGAGGCCCGGCCCGCCAGCGAGGAGATGGAGGCCGCCCGCCCCGCCACGCCGAGGATCGTCTCGTAGGCGCCGATCCCCGTCTCGAGCGCGCCGCTGATGGCGCCGATCTGATCCTTCAAGTCCAGCTCGTTCCAGTTGGCCAGATCGCCCGCCGCGCCGATCACCCCAAGCACCGTGGTGAACGCGCCGAAGGCTTGCCCGGCGCGGGTGCTCGGGTCGAGGAACTCCAGCTCCTCGGACTGCGTGCGGATCTTGTCCTGGAGCCGCTGGATCTCCGCCGGGTCCGTGGCCGAGGCCAGCGCTGTCACGTCATCCGCCAGCGTCTGCAGCCTGGTGGGATCCGTCCCGAGCAGAGCGGCGTGGGTCTTCAGGCCATCCAGCACCGCCTGCGAGCGCTCGGGGTGCACGGCGATGTGTAGGGTGGCGGACTTGAAGAGCGTCTCCGCCACGCCCTGCTGGAAGCCCACGAGGTCGGCGAAGCCCGCGGCCTCCGTCTCGTCGCTGGCGAGGTCCTTTACCTGCTCGTCGGTGAGGTTCTGCGCCAGGCCGTTCACCTGCTCGAGGAAGGAGGGCTCACCGCGGCCCTGCGCCTCCAGGGCCTGGGCGATGGCCTCGGAGCCCGCCTGGGTGTCACCCAGCCGCGGGAACACGTTCACCAGCGCCTTGTTGGCCTCTTCCTCCACGGCCTTCCGGTTCTCCTCGGACAGGCCCGAGGCCGCGCTGCCCTCGCTGGACAGCTGCGACACCGAGCTCAGCACCTGCGAGAACTCGGCGGCCTCGCGCTCCAGCGCGGCGTAGTCCTCCTGGTGGCGCTCCTTGAAGTCATCGACCGCGGCCTGGAGCTGCTCCGGGCTGAGCACGCCGCCATAGCTCTGCACCAGGTAGCCCAGCTCTTGATTGAGCTCGTCCACCTTGGCCTGCGCCTCCTCGAACTGGCTGCGCGCGGTGGAGATGCCCTGCGTCAGCACGTCGGTGAGCTCGTTGGCCGCCTGGGACTTACCCAGCTTGCCCAGCTCGGACACCACCGCCGTGGACAGGTTCAGCCCCAGCCCCTGCTCGGCGAGATCGTGGAGCGCATCGTCGAACTGGTTCAGGTCGCTCTGCTCCGGCAGGGCCTTGGCCAGAGACTCGCCGAGCTGCTGCGTCGCCTCGGAGCCGAGGATGTCCGTGGCCTTGGCGAGCGCGGTCAGCGTCTCCTGCGTCTGGCCATCGTCGTTCTCGGAGACGCGGCGGCCGAGATCCGTGGCGATGTGATCGATCGTCTCCCGCGAGCCCTCGTAGAGCGCGGCCAGCGCCTCGGGATCCTCTTTGAGGGCCTCGGCCTCGCGCTGCAGAGTCTCGGCGGCGACGCGGGCGCGCTCGTCCGGAGACGCGTTCTCGTAAGCCTCATGGACACGCTCCGCCGCGGCGGCTCCGGGAGTGGAAGCAGCGGCCGGAGCCGCTGTATCGGAGGTGGCTGCATACGCGCGAGGGGCGAGGGTGGGGCTGAGCTCAACGGGGGCCTTGGCGCGGGCCGACTGGAAGGTGTCGGCGCGGGAAATGGCGGGCGTGAGCGGGGGCGGCTTCACCGGCTCCGGGCGACGGAGCTCCTTCGGTGCTACCTGCTTCTGGATCGGTGGGGAACGGCGGGGGCTCTCGGAACGGAGGGACATAAGCTCGCTCTCGGGGGAGTGACTGCTCTCGAATTCCCAGTACGCAAGAAGGGGATATTCGGTTACAGGCACCCCAATCAGCCGAGAGGAGAGCAGATGTAGGTGAGAGGAATCCGACGAGTTTCCGAGGGCTTGGCCGTTCACCGGCGGCCTTGGCCGAATGCTACTTCACCTCGTGCATCAGCTTGCGGATCGGGCGCTGCAGGAGCAGCAGCGCCACCGCGCCCACCGCGGACGTGTAGACGAAGATGGCGAAGTACTGGGTGGGGACGATCCGCCCCCACATCTCTCCGAGGCTACCGCCCACGTACTGCGCCACGGCGTTGCTCATCAGGAACACGCCCATGAAGAGCGAGGCGAAGCGCACCGGCGCCAGCTTCGTCACCATCGACAGGCCCACCGGGGAGATGCACAGCTCGCCGAACACGGCCAGCAGGTAGCTCAGCAGCAGCCAGAGTCCGCTGACCCGAGCAGCCTGGCTCTTGTCCGCCAGCGAGGTGATGGCCTGGCGCCACTCGGGTTGCGCGCCCGCGCCCACCAGCCGCGCCTTGGCCACCGCGCTCAGCGGCGCTACCAGCGTCACCTTGCGCGCCTCCGCGTCCCACTGCGAGACGAGTCCCTCTGCCTGTTTGTCCGTCAGCGGGAAGATGTAGCCCGGCGGCAGGCTCTCGAAGGTGAAGGTAATGGGGTGCTCCGGCGCGGCTGTCTCCACCGCGGCCTCCAGTGCCTCCACCTGCTTCAGATAGGCCTGGTCCACCGTCGGCTTGAGCGCGTTCGTCACCGCGAAGGGCGCCAGCACGCCGCGCACGGACAGCTCCTGTGTCGCCGGGTCGTAGCTGAAGCGGCCCGCGTTCAGCTCCTCGAGCTTCACCTGCTGCGGCACTCCCGCCAGGGACACCTTCGTCACGGTGGCGTCCTCGGACGTCGCCGCGGCTACCATCACCACATCCGAGGCCCCGATCAGCACCACCGCCGCCAGGATCTTCGCCGCCGTGGGAATCTCGCGGCCCCGTCGCGCCAGCGCCGTCCACATCATCGCGAACAGCGGCGCGAAGATGATGATGTAGAGCGCCGGTGCTCCCTGGAAGTACTCGGCAGACAGCTCCATGCCCAGCGTGCTCCGGTGGGTGTTGTACTCGGCCCAGACGTTGAGCGCGTTGCCGGCCTGCTCGTACGCCATCCAGAACAGCACCGAGAAGGTGAAGAGTAGGAAGATGACCGTGCTCTTGTCCCGCGCCACCCCCTTCACCGTGAGCAGCGTGAAGCCCATCCACGCCCCGATGACAGCGAAGGCCACCGGCATGATGACGTTCGTCCACTGCGCTTGGCCCGTGGCCGCCAGGTAGATGAAGCGCAGCGGCACCAGCGTCGCCAACACGAAGAGCAGGTACGGGAACACCCGGGCGATGACGGCGCCCACGCCCTCCGTACCCGGGCGCTGCTCGTCCGGTTCCATGGCGGGCGAGGCCGGGCTCGAGGGGCTCGAAGGCTGTCGAGGAATGATGTCCCCCAGGTTGCCCGCAGCCGTCACGGCCTGGAGCACGTACTTCTGTCCCCACAGGAAGATGACCAGGCCGAACACCATGCCCACGCCCGCGGCGGCGAAGCCGTAGTGGAAGCCCATGCCCGGGTTGGAGCCCATGTTCTGGCGCAGCCAGCCGCACACCACCGGCGCCAGGAAGGCGCCGATGTTGATGCCCATGTAGAAGATGGTGAAGGCGCCGTCCCGCCGCGCGTCGCCCTGCGTGTACATCTTCCCCACCATCGTGGAGATGTTGGGCTTGAAGAAGCCGTTGCCCACCACGAGGAACGCCAGCGCCGTGTAGAAGAAGGGCAGCGGCTCGAAGGCCATGAGGAAGTGGCCAATCGACATCAGCGCCGCGCCGATGATGATGGCCACCCGTGGGCCCAGGAACCGGTCCGCCAGGAAGCCGCCGAGCAGCGGCGTCAGGTACACCAGGCTCGTGTACCACTTGTAGACGGCCGAGGAGTCCTCGGGCTGGAACTGCAGGTAGTTCAGCAGGTACAGCACGAGCAGGGCGCGCATGCCGTAGTAGCTGAAGCGCTCCCACATCTCGGTGAAGAAGAGGACGTAGAGCCCCCGGGGGTGGCCCTTGGGGGTGTCAGCAGAGGCGGGGGGGGCGGACATGCGTGCCGCATCGAACCGGTCAGGTCACACCCCTGTCAAGCGCTCCTCCGGGTTCTGCTCCGAGTGAACCCTCGGCGCTCACGCCCCCTTGGGCGCGAGGTCCGGCGCGGCGCGCTCGCCCACGGGGATGGGGGCGGCCTCCTGGTAGTAGTCGCGCACCTGGTAGCCGCGCGCCATGAGCGCCATGCCCACGCCCGCCAGCGCCGCCAGCCCCGCGTAGAAGAAGAACTGCGCCGAGCCCGTGAAGATGTTGAGCGACGCGGCGATGGCCACCGCCACGTTGGCCAGCGTGGAGTTGAGCAGCCACAGGCTCTGCACCACGCTCTTCATCTCGCGCGGGGCCTGCGTGTAGGCGAACTCCAGGCCCGTGGTGGACACGAGGATCTCCGCCACCGTGAGTACAATGTACGGGAGGATCTGCCAGGCGATGTTGAGCTTCGTGCCGCCCTCGATGACGACCTGGTAGTAGCCGGCAACCACATACGAGAGCGCGCCGATCACCAGCCCCAGCGGCATGCGGCGCAGTGGGGTGAGCTCCCAGCCCATCTTCTGGAACGCGGGGTAGACCACGGCGGCGAGCACGGGGATGAGGATCATCACCAGCGCGGGGTTGATGAACTGCATCTGGCTGGCCTGGAAGGTGAAGTCGCCCACCTGCGGATCCATGGCCTTGGCCTGCACCACCCACGTGGAGGCCTTCTGATCGAAGAGCATCCAGAAGAAGGGGATGGTGGGCATCAGCAGCAGGTTGATGCGGAACACGGCGCGCACGCCCTCGATGGCCTCCTGGGGGTGATCCTTGCGCGCGGCCGACAGCCAGCCCTGGCCCGGTGTGCGCTCCTTGGGGTTGCGCAGCGCCGAGAGGACGACCTTGAGGAACGAGTGCGGGTTCTGTCCCGTGGGCGGGATCATCACGTAGTGATTCCGGCCAGCCCAGTAGATGACGGTGGCCACGAGCATCAGTGCGCCGGGAATTCCGAAGGCCACCGCGGGCCCGAACTTCTTGAGCGCCAGCGGGATGAAGAGCGAGGCGAAGAACGAGCCCAGGTTGATGGACCAATAGAAGATGGCGAAGACCTTCTTCACCAGGTGCTTCTTCTCCGCGGTGAACTGGTCGCCCACCATGGCGGACACGCAGGGCTTGATGCCGCCCGAGCCCAGCGAGATGAGGAACAGGCCCGTGTAGAAGCCGTAGATGTTGTCCACGAAGAGCGCGAGGCAGAACTGGCCCACGCAGTACAGCAGGCTCAGCCAGAAGATGACGCGGTACTTCCCGAGGAACCGGTCCGCCAGGTACCCGCCGAACAGCGGGAAGAAGTAGACCCCCGACATGAACAGGTGGAAGTGGGACTTGGCGGTGGCCTCCCGCATGGCCGGATCCGGGTTCACGTTCCTCAGCAGGTAGTCCATGAGGAACACCATGAGGATGTTCCGCATCCCGTAGAAGCTGAAGCGCTCGCAGATCTCCTGGCCGATGATGAAGGGGATCTGCGGCGGGAAGCGGTTGCTCGTCGCGGGGGTGGTCTCAGCCATGCGGGGGCATCTCGGCGGAAATGTGGAGGTCCAAAGACGGGGCCCTTGTGCCTATCCCAGGGGTGAGGCTCGACACAACCCCCGGTGCCGGGAGGTTCAGCTCGGGCTGGGCGTGGCGACACTTTCGGGCTTGCTCGCTGGCGCCGGAGCCAGCGAGCGGCCCAGACAGTCCTGGTCCGGCAAGAGGGGTGGGGTCGCCCGAGGCCGGTACTCCCAGTGCCAGGGTTCAGAGCGCACCGTGCGTTTGATCTCGACTCCTGTCCGAGGGGACAGGACAGGGCTCTCGCGTACTTATTCCTATTTGACAAAGGGCAGGGGAGTACGGGCCCGGCTGGCCGCCCGGTATTAGATAGGAGGGGATGGACCTCACGAGACCCACGCCGACAGAGCCTGCCGTGACCGAGGTGGGGAGTCCGCGCGCCCGGTTCTTCTACAAGGTGCTCGGCTTCGTCTTCGTGGGGCTTGGGGTGCTGGGGGCGGTCTTGCCGCTGCTGCCCACCACGCCGTTCCTGCTCGTGGCGCTATGGGCCTTCTCTCGCAGCTCGCGCCGCTTCCACCACTGGCTGTACACGCACCCGCGCTTCGGGTCTCGGCTCCAGGAGTGGCACGAGTACGGCATCGTGCCGGTCAAGGTGAAGGTGAGCGCCATCTCCGCGATGCTCGTGAGCCTGGCGCTCATGGTCTTCGTCATGCACGCGAAGTGGTACGTGATTGCCACTTCGGGCGTGTTCATGCTCATCGGCGCCACGTACGTGCTCAGCCGTCCGAGCCGCCCGCGCTCCTGAGCAGGGGAGCGGTGGGGTAGACCCAAGTCTGGCCCAGGGATTACCTTCTCAGGGTCAGGAGTCCCGCCATGCGTTCCCTTGATGCGCTTGAGTCCAGCCTGATTGCTCCAAGGCGCTTCACGCTCGAGGAGTATCACCGCCTGCTCCATGTCGGAGTGCTCGGAGAGGATGAGCACGTCGAGCTGTTGGAGGGGCTCATCGTCGATATGGCACCGCAGGGCCGACCACACGCGCTGGCGATCTCTCGATTGACGGAGTTCTTCATGGCCGCGCGCAGGCCCGACTGCCGGGTTCGTGTTCAGCTGCCGCTCTCGCTTCGTGAGGACAGCGAGCCGGAGCCTGATCTGGCGGTCGTGACCCGCGAGGAAGAGGATCGGGCGCAGGAGCATCCCCACACCGCGCTTCTCGTGGTGGAGGTAGCAGCGGAGTCGCTGCGCGCCGACCGCTTGCTGAAGGGCCGGGTCTACGCGCGCGCTGGCATCCCCGAGTACTGGGTAGCGGATGTGGAGGGCAGGGTGGTGGAGGTCTACACCGCACCGGATGCCGTCCAGAACCGTTACCTGGGGATGCGCACTGTGGGAGCGGGCGAGTCGCTGGGCTCACCCGCCCTCCCTGGACTGGCTCTTCGCGTAGGCGAGCTTTTCGCCTGAGCCAGACCGCAGGTCCTACGCCCGCGCCCGGGTCGTCGGTGTCTCTTCCGGCTTCCAGTTGGGCGGCGGGCTGACCACTTCCACCCGCTGGCCCACCCGCTGCCGCCGTGCCTTCTTCAGCACGTGCGCCAGGTAGCGGCCCGTGTGGCTCGTCTCCACCTTCGCCACGTCCTCCGGCGTCCCCGTGGCCAGCAGCTTCCCGCCGCCCGAGCCGCCCTCTGGACCCAGGTCGATCACCCAGTCCGCGCTCTTGATCACGTCCAGGTTGTGCTCGATCACCAACACCGAGTTCCCCGCCTCCACCAGCCGGTTCAGCACCAGCAGCAGCTTGCGGATGTCCTCGAAGTGCAGGCCTGTCGTTGGCTCGTCCAGGATGTACAGCGTCCGCCCCGTCGCCACCCGCGCCAGCTCGCGCGCCAGCTTGATGCGCTGCGCCTCACCGCCCGACAGCGTCGGCGAGCTCTGCCCCAGCCGGATGTACCCCAACCCCACGTCCTCCAGCGTCTGCAGCACCCGCATGATGTCCCGGTGTGCCCCAAAGTGCAGGATCGCCTCGCGCACGCTCATCTCGAGCACCTCGGCGATGTTCTTCCCCTTGTACCGCACCCGCAGCGTCGCCTCGTTGAAGCGCTTGCCGCCACACACCTCGCACGGCACGTACACGTCCGCCAGGAAGTGCATCTCCACCAGCTTCACGCCGTCGCCTTCGCACGACTCGCAGCGCCCGCCCTTGATGTTGAACGAGAACCGCCCCGCCGTGTACCCGAACGCCCGCGCCTCTTGCGTCAGCGCGAACACCTCGCGAATCGAGTCGAACACCTTCGTGTACGTCGCCGGGTTGCTCCGGGGTGTCCGTCCGATCGGCCGCTGGTCGATGTCGATCACCTTGTCCAGCTGGTCCATCCCCAGGATTGCCTTGTGGCGCCCTGGCACCTCGCGGCTCTCGTACAGCTGCCGCGCCAGCGCTGGGTAGAGGATCTCGTTGATCAGCGTGGACTTGCCCGCGCCCGACACCCCCGTCACCGCCACCAGCACGCCCAGCGGGATGTCCACGTCCAGGTCCTTCAGGTTGTTCTCACGCGCTCCCTGGATGACCAGCTTCTGCTTCCCAGGCTTGCGCCGCTGCTCGGGGATCTCGATCTCCTTGCGCCCCGAGAGGTACGCACCTGTCAGGCTGTTCTCATCGTCCATCACCTGCTTCGGCGTGCCCTGCGACACCACCTGTCCGCCCAGCTCGCCCGCGCCCGGCCCAAAGTCCACCAGCCAGTCCGCCTCCTCCATCGTCTCCTCGTCGTGTTCCACCACGAGGACCGAGTTGCCCAGATCCCTCAGCCGTTTCAGCGTCGCCAGCAGCTTGCCGTTGTCCCGCTGGTGCAGGCCGATCGAGGGCTCATCCAGGATGTAGATGACGCCCGTCAGCTCGCTGCCCATCTGCGACGCCAGGCGGATGCGCTGGCTCTCGCCACCCGACAGCGTGGACGCCGTCCGGTCCAGCGTCAGGTAGGCCAGCCCCACGTCCACCAGGAACGAGAGCCGGCTGCGGATCTCCTTCAGCAGCTCCGTGGCGATCTTCCGCTCGTTCTCCGTCAGGTCCAGCTCGGACAGGAAGCGCAGCTCCTCGCCGATGGTCAGCTTGCTCAGCGCCACGATCGAGTGCCCGCGCACCTTCACCGCACGGCTCTCCGGCTTCAGGCGCTCGCCCTTGCACGTGGGGCACGGCTTGTCGCTGAAGAACTTCTGGTAGTACGTCCGCATGGACTCGGAGGTGGTCGTCTTGAAGCTGCGCATCAGCTTGTGGACAAGGCCCTCCCACTCCATCTTGTAGCGGCCGCCCTCGCCCCACTCGACGGTGAACGTCTTCCCATCCGAGCCGTACATCAGCGTCTTCTTCTCTCGCTCCGTCAGCTTCCCGTACGGCACGTCCAGGTCGATCTTGAACGCCTTGGCCAGGCTCTCCACGAAGTCCGCCGTCCAGCCCTCGCCTTTGTTCATCCCGCTCGCCCACGGCTCGATCGCCCCGTCCCGCACCGTGCGCGACGGATCCGGCACAATCCGGTCCGGATCCATCTCCGCCTTCGTCCCCAGGCCGTTGCAGTCCGTGCACATGCCCAGCGGGTTGTTGAACGAGAATGACGCCGGCGTCAGCTCACCGAACGAGATGCCGCAGTGGTGGCACGCGTTCAGCTCGCTCATCACCCGGTCCGCCGACAGCGCTCCCGTCTCGTCCGTGATGATCAGCGTGCCCTTGCCCTCGCGCAGCGCCGTCTCCACAGAGTCCGTCAGGCGCGTCCGCAGGTCCGGCTTCAGCACCAGGCGGTCGATGATCAGCGCGATGTCGTGCTTGGACTTCTTGTCGAGCTCGATCTTCTCCTCGAGGCTCTTCAGCTTCCCGTCGATGCGCGCCCGCGAGAAGCCCTTCTTCTGCGCGTCCGTGAGCAGATCCTTGTGCTCGCCCTTGCGGTTCGTCACCAGCGGCGCCAGCAGCTGAATCTTGGTGCCCGTGGGCGCCTTGAGGATCTCATCCACGATCTGCTGCGCGCTCTGCTTGCCCACCTTCCGTTCGCAGTTGGGGCAGTGCTGCACACCGATGGAGGCGTAGAGCACGCGCAGGTAGTCGTGCACCTCCGTCACCGTGCCCACCGTGGAGCGCGGGTTGTTGCTCGCCGCTTTCTGCTCGATGGAGATGGTGGGGGACAGCCCGCGCAGCGTGTCGTACTTGGGCTTCTCCATCTGTCCCAGGAACTGACGCGCGTACGCAGAGAGGCTCTCCACGTACCGGCGCTGGCCCTCGGCATAGAGGGTGTCGAATGCCAGCGAGCTCTTCCCCGAACCAGACACCCCCGTGAAGACCACGAGCTTCTTCTTCGGGATCTCCAGCGAGACGTTCTTGAGGTTGTGCTCCTTGGCTCCGCGAATGGTGATGACGTCGGGCTCGGACATATTGGGCGCGTGCTCTAGCACTGAAAGGGTGTTCCGTTAGCGCACTTTCTGAAACTTGTGGCTGGAGTGTTCGGGAACAGCCCGGATTTCAAGGTGATTTCCAGCCGTACCGGTGGCCTCTGGGGCCCCAAGGCATTCCGCGTTACGGTGCGCGCACTTTCATGAAGGGCTTCGACATCCCCGAGCGCTGGCGTGGCCTGCCGCTGCTCGTCTTCGCCAGCTTCCTCTTCGCCCTGATGGCGCTCTGCGCCCGCCTGCTCGCCGGTCTGCTCTCCGTGGGGCAGGTGGTGTGCGGCCGCTTCGTCGTCGGCCTGCTCTTCCTGGCCGTCTACTACCCGGTCATGCGGCGCAAGCCTCGCTTCGGACGGCCCACCCTCTGGGCCCTGCGCGGCATCTTCGGCGGCGCCTCCGTCTACCTCTATTTCTATTGCATCGAGCAGCTCGCGGTGGGGCCCGCTGTCCTCCTCAACGCCTGCTGGCCCATCTTCGGCTCCATCCTCGGCTTCTTCTTCCTGGACGAGCGCGTCAGCGGAAACCTGCTGGGCGGTCTCATCGCCGCCACCGTGGGCGCGGGGCTCGTCATCTGGGGCACCGCGCTGGAGATGCCCACGCTCTCGTTCGGCGTGGGCGCGGGGGCGGGTGTCCTCTCGGCCGTCTTCAGCGGCGCGGCCGTCGTCGCCATGCGCGCGCTGCGCAACGACACGGATGCGGCCACCGTCTTCCTGTCCTTCTGCGCCTTCGGCCTGCTGTTCGGCCTGCCGTTCGCGCTGGCGGACTGGCGGCCTCTCACCTCCTATACGGTGCTGGTGCTGGTGGCGCTGGGGCTCACCTCGGCGGCGGCGCAGATGATCTTCACCTACGCCATGGGCTACGTCACCACGGCCATGGGCGGCGTGGGCTCGCAGCTCACGCCTGTTTTCTCCTGGATGCTCGGGGCCTTTCTCCTCGCCGAGCCCGCGGCGCCGCTCGCGCTGCTCGGTGCGGCGGTGTGCGTGGGCGGTGTGCTCTGGGGCACAGGCATCTTGGGCAAGCTGCTCGCTCCAGCGCCCAAGCCCTCAGGCCGGCCCAGCACGTAGCGCGGTAAGAATTCTTCCGTCCACCGCCGAGCATTCCTGCAAAATTTTCCGCGACGTGGGGTCTGGGTACTTTCTTTCCACACCCGGGCCGGGTTTTTACTCACGGTATCCGGCCCGTTTGCCTCGTTGACTCCTCGTCTCCTCCGAGTGGGCATCAACGTTGCACATGCCTCTCCCGACGCAGGTTTCGGGAGGCGGCGATTATGTGGGGACGTCGGTGGGTGGTCCTAACGGCGTGGGCATGCGTGGCGGCGATGGTGGGGGGCTGTGATCGGCCCAGCTCGAACGGGCGAGGCGCGCGGGCGGCGTTCGCGGCGCGCCCCGAGCTGCTCGACTTCGGCCCTGCGGCCGTGGGCTCGACGAAGACGGTGAAGCTGAAGCTGGCCAATGGCGGCCGCGCCCCGGTGCGCATCGAAGGCGCGCTCTCCAGCGTGCCCAACGTAGAGGTTCCGCCGTTCGAGCCCTTCTCGCTGAGCGCGGGTGGGGAGACGGAGATCGAGGTCCACTTCACGCCGGAGGTGGAGGGCTCGGTCAAGGGCGTGGTGGAGATCTTCACGGACGCGGATGCCTCTGAGAAGACGTCACAGGTGGCCTTCACGGGCTTGGGCGTGAATGCGCTGGTGGAGGTGAAGACGCCCTCGCTGGACTACGGCAATGTGACGCTGGAGACCGTGGCCATTCGCGACCTGGTGTTGCGCAACCCCACGAGCGTGGACAGCTCGATGCGGCTGGAGCTGAGGGGGCCGGACGCCGACCAGTTCTCCTCCACGATGACCGGCAAGGACGTGGTGCTGAAGGCGGGCCAGGACTGGACGCTGCCCGTGGGCTTCAAGCCCAACCGGCTGGGGACCGCGTCGGCGGAGGCCCGCGTGAAGGTGTGCGACACGTGTGAGCCCGTCGTCGTCCCGCTCACGGGCATGGGCGTGGCCGCCGAGCTGGAGATCTCCCCGGTGCGCCTGGACTTTGGCCGCGTGGCCGTGAACGCCACCGCCGAGCAGAGCATCATCGTGCGCAACCAGGGCAGCGCGCCCATGTCCTATACGGGCGCCAACATCGTCTCCAACGCGGGCGGCGTCTTCCGCGTGGTGAGCACGCCGCTGCCGCAGGGCAACACGCTCAAGCCGGGCGATGCCGCGGAGATCCGCGTGGCCTTCACTCCGGCGGCGGTGGGCACCGCGCCCGAGGGCAAGGTGGAGATCCAGGTCCGCGCCTCCAACTCTTCCGCGCCCGTGCCCAAGGTGGCGCTGGCGGGCGAGGGGGGCTCTTCCTGCATCGGCGTGCAGCCCAGCCTGGTCGACTTCGGTGAAGTGGCCGAGGGCATGGCGGCCACCCGGCAGGTGCAGGTCTACAACCGGTGCCGCACCCAGGTGCTGGTGAGTGACTTGCAGATCGCCACCCAGCGCGGCGGCTACTTCTCGCTGGCCCAGGCACCGGCGAGCCTGCCCATCGATCCGGGCAAGTCCGCGCCGGTAGGCGTCACCTTCACGCCTCGGGCCGGGGCGGGGGATGGCGTGGCGCAGCTGTTCGTGACGGTGCGCCAGGGCGCCTCCACCTCCACCGAGGGCGTGGCGCTCAAGGGCTCCGGCAAGCTCTTCCCGCCGTGCCAGTACACGATGACGCCGCAGGTGCTGAACTTCGGCCGCGTGCCGGTGGGCTCGGAGGTGGCGCTCGGGGTGTCCTTGCGCAACACCGGTACTACCCCGTGCTTCCTGGCCTCCATGCAGCTTGCGGGTGGCTCGGATGCGGTCTTCAGTACGGGGCGCGTGGAGAACACCGTGGTGCTGCCCGGCATGAAGGCTTCGCTGCTGGTGCACTTCAAGCCGGACGCGGCCGCCACCTTCGGCGGGCTGGCCGAGGCCTGGGTGAATCACCCCAGCGCGGGCCACCCCACCGTGACCGTGCAAGGCGAGGGCTCCACGGGCTGCTTCGCCGTGCAGCCCACCCACGTCGAGTTCGGCCTCGCCAAGCTCACCTGCGAGCCGCGCGCCAAGGAGCTCGTCGCCTATAACCGCTGCGCTGGCCCCGTCACCGTACAGAGCATGGTGTTGGAGCGGGACACCGAGGAGATCTCCCTGTCCGAGTCGCCCCACTTCCCGCTCACGCTGGAGGCCAACCAGAGCTTCCGCATCCACGCCAAGTATGAGCCCACGGACGAGGGCGAGGATCTCGCGGCGCTGCGCTTCGATCTCGGCCAGGGTTCCGTCTACACCGCGAGCCTTGTCGGCCGGGGCGCCTCCAACGCCAACCAGGTGGACTCTTTCATCCAGGAGTCCGCTGCCAAGGTGGACGTGCTCTTCGTGGTGGATAACTCGGGCTCGATGATGGAGGAGCAGCAGAGCCTGGGCGCCAACTTCGCGGCCTTCATGAGCGCGGCCACCGCTTCCGGCGTGGACTACCACATCGGTGTCACCACCACGGGCCTGGACTCTTCCTCGGGCGGCTGGTCGTCGTGCCCCGGCGGCGCCGAAGGTGGCGAGAGCGGCCGGCTCTTCCCGGTGAACGGCTCCTCGCCGCGCATCATCACCCCGCTCACGCCGAACGCCGCGGGCGTCTTCGCCACCAATACCCACGTGGGCGTGTGCCACTGGAACGAGCAGGGCCTCGAGGCTGCCTACCGCGCCCTGTCGGATCCGCTCCTGCACAGCCTGGACGATCCGCGCACCCCGCAGACCAGCGACGGCAACGGCGGCTTCATCCGCGACGAGGCGCGCCTGGCCATCATCTTCGTCACCGACGAGGAGGACTTCTCCAGCCAGCCGGTGCCCTTCTATGAGACGTACTTCAAGGCGCTGAAGAGCAATGATCCGGGCAAGCTGAGCGTCTCCGCCATCGCAGGCCCGGTGGATCTGTCCTCCTGCTCCACCGCGAGCAGCTCCGGCACCCGCTACATCCAGCTGGCCAATGCCACCGGCGGCGTGGTGGAGAGCATCTGCACCCCGAACTGGGCCGAGTCCCTCAAGAAGCTCTCGGACACCGCGTTCGGCCCGAAGCGCTCCTTCCCGCTGTCGGATGTGCCGGCGGACACGAGCCAGATTGTCGTGAGCGTCAACGGCGTCCAGATCACCTCGGGCTGGGTCTACGACGGGGCCAGCAACTCCATCGTGTTCGACCAGGGCGCCGCGCCGCCTCCGGGCGCCTACATCGAGGTGACTTACCCCCTGGGTTGCTAGCCCTGAGAGGGAAAACACGCAGGACCCTGGGGGCGTCCCGAGCGGGGCGTCCCCATCGTTATTTTCGCTTCTCACTGTTTCTGGACAGACAGAGGAATTCTCCCTCGACATAGGGGTTGGCGCGCGGCAGTTTGAAAGGCGGTCAATGCCTCCAGAATCCCTGCTTGTCGTTGGAGTAGGAGACATCCATGGGCGCTTCCACCGGGTGGAGGCGTGGATGGATGCGCTGGAAGCGGCGCGCGGTCGCTCCGTGGATTTCATGGTGGCGGTGGGGGACGTGGAGGCGTTCCGGCGGGCGGATGACCACCGGCGCAAGGCGGCCAAGCGCGCCATGCCAGCCGAGTTCGCCGAGTACGCGGACGGCACGCGGCGGATGAAGCGGCCGCTGTACTTCATTGGCGGCAACAACGAGGACTTCGAGGCACTGCACGACCACCCCGAGGGTGTCGAGCTCGCACCGAACGTGCACTACCTGGGGCGGGCGGGGCTGCGGCACGTGAGGGGGCTGCGGGTGGGCTACCTGTCGGGCATCCACGCGCCGCGCTTCTTCGAGCAGCCCATAAAGCGGCCCACGTCGCTGGATTCGGCGAAGCAGGCGGGCTACTTCCGCACGCCCGAGGTGGAGAAGGTGACGGGGATAAGGGACGTGGACCTGTTCCTGGTGCACGAGTGGCCCCGGGGCATCGTCCAGCGCGCCCGGGACGAGGCGCTGCCCTCCTCGCGGCCGCTGCCGTCCTACTGGATTGGCAACCCCATCACCCGCAGGCTGGTGGACACCATCCGGCCGAGGTGGGTGCTGTGTGGGCACTCGCACAAGGGGTTCGCCGTGTCGCTGGGCGGCGAGGGCCACCGGCCGGTGACACGCATTGCCTGCCTGGATCAGGCTGCCCGGCCGGAGGAGGCCGTGTTCTGGCTGGAGTACGAGGGCCGCGAGCCCGTGCGTGCGGGGTGGGGCCTCTCGGGCGAGGTGGCGTGGAAGGCGGGAGAGACGTGGAACCTCACGCGCCTGCCGGCCACCCCGCCTCCCCGTGTCTCCGAGGACGCAGGCGAGATGGAGGAGCACGAGTCTCCCTGAGCGAGCTCAGGCGTTCGTGGTGGGCTCCTCCGGAAGGGAAGGCGGGCCCGCGGGCTGCAGCAGCACCTCGAAGGTGGTGCCCTGGCCGGGCGTGCTGCGCACACGGATGTCTCCGCCCATGGCCTTGACGTAGGTGTGGCACAGGGACAGCCCCAGCCCCGTGCCCATCCCCACCGGCTTGGTGGTGAAGAAGGGATCGAAGATGCGGGGCAGCACCTCCGGCGGAATGCCCGTGCCGGTGTCGCTTACCTCCACCCTGAGCGGGCCCGCCTCTTCCTGCCGCGCGGTGAGGCGGATCTCGTGCTGGTCCGCGTGGCCCTCGGGGATGGCCTGGGCCGCGTTCACCAGCAGGTTGAGGAACACCTGGCCCAGATGCGTCTCGTCTCCCATGACCCAGAGCGGCCCCGTGTAGTCCTTCACCAGCCGGGCCCGGTGGCGGATCTGCCCGCCCGCCATGGAGGCCGCCAGCTCCAGCACGGGCGCCAGATCCACCTGCGTGGGCTGCCGCGGCTTCGCTCGGGAGAACGTGCGGAGATCCTGGATGATGCGGCTCATCCGATCGGCACCTTGCAGTGCCTCGGCGAGCGCCTGCCCCACCTCCTCCATCCGCTCGCGGTCCTCCGGGGGCACGTGGAGCGCACGCACCTCCGAGTCCACGAAGTGCAGGTTGGAGATGACGAAGGACAGCGGGTTGTTCAGCTCGTGGCCCACGCCTGCGGCCAACGTGCCCACCGCTGCCAGCTTCTCCGCGTGGACCAGCCGCTCCCGCGCGTCCTGCAACTCCTGGACGTGGGCCTGCAGATCCGCGTTCACCGTGGCCAGCTCCTCGGTGCGCTGGGCCACGTGGGACTCCAGCTGGCGCTCGCGGCGGCCGGCCTGGCGCAGGCGCAGCCACACCAGGCCCGCCACGGTCAGCACCACCGCCAGCCCGCCCATCGCCCGGAACCACCCCGTTTGGTGGAAGCGAGGTTTCAGCTCGAACATCAGCTCCACGCCCGGGGCCGCGCCACCTCCGTCCGCGTACTCCGCCTCCACGAGGAACCGGTAGCTCCCCGGCGGCAGGCTCAGGTACCAGGCCTCGCGCCGGGTGCCGGCCTGGACCCAGTCCTCGTCCGCCCCCTCGAGCCGGAAGCGGAAGCGCACCTGCTGGGGTGCGCGCAGGCCCGCCGAGGTGTAGCGGATCTCCACCCGGCCCTCACCCCGGGGGATGGAGCCCCGCTCTGACGGAGGGATGGGACGTCCGTCTACCCTCAGCTCTTCAATGAGCACCGGAGCCGGGGGCAGCCGCGCGGCCTCGGGGCCCGGCGTATACGCGACAGCGCCGCGGATGGTGGGGAACCAGAGCCGGCCGCTGCGATCCCGCCACCCAGCGGGGGCACCCAGGGCGTTGCACTCCGCCGAGCGCATCCCATCCTCCGCGCCATAGACGCGCGGGGTGAGGTGCACGAGCCGGCCCTCGGCCACCGCGTCCAGCTCCGCCTTCGACACGTGGGAGATGCCCTTGTTGCTGCTCATCCACAGGTCGCCCTGGCCGTCTTCGAGGAGCTGGAAGATGCGGTTGTCGTAGAGCCCGTCCGTCACGGAGAAGCGCCGGAACTGTCCCTCCTTCCAGCGGAAGAGCCCGTCATCGGTGCCGATCCACAGCACACCGTTGCTGTCCTCGTGGAGCGCCGCGACCTTGCTGTTCAGGGGCCCGCGCTCGGGCGCCAGCAGGGTGCTCCGCCCCTGGAGGAGGTGGGCCAGCCCGCCGTCCCGGGTGCCCAGCCACAGGCCTCCGGCGGCGCTGGCACGCAGCAAGCTCAGGTCCTTTCCAGGGAGCCCGCCCTCGGGCGTGAAGGGCTCGAAGCGCTCCCCGGTTCTGCGCGCCAGTCCCGTGGGCGTGCCCACCCAGAGGGTGCCCTGGGCGTCCACCTCCAGGTAGAAGGCGCGCACGTCCGTCAGTCCCTGTGCCTCGCCGTATGCGGTGAACGTACCGTCGCGCCAGCGGTTGATGCCGCTGCGCGTCCCCACCCACACGTTGCCTTCCGGGTCCTCCGCGAGCGTGCGGACGCGATCCAGGACGAGGCCGTCGCGCGGCGTCCAGGACGTCATCGTCCCGTCGCTCTGCATGCGGGTGACGCCGCCTCCCAAGGTGCCGAACCAGATGCTGCCGTCTCGCATCTGGCGGATGGTCAGCACCATGTCGCTCCCCATGCCCTCCAGTGGCCCGTAGGGCGTGAAGGGCGCGTCCTTGAGGCGGTGGAGCCCTCGGGCCTCCGTGCCCACCCACAGGTTGCCCTCGCGATCCTCGAGCAGCGTGCTCACCAGGCAGCCTTCCAGCGGGTGCCCGCGAGGCAGCTCCGAGAGCTGGCCGTGAGACCACCGCTGCAGCCCTCGGCCCAGCGTCCCCATCCAGAGTGTGCCAGCCCGATCGAAGAGCATCAGGCCAATGGGAGCACCGGCCGTGCCTGCTCCCGGCACCGGCCGCATGACTCCGTCCACGAGCTGGTAGACGATCCCCGCCTCGGTGCCGGCCCAGAGCGTGCCCCGCGAGTCGAGGGTCATTGTCCGCACTGTGACGCGCTTCTGGCCTTCGAAGGGCAAGGGCGCCGTCCATGCGGTCCCATCCCATCGCTGCAGGCCTCCCTCGCTGCCCGCCCAGATGCTGCCCTGCTCGTCCTCCACAAGCGCCAGCACCGTGTCGTTGGCCAGCCCGTTGGCCACGGTCCACGTCCGCAGCTTCCCGTCGGAGACTCGCGAGATGCCGTGCCCATCCGAGGCCACCCACAGACTTCCGTCGCGGGTGGCCAGCAGCTCGTTGGGGCTGGAGAGGGCCTTGTCCGGCGGAGCGGCCAACGCGAAGAAGGTGCCCTCCCGGAAGCCTGCAATGCCCTCGGTGGTGCCGATCCACAGCGTCCCATCCGGCGCGAGCTCCAGGTTCCGCACGGAGCGGCTGGGCAGGGCGTGGGTGTTCGCCGGCTCGAAGACGGTGAAGTTCACCCCGTCGAAGCGGACCAAGCCCTCCCAGGTGCCGCTCCACAGGTAGCCGTCCGGCGTCTGGGCCATGTCCAGCACGCTGTTCTGCGGCAGCCCCTCCGCCGTCTGCCACGCCCGGTGGGGGAACTGGAGCAGGGCCTTGTCCGGGTCCAGCGCCCAGGCATGCCCCCAAGCTCCCAGCACGGCTCCCAGCAGCAGGATCCCCCGCAGGCTCATGGCCCCATCATCCCAAGAAACACGAAGGGCCGGGCGCCACGATTGGCACGCCCGGCCCCTTGCTTCAGCCCCTACCGAGTGCGGTTACCAGGGGCAGTTGACCACTTCCACCGTGCGGGTGAGCGGGGCCGCGCTGTTGCCGCCGCTGTCCGTCAGCGTGTACTGCACCGTGTAGACGCCCTCGACCCAGCCGTTGGGGAAGCCCGTCCAGTGCGCCTCGGGGGTGATATCGCCGTAGCAGGTGTCGAACGCCGTCCAACCCGGATCCACCCACTGGCTGCCGCACTGGTGGACCATGTGCGTGGGGCCCTTGAGCGCGAACTGCGGCGGCTTGGTGTCGTTCACCGTCACGTTGCGGATGGCGCTGACCGTGCGGCCCTGAGCATCCCACGCGATGTACTGCACGGGGTAGGTGCCCTCGGCGCAGGTGGCCGGCCCGGGGCCGTACGCGTCGTGGCCCGAGTTGTAGTAGTGCACCTCGAGATCCGAGCAGTCCGCGTTGAACGCCTGGGCGCCCGGATCCGTCCACGTCGTCTCACCGCACTCCAGCGTCATGTCCAGCGAGCCGTTGGGCACCAGCAGCGGGCCCGAGCCCGGCGTGCACGCGGAGCTGGTGCTCATGTTGCTGCTGTTGCGGGTGAGGTTGTTCGGGTTGTTGCTGCACACCTGGCTGTTCACGCACGCCAGCGCCGCGTGGCTGCAGGTGCCGTCCGTGTTGCAGATGTCCGTGGTGCAGCTGTCGCCATCGTCGCAGCTCGCGCTGCCGCTGCAGGCGGTGGAGACCACCTCGCCGTTGAGCACCACGTCCGCGCGGCGCAGCCGGTTCTCCGAGCAGCAGTCATCCACCTGGGTGATGACCACGCGGTTGAGCTCGCCCGCCTTGACGTGCGAGGCCAGGTTCGTCGTGCCGCTGCCGCCCAGGTACACGTAGCTGCCGGGGATCACCAGGCCGCCCGGGTGCTGGGAGTTGTAGATGGTGACGCGCGAGCCGTCGTCCATGCCGGTGAAGCTGATGGTGAACGTCGTCACGGCCACGTTGGACGGGATGTTCACGAACGTCTGGAAGTAGGTGAAGTCGCCGTACGCCAGACAGGTGGTCGGCGCGCTACACACCCGAGAGGGAATGTCGAAGTTGATATAGTCCGGGTTCGGCGCCGACACCCAGTCCGGATCCGAAGCGGCCGGAACGCTGGCCACGTCGTACTCACAGTTCTGCCCGTGCTGCGTGGGGTTGCAGCTGAACCGCACGAGTCCCAGCGGATTGCTGGCCGTCACCTCGTTACCATTGTGCATCTGCCACGGCGAGCGGCTCTGGGCCGCCGCGGGCAGGGCGAAGAGAACGGCGAGAGTTCCTACCGCGCCTACCAACTTGTTGATCATCTGGTGTAGCCCCCTCGTCGGAGCGGCCAGCCCGTTCTGGCCAAACTTTTTGACGCCCAACGTCACAGTACCAGCGTCAAAAGTGGTTCTTACTGTACCGGGAGAGCAGGCTCGATCTCAAGGGGGGAACAGGTATTAATCGCGTTTTTCAGATCTTGATAAAGGCGGCCAATCAAGGGGCAGGGAAGAGGTAAGTCTCAATAAAATCAAAGGCTTGCTGATCGTGGGTGATCTTTGCATCCACATCCGCCTGCAAGAAAGTACCTCCTGCGCTGAAGGCCTCATCGAAGCTGTGGTGGACGTTGTGTTGGAGTTCGCCAGCAGCGCCATGAGGGTGCTGCCCCCGTGGGACCAGCCGAGCACGCCCACGCGGTTCATGTCGATGCCGGGCACGGTGGTGAGGACCTGCTGAAAATCTTCCCGGCAGGCGGAGAGAGGAGCTCGGGCTGGGAGGTGACCGTCCGCTTTGACGGACAGGAATCCGCGCAACCGGCAGACGCCTCCTTCCGATAATGGAGGTATCAGCCACACTGAATCCCAAAGGCGGGGTCTGCCATGAACCAGGCTTCCGAAGTCATCAACCTCGAAGAGTTCCGCAAGAGCCGCAACGCCAAGCCGGCCACCGTTCGCGCCACCCCTCCGACGACCTTCTGGTCGCCCGTCTGGGTGTGGGTCATGGTCTGGTCGGCGTAAACCCTCTTAGGTCGAGGAGGGCGCCAGGCCCGCGCTGTGTTTCACCAGGATCGCCCGGGAGTACGCCATCGCGAAGCCGAGGCGCGCTGCATTGCGCTCCGTGGGAATGCCCGGCCCCGAGATGATGACGGCAAGCTGGCTGCCTTGCTCTCGGCCCCGCTCCATCCTGGCGGCGATCAGGGCCTGCTGGACGCCTCGTCCTCGCCACGCGGGCTTCACGGACGTTCCGAACAGGGCAGTGAGGCCGTCCCGGGACTCGCAGCCCCCCGCGCCAATGGGTTCGCGTCCCTGGCGAGCCAGGAAGGCGTCCTGCACGGGCCGGCGCACGGCCTTCATGCCCAGCTCCAGGAACGCCGGTGGCAGAGGCTCGCCGTCCTGGAGGAAGCCGCTCTCGGCGACCTCTACGTACTCGCGGACCGCGGCGTCATCCTCGGGGTTGACGCGCTCGACGGTGATGCCTGTCGGCCAGCCGAGTGGCAGCAGCTCCCGGTAGGAGTCCTTCTCCGAGAGCTTGCGGACCAGCACGTTGGCGAACTGCTGGAGCACGAACCCGCGCTGCGCCAGCGCGTTGAGCAAGGCCGGGAGGACGAAGGGGCTCAGCTCCACACGCGGCTCGACGCCTCGGGTGGTGAAGAACGCGATGAGCTCATCCAGCTCCGCATCGGTGAGCGGCCGCTCGTACCCGATTCCGCAGGCCTTGTTCACGTAGGAGCCGGGGCCATCGCAGGCCAGCCAGCCCTCGGCCAGGGGGCGGCGTTCCCGGGCCAGCTCCGAGGCGGCGAGCGCCTGCCGGCGTTCCACGAGCCGGGCGATGTCGATGAAGCTCCAGTCATTCATGGGCGTAGGTCCTCTGGCAGTGCGGGTGGCAGGGCTGGGCGTTGAGCATCTTACGGTGACGGTGCGTTTCCACCCCCACCTGGGCGAGAGGGGTGGCTAACGTCACTGCGCCCCGGGACGCGGTGCCGGTCCGTCTGCTGACGGTGCGCGCCGGGGCGGGAGGATTCACCGAATGCGTGGTGGCGAGAGGCAGCAAGTGTTCGCGGGGCTTGATCTGGGCGGGACGAAGATCCAGGCCGTGCTGGTGGACGTGGAAGGGAAGGTCGTCAGCCAGTGCCGCCACGCCACCCCGCAGCAGGGCGGCCCACAGGTCATCATCGAGGAGCTGTTCGCCACGCTGCAGGAGGTGACGCGGATGGTGAATCTGGAGCCCTCGGCGCTCGCGGGCGTGGGGGTAGGGGCTCCCGGCGCGGTGGATCCGGTGGCGGGCGTGCTGCTGCAGGCGGGCAACCTCCCCGGCTGGCACGGGCCTCATCCCCTGGCCGAGATCTTGTCGAAGAAGGCGAAGGTGCCGGTGTTCCTCGGCAACGACGTGCAGGTGGCGGTGATGGCCGAGGCGCGCTTGGGAGCTGGGCGCTCGTACCGTTCGATGCTCGGGGTGTGGTGGGGGACGGGCGTGGGCGGAGGCATCTACCTGGACGGCCGGCGCTGGACGGGGCGCGGGGCGGCGGGGGAGATCGGCCACATTGTCGTGCGGCGGGGCGGCGCGAAGTGCTCGTGCGGGCGGCGCGGGTGCATGGAGGCCTACGCAGGCCGGGGCGCTATGGAGCTCAAGGCTCGCAAGGCCGTGGCGCGCGGGGAGAAGACGCGGCTGTTCGAGCTCATGGAGTCGCAGGGCAAGGACCGGCTCACCAGCGGCGTCTGGATGAAGGCGCTGAAGCAGGAGGATGGCCTGGCCGAGCGGCTGATCGCCCGTGCCGTGCGGATGCTGGGGGCCGGCATCGCGTCGGCGGTAAATCTGCTGGATGTGGAGGCGGTGATCATCGGCGGCGGGCTGGGCACGCGGCTGGGCGAGCCGTACGTGGAGCGCATCATCCAGGCCATGCACCCACACCTCTTCGTGTCCCAGCGGCCTCCGGACGTGCGCCTGTCGGCCCTGGGCGAGCTGTCCGGGGCCATTGGCGCGGCACTGCTCTCCGAGCCTCCGGCGGCGGGGACTTCTTCGCACCGGAGCTCCCGGTCCGTGAAGGGTGAGGTCTGATCCCGAGCCCTCAGAAACGGGCGGGCCGGCTCAGAACCGCCCGCTGAGCACCACGCTCCCAGGACCGCCCGACACACTCACCGAGGCCGCGCCTGGAGACGCCTGGGGCTCGCGGCCGTGGAGCAGCAGCGGCACGGCCACGCCGAACGCCGAGCCCAGCAGCGCGCCCGTGGCCACGTCCGTGAGGTAGTGCTTGTCCGCCGCCATGCGCAGCAACGGCACGGTGGTGGCCAGCGGCAGCCCCACGCCCCAGATCCACTCGCGGTGCTTGTACCCGCGCAGCTCCGCCACCGTCCCCGCCGACACCACCAGCGCGAACGCCAGGTTCGTGTGCCCGCTGTAGAAGGAGACGTTGTTGTCCGTGGGGTGCTCGGTGAGGGGCTTCTGGTCCTCGGGCAGCACGTGGACGAAGGGCCGCTCGCGGTCGGCGAGGAACTTCACCGTCTGGTTCAACACCGAGGACAGCACCGCCGTCTGGATGATGATGCCCGCGTCCTGGAAGAAGACGCTCCGGGGCGCGCCGCTCCCGTGACTCAGGGCGTACTGCGCTCCCAGCACACCCACTGGCAGCAGACCGAAGTCCACCACGTTGCTCCATGTGTCCGCGCGCTTGCGCTGGGCCTCGGTGCTGCCCGCGATACCCCGGCCCCACTTGTCCAGGCCGTTGAGCGAGTCCGTCCCGTCCGCGTTCCGGTCGCACCAGCCACATGTGGCCGAGGCCAGGTCCTTCTTGAGGAAGGCCTCGCTGCCAATCCAGATGAGGGCGCCAACGCCCGTGAGGGCCCCATCCCGGGCCCAGTTGAACCGCAGTTCATGAATGCCAGAAGCGGGGCTGGCGACGGGCGCAGCCTCGGGGGGCACGGGAGATGCAGCGAGCAGGGAAGCGAGCGCCAGGGCACACGGAGCGGGAAGCACGGAAGGAAGCATAAACGGCCGCACCTCGGACGTTCTACACTCCGCTCACGGAATGTCCCGTCCCAGCCGCACCCTCCAGGTCTTCCCCGACGCATCCCGTCGCCAGCAAGTGCTGTGCGCCGCACGGGAAAAGCGCGGCCTCGTGCTGGCCGCGGGTTGGCTCACGTGGGACGAGCTCGTCAACGCCCTGGGTGGAGCAGCCGAGCTCCAGCGTCGCCCGTGTCCGGCCTCTACCTCGCGCGTCCTCATGGGCGCGCTGGCGCAGCAGCTGGGGGAGACGCCCTTCGGAGACTTTGTCCACGAGCCCGCCTTCGCGCGCGCCGCGGTGGAGCTGGCGCTCGACATGAAGGCGGGCCGGCTCACCCCGCGTGAACTCCATGATGCCGCCGAGTCGCTCCCGCCCGACCGCAGGGCCCGGGTTCGCGTGCTGGCCCGGCTGTGCGAGTCCTACGAGCGACGCATGGCCGAGCTGGGGCTCGCGGACCGCGAGGACGTGGTGCGCGGCTCGCGCGAGGCGCTCATTCGCAAGCAGTGGCCGGCGGGCTGGGAGGACGTGGGGTCCATCGTGCTGCACGGGGTGTACGACGTGCGGCCCGCGGCGCTGGAGATGCTCCTGGCGCTGTCCTCGCTGTGCGAGGCGCGGAAGATCTCGCTCCGGGTGGAGACGCCGGTGGGCGGCTCACTGGCGGCGGACGCGGCGCTGGCGTCGCTGTTCCGCGCGTTCGAGAGCCGTGGCGAGACCGTGGGCCACGTGGACCTGTTCAAGGCGGATCTCACCTTCGAGGGCCGCCCGTTGTCCGAGCTGGGCCGCCACCTCTTCTCTCCAAAGGTGGCCCGAGGGGCATTGGCGGCCACGGCGGCCGGCAACCTGCGCATGTGGAGTGTGGGCACCGCGCAGGATGAGGCGCGGCAGCTCGCTCGGGACGTGCGGCGGCTCATCGGCGAGGGTGTCTCTCCGGGGCGCATCGCCGTGGCGTGGCGCGAGCTGGGCCCGGAGGCGCGGTGGTTGGCGGCGGCGCTCGAGGAGCTTGGTGTGCCGGTGCGCCTGCCGTGGGGCGAGCCGCTGGTGCTCACGAGCCCGGTCCGGTTGGCGGTGGAGCTGCCGCTGCTCGTGGAGGATGGCTTCCCAGCCACGCGTGTGGCGGAACTCGTGGCCAGCCGCTACGCGCCCACGCTCTCGCGAGGGGCTCCGGATGCGCCCGCTACGCTCTTTACGCTGGCGGCTGTCCGGGACGATCGGCTCGGAGCGCTGCGTGGGCGCGGTGCGTATGACGTGCGCCTGGAGGGCTTGGCCAAGCGCTTGAGGAAGGCCCAGGACCCGCAGGCCCACTCGGTGAGCGTGCTGCGCGAGCGGTGCCTGAGGTTGATGGAGCAGTGCCGCCGCATCCCCGAGGCAGGCACGGCGCTGGAGCTGCTCGGGGCGTGGTGGGGCGTGGTGCGGCAGCTCGGGCTCCAGGATACGGAGGGACCGCTGGCTCAGCGGGACGAGGGAATGCTGGGCGCGCACGCGCTGGAGGCCCGGGCTCGGGACGATGCCGCGCGGCAGGCGCTGCGCCTCCGGATTGGCGAGCTGGAGCGCTCTCTGCGCCGGGTGGGCGGAGGCCCGAGGCTCTCGCGTCGCCTCTTCGGGCGGTGGCTGGCGGACGCAGTGAAGGACTTGCACCTGCCCGCGCGGGGCCCGTCTTCGGGGGCGGTGGAGGTGCTCGACATCCGCGACGTGCCAGGGCGGACGTTCGGCTACCTGTTCCTGGCGGGGATGACGGAGGGCCGCTTCCCGGGGCACGAGGAGCCGCACGCGTTGCTGGGAGATGCGGATCGGTCGGGGCTCAACCAATACCTGCGGCGCGAGGCCTTCCGGCTCACGGGCGGCGAGTTCGAGGAGCGCGCGCCGTGGCGGCTGACGGAGGATCGGCTGCTGTTCGCGAGTGCGCTGGTAGCGGCCGAGCAGCGGGTGAGCCTGTCCTATTCGGTGGCGGGGGCGGGTGGGCAGGAGCAGGTGCCCTCATCGTTCCTGGAGGAAGTGCGGCGGCTGACGGGGATGACGTGGGAGGCGCGGGCGCTGATGGCGGTGCCTCCGCTGGACGACGTGCTGACGGAGCCGGAGCTGCGGCAGCGGGTGGCGCTGGAGACGATGGCGCCGGCGCAGCTGCGCGTCACGGAGCCGGACGTGGCAGGCAAGCTGCTCAAGCGGCGCTTCGAGACGGAGGAGTGGTTCTTGGCGGCCCGGGAGCTGGCGCGGGTGGAGTACCAGCGGCTGCACTTCTTCAGCAATCCCACGAGCGAGGTGGGCCCCTACACGGGCGCGGTGGACGGCCCGGGGGTTCGCGAGGCGCTGCGGGAGACGTTCCGCTTTGACATTAAGAAGCCGCTGTCGGCGTCGGCGCTGGCGCGGTTTGGCAACTGTGGCTTCCAGGGCTTCCTGGCGTACGGGCTGAGGGTGGAGGAGCCGGAGGCGCCGGGCGAGGAGTTCGACGCGCGAGGCCGGGGCACGTTCTGGCACCGGGTGGTGGAGGAGGTGTTCATCCGGCTGAAGCAGAAGGGGCTGCTGGGTAAGGGGCTGCCAGAGATTCCGGACGAGGTGCTCACCGAGGCGTTGAACGAGGCGGTGGCCTACTTCGAGGAGCGCTACCACGTGGGGCACCCGGCGCTGTGGAAGCTGGCGAAGGAGCGGGCCCGGGCGATGGTGCGGCGGATCCTCGCGCACGAGCGGCGCGGCCTCCCGTTCGATCGCTACGAGCCGGAGGGCTTCGAGCTGACGTTCGGGCCGGAAGCGGACCCGGGCCCGTGGCAGAACGTGTTCCTGTACGCGGGCGACGAGGCCATCTACTTCGAGGGGAAGATCGACCGGCTGGACAAGGCCGCGGGGGACGTGGGGGTCATCGACTACAAGTCCGGGCGGCTGGACCGGAACACGTTGCGGGAGAAGCTGCTCTCGTCGGACTTCCAGCTGCCGCTGTACCTGTTCGCGGCGAGGGCGAGCGGGCACAAGGAGGCGCGCAAGGCGGCATGGTTCTCGTTGCGCACGGGCGAGGTGCTGGACTTGTCCAAGGTGCTTTCGGACGAGGAAGTGGACGGCATGCTGTCCACGGATCCGGAGGTGCGGGCGAAGCTGGCGGAGGAGGGCAAGCCGAATCTGGCCAACGCAGTGGAGGGCCTGGTGAAGAACACGCGTGAGGGCAAGTTCGGCATGCGTCCGAAGGACTGTGGCCGGTGCGGCTATCGCGCGGCGTGCCGGATTACAGAGCGGCGGGTGGTGGAGGAGAGTGCATGAGCGCGGTGTCGCCCCTGGCGCTGGAGCGCAACCTGGCGCTCATGGCGGGCGCCGGCGCGGGCAAGACGTACAGCTTGGTGACGATGGTGCTGCACCTGTTCGCGGGAGCGCGCGAGGGGCTCGCTCCGCTCAAGCCGTCGCGGCTGTGCATGCTGACGTTCACGGACAAGGCCGCGGCGGAGATGCGGGCCCGGACGCGCACCCGCTTGGACGCGCTGGCGCAGGGGGAAGCCGAGGAGCCGGAGCTGCGCGCCTCGCTGGAGCGGCTGGGGCGGCCATTTCCCTCGCAGGACTCGTGGCGGGCGCTGCGGGAGGAGCTCGGGGCTGCGACGGTGGGCACGTTCCATTCGCTCTGCGGACAGCTGCTGCGCCGGGCGCCTCCGGGGTTGGGGATTGATCCGGCCTTCGAGGTGCTGGATGAGCTGGAGGCGCTCGGCCTGGTGCAGGACGTGTGCGAGCGCGTGGTGCTGGACGGCCTGGAGTCGGGGGACCTCCGCGTCACGGAGCTGTGCCAGGAGCTGACGTTCTCCGGCTCAGGGTTCTCGGACGGACTGGTGGCGTCACTGCGGCAGGTCTACGGCAAGCTGCGCGAGGAAGGATTGCGCGCGGCCACTGCGGCGCTGTCGAGCCCGGAGGAGGCCCGCGCGGAGCTGGTAACGCTCATCCAGGAGGGACTCAAGCACTGCCAGGAGGCGCGGGAGCTGGACGCGAAGGGCGAGTGGGGTCGGTTGATCTCCGCGTGCGAGCGAGCGCTCCAGCCGATGACGCCGGAGAACTTGGGCGAGCCAGACCGGCTGCCCTCGCTGAAGGCGGCGTTCATCGCGGATGGCCGGAACTTCGCGAGGCTGAGCAAGGGCGCGGCGGGCCCCATCCGCTCGCTGTACTGGCTGACCCGCGGCAAGAGCGACGGCTCGGTGATGCGGCTGGAGGATGCGTACGCCGCGTGGCGGACGGCGCCCTTCGAGGCCACCTTCCGGGACTTGCTCGGCAAGGTGGAGGTCCGCCACGAGGGCGAGTTCATCCGCCGCAACGTCTTCGACTTCACGGCGCTGCTGGTGAAGGCGCGGGACTTGCTGAGAGACCACCCGAGCTTCCGCCGTCAGGTGCAGGAGCGCATGGGCGCGCTGCTGGTGGACGAGTTCCAGGACACGAACCGCCTGCAGCTGGAGCTGGTGCTGTTGCTCTCGGAGCTGCGAGAGGGAGGCCCTCGGCCGGTGCGTCCGGACGAGGATCTGCGCGCCAGGCTCCCATTGGAGCCTGCGTTCCTGTGCGCGGTGGGAGATCGCAAGCAGTCCATCTACGAGTTCCGTGGCGCGGACGTCTCGGTGTTCACACTGCTGGCGGACAAGATCGTCTCCGAGGGAGGTGTGAGGGATTTCCTCCGGTTCAACCGCCGCTCGGTGCCAGCGCTGCTGGACTTCTTCAACCGGACGTTCGCGGGGGTACTGGTGGCGAGCGATCCGCCGCGGCCCTACGAGGTGGTGTACGTGCCGGAGGAGGACGATCTCTCCCCGGTCCGCCGCGAGCTGGCCGAGGCGCCTGCGGTGGAGCGGTTGGTGCTCGGGGAGGCGGAGTCCTCGGCGGACGCACGTAATAAGGATGCGGAGGCCGTGGCGAGGCGCCTCCGGGTGATGTTGGCACCGGGTGCGGATCCTTGCGTGACGGACGAGGATGGCCAGCGTCTGCGGCCCGCTCGAGGCGGCGAGGTGGCCATCCTCCTGAGGACCTTCACGCACCTGGAGGTGTACCGGCAGGCGCTGATCCGGCACGGCGTGCCGCACAGGGTGCTGCGGGGCCGGGGCTTCTACGGTGCGCAGGAGGTGTTGGATCTGGCCTCCTTGCTGGCGCTGCTGGCGGACTCGGAGGACACGTTGGCGCTGACGGCGGTGCTGCGTTCTCCGCTGGTGGGGCTGTCGGACGCGTCGCTGTTCCGGCTCTCGGGCCCGAACGGACTCACGCTGGCGGAGATCCAGAAGAAGGACCTGGACACGTGCGAGCTCCCGCCTCGCGAGCGCCTGAGGCTGGAGCGATTTCTGGCGGCACTGCCCTCGTTGAGGCGCGAGCGGGATCGGCTCGGAGTGCGCGCGCTGCTTCAGGTCGCGCTGGAAGTCACGGGCTACCGGGAGGCGATGGCGGGCTCACCGTACGCGGAGCAGGCCAGCGCCAACATCGACAAGCTGCTGGCGCTCGCGGCCCGTCGCGACGAGCGAGGCACGGGAGGGTGCACGGCGTTCGCGAGGGAGCTGCGGATGCTCGCGGACGCGGACCCCACCGAGGCGCAGGCGGACCTGCTGGACGCGGGAGATCCCCGTGCGGTGCAGATCCTCACGATCCACCGGGCGAAGGGGCTCGAGTGGCCGGTGGTGGTGGTGCCCGCGCTCGGGGGCAAGCGGCGCAACACGAGCGCGCGGGCGCACTTCGAGCGCACGCACGGGCTGGTGCTGCGCCCCTGGTTGCCGGACACGCTGGAGGACTTCCGCTCCCGGCGCTTCGACCGGGTGAGAGAGGAGCTCAAGTCCCGCGAGTTCGCCGAGTACCGGCGGCTCCTCTACGTAGCGCTCACGCGAGCCCGGGACATGCTGATCCTCTCGGGCTCGGCGGAGCGCGGCGCTTCGGACTCCTGGTGGCACATGATGGAGGCGCGCTTGGACGCGGACGCGGGCCTCCGGCGCCGGGTGCTGGACGTGGAGGTGGACTCACTTCCACCACCCGCCGACCCCTTGCCGCCGAGTGCAGAGGAACTCGCGGAAGCAGAGGCCCGGGTGGAGGCGGCCCTGGAGCGCGTCCGAGGCGGTGTCTCCCTGCCCGAGCCCGAAGAAGCCATCGTCTCGGCGGCGCAGCTCCAGGACTTCATGGCGTGCCCGAGGCGCTACCGCTACGTGCACCAGCTGGGAATGAGCGGGCCGCGGCCGTGGGAGCTGCCGGCGAGGACGGTGCCGCCATGGGTGGAGCTCGAGCCCTGGCTGGAGACGCGGGGCCCGGCGCAGCTGGTGCCGTTGCTGCTGCGGGACGTGGATCTTCAGATGGCGGAGGCCCCTGTCTCGGAGCGGCGCCCTCACTTGGAGAAGCTGCTGCGGTACATGGGGCGGCAGCCGGACGAGGAGGGGATGGACGAGGTGCTGGGGATGGTGGATCGCTTCCTCGGGACGGAACTGGCGCGGAAGCTGGCCGCGAGCCCGTCAGCGAGCATTCATCGGGAACTCTCCTACCTGCTGGATCTGCCTTCGGCGTCCGCGAGGGGCCGGACGGCCGTGAGCGGGACCTTGGATCTGTTGTGGGAGACGCCGGAGGGGGAGGCGTGGGTGTTGGCGTGGCGCCCATCGAAGCGTCATCCGCTGGGCGTCTCGGCCTTCGCGAACGAGCTGATGGCCCAGGGGCTCGCGGCGAAGCGCCTGGTGCGCGAGGGTGTGGCGGTGCGGGTAGGGGTGGTGTTCTTGGGGGAACCCACGCTGGCGGCGGAATTCCTGACGTTGCCGGGAGGCTGGGAGGAGCGGGCGGGGCGGCTGGCGGAGGCGGTGCGGGCCCTGGTCCGAGGGGAACTCCGCAGGGAGTGGCCGGGGCGGGAGCGGGAGACCTGCCAAGCACTGCATTGTGGCTTCGCGGAACACTGTCACGGCGCCCCAGGGGCGTGCTAAGGCGGCCTCATCATGCCGAACGTCGTCGTCGTCGGAGCGCAGTGGGGAGATGAGGGCAAGGGCAAGGTCGTGGACCTGCTCACGGAGCACGCCCAGGTGGTGGTGCGTTTTCAGGGAGGCAACAACGCGGGCCATACCTTGGTGGTGGGGGGCCAGAAGACGGTCCTGCACCTGATTCCATCGGGGATCCTCCATCCCGGGAAGACGTGCGTCATCGGCAATGGGGTGGTGGTGGATCCGTCGGTGCTCGTGAAGGAGATCGACGCGCTGAAGGCGCGAGGCTTCCTGAAGGAGGACTCGCACCTGATGATCTCGGACAACGCGCACGTCATCTTCCCGTGGCACAAGCAGCTGGACATGTTCCGCGAGAAGGCGCGGGGCGGCAGCGCCATTGGCACGACGGGCCGGGGCATCGGCCCAGCGTACGAGGACAAGGTGGCGCGCCGGGGTATCCGGGTGCGCGACTTGCTCCAGCCCGAGCGCCTGCGCAAGCGCATCGAGGAGCGGTTGCCGGCGGCGCTCGAGGAACTGAAGGAGCTGTGCCGGCTGGCCAACGAGCCAGTGCCGGCGCTGGATTCCACGCAGCTCACCCCGGAGTACGCGGCGCTGGGCGACCGGCTGCGGCCGCACGTGGGGGACGCATCGCTGTTCCTGGCGGGGCAGGTGGCCCGGGGCGCGCGCATCCTCTTCGAGGGCGCGCAGGGCACGCTGCTGGACGTGGACCACGGCACGTATCCGTACGTCACGAGCTCCAACTGCGTGGCGGGCAACGCGGCAGTGGGCTCGGGGCTGGGGCCGACGACGATCGACAAGGTGATGGGCATCAGCAAGGCGTACACCACGCGCGTGGGCGGCGGTCCGTTCCCCACGGAGCTGACGGACGCGCTGGGTGACCAGCTGCGCAAGGTGGGAGACGAGTTCGGAGCCACCACGGGCCGCCCTCGGCGCTGCGGGTGGCTGGACGGGGTGGTGCTGCGCTACGCGGTGCGTGTCAACGGGCTGAGCAGCCTGGCGCTGACGAAGATGGACGTGCTCTCGGGAATCAAGTCGCTGCAGCTGTGCAACGCGTACGAGCTGGACGGCCATCGCATCACCGAGCTGCCGGGAGACTACGAGGATCTGGCGAGGGTGAAGCCCGTCTACGAGACGCTGCCGGGCTGGGACGAGAAGCTCGCGGGGGTGAGGACCTTCGACGAGCTGCCGGAGAACGCCAAGCGCTACGTGCGCCGCGTGGAGGAGATCAGCGGCGTGACCGTGACGTGCATCTCGGTGGGAGCCGATCGCGGGGAGACGGTGCTCCTGCAGAACCCCTTCCGCGGCTGACACAGCCAGGAGTTACCCATGATGGCCCGTTGCCTCGTCATCGGTCTCACGGTCGCGCTCCTGGGCGCGGCACAACCGTCGGCTCCGGCCGAGGCGGCCTTCCTGAAGGGGGAGAAGGCGCTCGCGGCGAACAAGCTGGACGATGCAGCGGCGGCCTACCGCAAGGCGTTGGATGCGACGCCCAACTGGGCACCGGCGATCAACGGCCTGGGCAGCGTGCTCTTCAAGAAGGGCCAGTCGGTGGAGGCCATCGCGCTCTTCAAGTCCGCGACCGAGGCGGATCCGGACTTCAAGCTGGCGTGGTTCAACCTGGGCTACGCGGCGCGCAAGTCCGGGGACTTCGCCACGGCGGCGCGGGCCTACGAGCGCTACACGCAGCTGGATTCGAATGATCCGGATGGCTTCTACGGGCTGGGGGAGAGCTACCGTCAACTGGGCGAGCCCGCCAAGGCGATCACCGCCTACGAGACCTATGTCTCGCGCGAGAAGCGCCCCAGCGAGCAGAAGTGGGTGGAGAAGGCGCGCGAGCAGGTAACGGCCCTGCGCGCCCAGACCGCGGCCCCTGCTGCGGCTCCTCCTGCGGCTCCGGCCCCTGCTGTGGCGGTGGTGGCCACTCCGGCGCCCGCGGCCTCCCCTGCGGCGGGCCCGGCCGTTGCTCCCGCCCCCCTCATCCCAGCCAGTCAGCTGAACCGGAACCTCTCCATCACCCGGGCGCGTGATGGCGATGCGCTGATGAAGGAGCGCCGGTACCGCGAAGCGACCTTTGCCTACTTGGACGCGGTGCACGCGGATCCGTTCAACACGGAGGCGCTCTTCAAACTGGGGAACGCACTGGCGGTGCTGGGCTACTACGCTCAAGCCGTGGAGTACTGGAGCCGTGCGGCGGGCTCCACCCAGGACGCGGCCATCCGCCAGAGCGCGCTGGACAACGTGGCCAAGGCGCAGGGGCGAATCGCGCAGCAGGGGGGCTCTCCGCAGGCACAGGGCGTGGCTCCCGGCTTCGGGCCGCTGGCGGACACGACGCGCACCCAGGCGCGCGGGGCCTACGAGCAGGGAGTTCAGCGCATCCAGGCGCGGGACTATGCGGGAGCGCTGCAGAGCCTCACGCAGGCCATCCAGTTGGAGCCGACGCTGGCGGTGGCCTTCATCGCGCGTGGGAGTGCCTACATTGGCCTGCGCCGGTACGCAGAGGCGGCGGTGGACTACGAGTACGCACTTCGTCTGGCACCGGACATGGCCTCACCGCTGTATGGGCTGGGGGAGAGCTACCGGATGCTCGGGCGGAGCGCGGAGGCGCGCGCCAGCTACGAGCGTTATGCCACCTCGACGGCCAAAGACGTGCGGCCCGAACTCCAGGCCGAGGCACGGCAGAACGCCGAGCGCCTGCGCTGAATATGCAGACGTTATCCGCTGAGGGATGGGTGGCGGATGTCACACCCGTGCCTTAGCTTGTCTGCATGGACGGGCGTAATTCCGAAGCTGCGGGCCGGCAGGTGTTTCGTCCTCGGCGTGTGCTCGCGGCGCTGATGGCGGCTGCGGGGCTGCTGTGGGTGATGGTGTTGGTGTACCTGCTGAGCTTCGAGGGCGTCCCGCTCAAGACATTTCTGGCGGTGATCTTCTTCGTCGTCTTCTTCGGTGTGTCGGTGATGTACTACGCCCGGACGCGGATCGTGGTGGACGCGGGAGGCATCACCTACCGGGGCATGGTGCGCACGAAGCGCTTCTCCTTCAAGGAGATCCGCAAGGTGGACGTGCTGCCGGGTCCAGTCACGGTGTACGCCATCCGGGACACGGGTGGTGGCCTGGTGCACTTCACGAGCTTCTTCACGCACCACCAGCGGCTCGCGGCGCTGCTCGTGGAGCGAGCGGGTCTCAGGCCGGTCTGACCCGAGGCCCATAGGCTTCACCCTACCAGCGCATACGTCACGAGCACTCCAGCCACGGCTGACGCCACGCCCAGGCCGATGAGCCACCACTCGGTCAGTGACGGCTGATGGGCGGTCTCAGCCATGGGCGGTGGGGACATGTCTGAAAGCTCGGCGGGCAGCGGAGCGGGCTCAGAGTCTGCAGAGGGCTCGGAGGCTGGAGGCGGCTCTTCCACGGCGGCCTGGAAGCGCAGGAGCGTCTTCCCCATCTCAATGACGTCCCCATCCGAGAGCAGCTCGGATCCCTGTACACGGCGGCCGTTGAGGTACACGCCATTGGGACTGTTCAGGGCCACGAGGGTGAACTGAGCGCCCTGACGTAAGACGCGGCCATGAGAGCGCGAGACGGTTCGGTCTCTCAAGCGGAAGGTCATCTGGGCTCCGCGGCCGATGTCGGTCTTCTCTTCGGCCAAAGGAAAGGTGCGGCCCACATCCAGGCCCGTGAGGCAGGTGAGGGTGGCGGCGCGAGAGCGGACCAGGCCATCACCATCGGTGAGCAGGTGCTTGAGCACGGCCACAGTGCCCATTCCCCGAGAGCCTCCTTTCGAGGAGTCGAGGATCTTCAGGCGCATGTCCTCGGGCAACCCCACCACTTCGCCGGGGAGCACCAGCCGAGGCACTCCCGGCGGAACGAGCACGCCATTCACGGTGAAGGTCTGCGAGGTCCCCACTGTCAGGCGAGAGCCCTCAATGGTCAGCTTGAGGAAGCTGGGAGGCAGTGCCTCCAGCCGGACATGGTCGTTGGGGCCTCCTCCCAGCAGGTGCTGGCCGTCGGTCAGCTCGAACGGAGTGGCCGTTCCCAAGTGCTCGAATTCGAAGTGCATGCGTCGGGACTGAGCAACCTTGATGCCAACCCAGGTCCGCTCGTAAACGCCCCCACCGACCGTCCATGGCCGTGGACGGACCGTCTCCGTCGCGAGACGCTTCACCCCCAGTCTCCCCTCGCACTCCAGCCCAAGTGGTCTGCTTGTCAGACCAGTTTGCGGGCAGCACGGCCAGCCCCGGGGTTTTCTGCACCCACCGAGGCCACTCCGTTAGGATTCCGGCGCCGATGGGCCTCCCCCGACCGTTCGTCCTTCCCCTGCTGACGTTATCGATGCTCCTCCTCGTGGCCTGCCGGGATGAGCAGGCGGGCCCGCGCCCGCGCACCCAGAAGATGCCCACCGTCGAGCAACTGCAGCCTCGCACCCTGGACACTGTGCCGGGGGACCTCACGTTCCGCAGTGGGGCCACGTTTGCCGGCGGGGCGATCGTCTACTTGGGCTCTCGGGTAACCCCGGCCCAGGCCACACCCGGCCAGCAGGTGACGCTGTCGCACTACTTCCAGGCGGCGCGCCAGGTTCCACCCGGATATGGCTTCTTCGTCCACATCATTGATCCGTCCACCGGGCAGATGCTGATCAACGCGGACCACGAGTTCCAGAATGGCCTGGCGCCGCTCGGCACGTGGCCGGTGGGCAAGATCATCGAGGACACGCATGCCATCCAGCTGCCGCAAGCCGCCGCGCGGGTAGTGCTTGGATTCTGGCGCGACGACCAGCGCCTGCCGGTGGACGACCCGAGGGCTCAGGATGGGCAGAACCGCATGATCGGGCCGGAGCTGGGCGGCAAGGCGCCAGAGCTCCCCGAGTACAAAGCCCCTCGAGCCCAGAAGCCGCCGGTCATCGACGGGGTGCTGGACGACGAGGCGTGGAAGTCGGCCCCTGTGGCGGTCTTGCAGGGCAGCTTTGACGGCCGTCCCGTGGTTCTGCGCACCGAGGCTCGGCTGACCTATGACGATGCGAACCTCTACGTCTCTTTCGACGCGGAGGATCCGGACATCTGGGGCACGCTGCTCAAGCGGGACGAGCCCATCTACGAGCAGGAGGTGGTGGAGATCTTCCTCGACGCCAACGCGAACGGGAGGACCTACAACGAACTCCAGGTGTCACCGCACAACGTCATCTTCGACGCGTACTTCCCGGCCCGGAGGCAGGGAATGGACACGGGCTGGGACTCGGGGATGAAGACGGCGGTGAAGGTGAAGGGGACGATCGACGACCCCTCCGATCGGGACGAGCGCTGGACGGTGGAGCTGCAGATCCCCTTCGCGCGGCTGGCGGAGGTGCCGAACGTGCCGCCCAAGAAGGGCGACCGCTGGCGCTTCAACCTGTACCGGCTGGAGCACCTGGGGCGCACCAACGTCGAGGGCCAATCCTTCTCCCCGGTCTTCGTGGGAGACTTCCACGCGCTGCCGCGCTTCGGCTGGCTGACCTTCGACTAGGCGTGGGGAGTGATCTCCCAGTGCGCGTCCGCGACGGAGCGCTCGGAGGGGTCCCCCAGGAAGCGAAGGAAGCCGCGGAGCTCGAGGGTGTCGATGAGCTCTTCGGACTCCAGCTCGGAGAAGCCCTTCATGTGCACGAGCATGTCCCGCATCATGGACTTGCCGCGCAAGTAGCCTACGGGCTCACCAGGTCCCAGTGCGCCCTTCAAGTCCTCAGTCAGCTGCCTCAAATCGAGATCATCCGAGATCATCCCTTCAAGGCTGGGGATGGTGGGCGACTGGGGCAACGGGGGAAGTGGAACGCGGCTTCTCGCGTGTCAGGTAGCCATGCAAGCGGACCTGACGGCCGTCGCTCTCCAGGGTAACGGCACCGTCCAGATCCGTACGAAAGCACTCGCTGCCCAGGGACTGGTAGCGCTCGAAAACCTCCGGGTGAGGGAAGCCGAACCGATTGCGGAGCCCCACGCAGAAGACGACGTACTTGGGCTGGGTCCGCGCCAGCATGGGTTCAGTGGATGACGTGCGAGAGCCATGGTGAGGCGCCTTGAGCACCGTCACGGGCCCCAGGCGGTCGAGCAGCAATTCCTCACCGGCCTCCTCCACATCGCCCGTCAGCAGCACGGTGACGTCGCCATGGCGCACGAGCAGCACCACACTGCGGTCATTCACTCCTTCGAGCAGCTCGCGATCTTCGGGGAGGGGAGGTGCCAGCACTTCGAGCGTGGCCTCGCCCAGCTGGAACGAGGGCCACTCGGCCTGGACCTCCTCGACCTTGGCGCCACCGGCCGCGGCGATGAGCTTCCGGGACAGGGCGCCATCCGTGCTGCTCGCGGGTAGCCAGAGGCGGTCCGTGGGCACCTCGGCCAGCGTGGAGATCATCCCCAGTGCATGATCCGGATGGGGGTGGGAGAGGACGGCGAGATCCAGCCGATCGATATGCTCGTGCTGGAGAAAGGGGATGACGTAGCGCTGGCCTGTGTCCGCGCCACCGGGCGCTCCACCGCCATCCACGAGCGCATGGTGTCCCCGTGAGCTGAGGACCATGGAGTCTCCCTGGCCCACGGAGAGGAAGGTGATGCGCAGAGGCGGCTGAGGTGTGAACACCGGCAGCAGCACGGCCATCACGAAAGCCGCCGGTGTGAGCAGTCCTCCGAGCCGCCAGCGTCCCCTGCCGAGCGCCCACATCGCGAGCCCCAGGGCATACATCGCCGTGAGCCACGGCCCGAACGTGGGCAGCTTCACGGTGGCGAGCGGCATCGCCGCGAAGAACCGCGTGAGGATGATCAGCAGCTGGGACACCCAAGCCCCAGCCCACAGCACCGGAGTGGCCAGCATCGGTGAGACGATGAACAGCGCCACACCGCCTGCGGCGAATCCGGTGAGCAGGCCGCACAAGGGCAGGCAGACGATGTTGGAGATCAATCCCGCGAGGCTCGCACGGCCAAAGGCGCTGGCCACCAAAGGCACACTGGCTCCGGTGACTGCGGCGCTGGCTCCGAACGTCTCCAGGATGGTCTCTCGCGCCTGCCCCCAGAGTCGCATGAGCCTGCGCTCCTCCTTCGGATCCGGAGGCGCAAGGGGAACAGCCGCACGCAGCGCCGGCGTGAGCAGCAGCAGGCTCAGCACCGCGAGGAAAGACAGCTGCAGCGACAGATCCACCACGCTGGAGGGCGCCCAGATAACCAGCAGGAGCGCCGCGGCAGACAGGCTGTTGAGCCCATCCGCGCGCCGCCACAGGGCCAGCCCCAGCAGCACCACCGTGGCCATGACCGCCGAGCGCACTGCCGGAGGCTGGTTGCCCGTAAAGACAACGTAAGCCCAGACAAACGGCACGGAGGCGGGAGCCGCCACCCGCCGTGCCTCGATGCCACGGAAACGTATCCCCACGCGCACCAGCAATCGCCGCAGCAGTGCAAGCGTCATCAGCGCCAGCGCCGCCACGTGCAGTCCGCTCACGCTGAGCACGTGCGCGAGGCCGCTCCGCGAGAACGCATCCTCCAGCGAGTCATCCAGCGCCGCCCGCTGACCCGCGGCGAGCGTGAGGAACAGCGCCGCCGCATCCTCCGAAGGTGCCAGCCTCCGCACCGCCGCGGACAGCCCCTCCTGCGTCCGCGCAATGGCCTGCCACCCCGTGGAAGGGGGCGACAACACCAACAGCCGTCCCGCCACCACGCTGCCGGAAAACACAAAGGCCTGACGTCTGCGAGCCGCCGTGAAGTTCTTCTCACCCGGGTTGGCCGGAGGGGCCAGGGGCTGCAACTTGGCCTCCGCCCAGATGCGTTGTCCCGGCAGCAGCGTGGGCCCAGCACCGTGCACGTAGAGGCTCGCGCGGAAGCGGACCGGAGCTGTCGCGTCGGCCTTCACACCCGCCCGAGCCACCGCCAAGTGGATCCGCGTCGAGTCCTCGAACGGATCCACCCGTTCGATCTCTCCCTCCAAAATAACGGATCCACCGCTGATCAGCTCCGGCGGCACCTCCACGCGGGCCTCGAGCGCCCCGAGCCCCGCGCCCGCAACTCCCAGTGCCACCAGCAACACCAGGTGAGCACCAGGCAACCGAGCGAGCGATAGCACGGCCGCACTCATGAGAGCCGCGATGATCAGGAATACCCAGCCTCCGGAGCCCGTTCCCAACGGGCTCAACGCAGCACCGAGCATCACAGCTAATGCAGGAAAGAAGAGAGGGCGCGCCGAGAGGTCGCCCCATACATAACGATCCACAACCTACCCCGCCCGTCCTATCCCCGGCGCGGTACCCACAGCAGTGGGCGGCGCGCATGAAATCCGACACGGTAGTAGGGCAGTTCTGAGATGGTCAAGAGTTCATCGGCGGAAACGTTGCTGGAACGTGTGGTTTGTGGTAGTAGTGCCGTGCGTCCGTAGGCCGGAGCCGGAATTTTCAAGGAGGCGGTAACGAGTGCAGACCAGCTTCAAGACTGGTGACAAGGCGGTTTATCCGGGCCAAGGGGTCGGCGAGGTGATGGGCATCGAGCACACCGAGGTGGCCGGGCAGCGCCAGTCGTTCTACGTGCTGCGCATCCTGGAGAACGGGATGCGGATCATGATCCCCATCAACAAGGTCGGCTCGGTGGGCCTTCGCGAGATCATCAGCGAGGAGGACGTCAAGCAGGTCTATTCCATCCTCAAGGAGAAGGACATCTCCGTCGACTCCACCACCTGGAACCGCCGGTACCGGGAGTACATGGAGAAGATCAAGACGGGCTCCGTCTTCGAGATCGCCGAGGTGCTTCGCGATCTGTACCTCCTGAAGGGTGACAAGGATCTCTCCTTCGGTGAGCGCAAGATGCTGGATACGGCGCGTTCGCTGCTGATCAAGGAGCTGTCGCTGGCCAAGGACTGCTCCGAGGAAGAGATCGAGTCGGACCTGAAGAAGATCTTCAACATCACCGCCTAGCAGAAGCAGCGCCGCTGGCGCATGCTCGGCCCCGGGCTCCTCAGAGGAACCCGGGGCTTTTTCATGTCCGAAGAGCAGCTCATCCGAGAGGAGCGCGAGCGGCGCATCGCCGAGCTGGAGGCCCGCCAAGCGCGGAGGCCTCGCAGCCCGCTGAGGGTACCGGTGGCCTTGGTGGGGATCGGCGTGGCCACTGCGCTGCTGGTGATGCAGTGGCGCGAGGTGAGCTATTTCTTCTCGCCGCGCACGCCGCTGTCCCTGGGCGCCGAGGGCGAGTACCGCTATCCAGAGCGGGTCTCCAACCGCTACGCGCAGCTTCACGGTGTGCCCACCACTCAGGGCGCCTATGAGCGGGAGGGGGACGCGGTGTTCGTCCTGGTGGGGCTCCGGGACTCACCGTTCCTGGTGCGCAGGCCCGCCTTGCCGGGAGAAGAGTGGTCCCAAGGGAGGAAGCCGCCTCAGCCGGATCAGCGGCCCTTCGCGGTGCGAGGACGGCTGCTCGCGGAGGAGGACGCCTCTCGGTACAGCGAGGCATTCAAGCTGATGCGCGAGAAGGGCGAGGTGCAGCCGCTGCAGGGGCGCCTGTGGATCATCATCGAGGGACAGCGGCCCGGAGAGGACTTGGGGCGCTTGGTGGTGACGCTGCTGCTGGTGCTCGTCATCGCCGCGAACGGGCTGTTCCTGGTGCAGAACCTGCGCCGGCCCACGGCCTCGAAGAACGGGGACGAAGGCGGGGCTACTTCCCGTTGAGCTGCTGCAGCTCTGTCTTGGCCCACGTGTTCGAGGGATCGTACTTGAGGGCCATCTCGAAGGACTCGCGCGCGGCGGCCTTGTCCTTGGCCTTCAGCTGATCCTGGCCCAGCTGGGTGTAGAGCTTGCCCACCTGCCTGCGGATCGCTTGCACATGCTTCGCCCAGCCCTGGGACAGCTCTTGATCCACGGCCAGCGCGGTGGCGAGGTTCTGAATGGCCCGGGCCGAGTCCTTCGCATCCAGGGCCTTCTGGGCGGCGTCACGGGCGTTCTGGAACTCAGAGAGCTTCTTGGTCAGCGGCTCGAGCTGTCCGCTGCGGGCCAGATTCAGCGCGCCGGCCACATCTCCGGACTCGTACAGCGAGAGGACCGCGTCACGGCTCACAGGAGCCGCAGCAGGGGCGGGGGCCTTCTCAGCGGCGCTCGAGGGCGCCGAGTCCTCCGAGCGAGCGGTGGCGGCCTTGGTGCTCGCCTTGGTGCCCTTCCGGGACGCCAGGGGCTTCGCGCTCACGGACGAGGCTCGGGGTCCCTGGGAAGGCTTGAGGGGCTTGAGCGCTCGAGGAGATTCCTCGGCCACCACCTCCTCCTGGGGCGCAGCGGTCTGCTCCTCCTCGTTGGCGGAAGGCGGAGGGACGTACTCCGTGGCCTGCGGCGCTGGAGCGGTGGCCTCGGGAGGCGTAGCGCTCTCGGTGGACGGGGCTGGCGCGGGCGAGGGGCTGCGCTGAGCCGGGCCCGAGAACTTCAGGAATGCGAGAGTGAGCAGCGCCGCCACCCCCGAGCCCACGGCCGCCGCTATGAGCGCGACGCGCGAGAGGCTCATGCGGCGGCGGGTGTGTGACGCCGGTGCCGTGCGGGTCTCGGTGACCACCGAGGGCGCCGCTTCCTTCTCCGCAGGCGCGCCCGGGCCCCGCAGCTTCAGCACCGCGTTGCCCAGGGAGATCTCGTCCCCGACGACAATCTCCTGGTCCGCGGAGAGCTTGATGCGGTTGACGAAGGTGCCGTTCTGGCTGCCCAGGTCTCTCAGCGTGAAGCGCTCGCCCTGGCGCATGAGCTGGGCGTGGCGGCGGCTGATGGACGGATGCTGCAGCCGCAAGTCACACGCGGAGGCCCGGCCGATGATGAGTGGGCCCTGCTTCACGGGCATCAGCTGCCCGGCGCCCGGGCCCTTCTCCACGTACAGGAACGCCAGCACGTAGCCGGGATCCGAGTACTCCTGGGTATCGAACCGCGTGGCCAGCTCGCGGTCCTTGGTGCCCTCGCGAACGCCCGTGCGCCGGGCCCCCGTGCGGCGGCTGCCCGCGGGGAACTGAGGCACGCGCTGCGGACGCGGATCGTCCTCCTGCAGCGGAGCGACCTCGTCGTCATCGAAGGGCAGCTCCACGTCCTCCTTCTTGGACGCCGCCGCGCCCGGCGGTCGGGGAGGGCGCGGAGGACGTTTAGGATTGGAGGGAGCCATACCTGTCCCCATTCTCCCAGAAAGGTGGCTGACTGTGCCACATTCAGGAGCCTAGAGTGCGGCCGTCCGTTCACTGTTCGCCTGGAGGAACCCAGCCCGTGGCCCAGCCGTCGATCACGCTCTTCAACACGCTGACGATGCAGAAGGAACCCCTCGTTCCGCTCGAGCCGGGCGCTGTCCGGGTGTACGTGTGCGGTCCCACTGTATATAGCTACATTCATGTGGGGAACGCGCGTACCTTTACCTCCTTTGACGTGATCGTCCGCTACCTGAGGTACCGGGGGTACCGGGTGACGTACGTGCGCAACTACACGGACGTGGACGACAAGATCATCAAGGCAGCGAAGGAGACGGGCGAGGAGCCGGTGGCCCTGGCGGCGCGCTTCGTGGAGATCTTCCGAGAGGACGCGAAGGCGCTGCACATGAAGGAGCCGGACGTCTCGCCGAAGGTGAGCGAGCACTTGCCGGAGATCCTCCGCATCATCCAGACGCTGGTGGACAAGGGCGTGGCGTACGAGTCCCAGGGGGACGTCTACTTCGCGGTGAGCCGCTACCCAGAGTACGCGAAGCTGTCCAAGCGCAACCTGGACGATCTTCGCGCGGGCGAGCGCGTGCAGCCGGGCGAGCAGAAGCGCGAGCCCTTGGACTTCGCGCTGTGGAAGGCGGCCAAGCCGGGCGAGCCGGCGTGGGACAGCCCATGGGGCAAGGGGCGGCCGGGCTGGCACATCGAGTGCTCGGCGATGAGCGCGCGCTACCTGGGCGAGTCGTTCGACATCCACGGCGGCGCGCTGGATCTGATCTTCCCGCACCACGAGAACGAGCTCGCCCAGAGCGAGGCGGCCAACAGCAAGCCATTCGCGAAGTACTGGATGCACTGCGGCTTCCTGGACATGGAAGGCGCGAAGATGTCCAAGTCGCTGGGCAACGTGGTGCGGCTGCGCGACGCGCTGGTGAAGGTGGACGCGGAGGCGCTGCGGTTCTTCTTCCTGTCCACGCACTACCGGCACCCGCTGAACTTCGCGGAGAAGGCGATCGCCGACGCCGAGCAGCGCATGGAGTACTTCTACGAGACGCTGCGCAAGGTGGACGAGCGCGTCGCGGGCAAGGACTTCGGGAAGGGCCCGCTGCACGGCGAGCCGGAGAAGTTCCTGCGCGACTTCGAGACGGTGATGGATGACGACTTCAACTTCGCCGGAGCGCTGGGAGGGCTGTCGGGCCTCTTCACGCTGATGAACGAACTGGTGGATAAGCCGCCGGTGAAGGACAAGGCGCTGGTGGGGCGGACGCTCCAGGCGCTGCGGGAGATCGTCGGCAAGGTGTCGGGCGTGCTCGGGCTGTTCGAGGACGATCCGGCCCAGTGGCTGCTGCGCCACCGGGATCGGGCCGTGAAGGAGCGCGGCATCGACGTGGCCGAGGTGGAGCGGCTGATCGCGCAGCGCAACGATGCGCGCAAGGCGAAGAACTTCGCCGAGGCGGATCGGGTGCGCACCGAGCTGAAGTCGAAGGGCGTGGAGATCATGGACACGCCCACGGGCACCACGTGGAAGGTGGCGCCCCCAGCCACCGAGGCTGCCCCCGTCTGATCTCTCAGGCGGCGGTAGCCTCGCCGAAGCGCTCGCGCGCCAGCTCGAGCGTCCGGGCGTTGTCGGGCACCTTGCGCAGGAATCGCTCTCGCGCGGCGGCGTCCGGGAAGCCCTCGGCGCAAGCACGGAGGTGCTCCAGGGCCTTGCGCAGGGCTGCGTCTCCGGCCGTGCTGTCTCCCTGCGCGAAGCAGGCCTCGGCCAGCGCCAGGTGCACGCCGATGAAGTCCACGCCCCGGGCTCCAGCGCGCTCCAGGTGCCGCACGGCGCGCTCGGCCTCCTGGCGGGCCTCGGCTGCGCGTCCCTGGAGCCGCAGGGCCTCGCTCAACACCGGCCGTACAAGGCTGGGCAGGGGCGGCAGCAGCTCACATGCCTGGCGCGCATGCTGCTCGGCCTCGGCGGGCTTGCCCTCGGCCAGGGCGATCCTCGCCAGGGCGACGTGCGCCATGCCGGGGTAGAGCGGGCTGTAGCTGGTGACGGTGAGCGCGGCCTCGGCCATGGTCCGGGCCTGGGCACGGGCCTCCGGCTCGGGGAGCGCGGACATGACCACGGAGAAGTAGCCCTGGCTGTAGAGCAACGTGAGGGGCTGCTCGAAGCGCTGCAAGCGGGCCACGGACTCCTGCACGCGGGTCCTTGCGCTGGCCGAGTCCCCCATCATGGCCGCGACGAGCCCGCTCACGGTCTTCACCTTGGCGAGGCTGTGGACCCGGCCTTCCTGCTGCAGCGTCTTCTCCGCGCGCAGGAGCCCCTCCCAGGCCTGCCACGGCTTGGGCTCCAGGTGGAACGAGAAGAAGGCCTGGGTGTAGTCGCGGTAGGACTCCAGCAGCGCGTCGGAGCCCTCCAGGCCGAGGATGCGCTGGAGGTGGACCTCCGCCTCCTGGCGCATGCCGAGCCGGACGAAGGCCGTGGAGATGAAGCAGAGCGCCTGGGCATAGGCGTACACACCATCGGCCTCGGGTGAGGTGCGCAGCAGCAGCTCCACGAGCGGCATCACCTCGGCCGGCTGGCCCCGGTTGACGCTGTTGAGGATGAGGCTGCTGATCAGATCGCACCAGGGCCGGCTGCCCGCCTTCAGCTCGGGGAGGATCTCCCGGCCCGTTCCCGTCAGCAGCGAGGGATCGTTCAGCCAGAAGGTCGCGGTGGCCTGCAGGGCGCGCAGGCGCGAGCGCGTCTCGCTCGGCATCTCCAGCTTCAGCGCAGCCTCCACGCACTGCAGCGCGCTCCGGGCGTCTCCGCGCTCCAGGCGCTGATCGGCGGCCTGGATGTAGAAGCGGACGGCCCGCTCGGGCTGCTGGCCGAGGTAGGCGTGATCCGCGAGCACGCGCGGATCCGTCTCTCCGCCTTGCTCCAGCCACTCGCCCGCGAGCCGGTGGCCGGTGGCCTTGTGGGCCTCGGGGACCAGGGCATAGGCGGCGTCCCGCATCAGCGCGTGCCGGAAGCGGTAGGCCTTCTCTCCCGCGAACGTCCGATCCGGCTGGGACTCGATGATCTCCATCGCCACGAGGCGCTCCAGCCAGTGCTCCAGCGTGCCCGGTGTCTCCTGGGCGTTGCGGAGTGCCCGGACGGCCCCGGTCCAGAAGGTGCGGCCCAGGAAGCTGGCGGCCAGGAGCGCCTGCCGGGCCTCGGGCTCCAGCCGCAGGATGCGCGACTGGAGCATGGCCAGCACTGTGCCGGGAGGCGTGTCTCCGCGGCCCTCGGCGACCATGCGGATGAGCTCCTCCAGGAACAAGGCGTTGCCCGCCGACTGCTCCAGGAGCCGGTCCACCACGGCCTCCTCCACGCCGGACCCGAGCACGTCGCGGATCAACTGAGCGCCGGCCTTGCGGCTCAGGCTCCGCAGGGCGACCTCCTGCAGGCGCTGCGACCAGAGGCCGGGGAACAGCTCCTTGATCTCGGGACGGGCCAGCGCCAGCACCAGGAGGGGGCAGTCGGCCAGCTCGCGAAGCAACCGATCCACCCACTGCACGGTCAGGGCGTCACCCCAGTGCAGATCCTCGAGCACGAGGAGCACGGGGGAATGCTGACTCTCCGCGCGCAGCCAGGTGATGATCGCCCCGCCCACTGCGGCGTTCATCTGGGCCGGATCGCGGCGGAGTTCCCTCAGCTGCGAATAGGTCTCCTCCGGGAAGGGCGCGCTGCAGATCTCTCCCAGCAGGGCCGCCACTTCGGGCACCTCGCGCTCGGGCAGGTACTTCGCCACGCGCTCACGCAGCTTCTGGCGGCGGGTCTCGGCGGGCTCGCCCGGCTCCATGCCGCACAGCTGCTGCAGCAACTGCCCCACCATGCACATGCAGCCGCTGACGTTCATCGGATCGCCGCGGCCTTGGAGCAGCAGCACCGGCTGCTCGCGCCGGGAGACGCGGCGGAGGAACTCGTGGCGCAGCCGGGACTTGCCCGTGCCGGGAGGCGCCACCACCAGCAGGGCCTGCGCCGTGGAGTCCTCGATGCAGGTGGAGAGGGCCAGCTCCAGCAGGGCGAGCTCCTGCTCGCGGCCCACACACGGGGTGGGTTTGCCGAGCAGCGGGCGGGAGGCGTCCGCCGTCAGATGCTCGCTTTGCAGCAGGAAGGTGTCCGTGGAGGCCCGCTCCAACTGGAAGCCCGGGCCCAGAAGCCCGGCTGTTACCTCGTCCAGCACCACATGGGGCGACGCGGTGGGGTGACCGAACCGGTGCAGAAGCTGCCCCGCGCGGTCCATGGCCTCGCCCACGGGGAGGTGGGCACTGATGACACCCCGCCCCGTAACGAGCACGGCCGTCACCTCGGGCCAGCGCTCCTTGAGGGAGAGGGCGCACCGGGCGGCCAGCGAGGCCTGATCCGTCGCGCCGTGACGGCCTGCCAGCAGCGTCAGCACCAGAGAGCCATCCGCCATCAGCTCCACCTGAGCCCGGTGCGGCGTGAGCACGGCACGCAGCGAGTCCCGCAGCGAGCGCCGCTGGACCATCGCCTCCGGCCCTGGCTCCGCCACCACTGGAGGAGCCGCCAGCAGGATGCTCACGAGCTGTTGCTCCGCCGCCATGGGGCTGTCGACGCGCGCCACCTGCGTGGGCGCCACCCCCTCCAGCTCCGGGAGCTCGTCCACGGTCGGCAGGAGTGGCATCAGGGAGGGGGCGTCCGGGATCCGTTGGTGCGGGTCCTTGGCCAGCATGCGGTCCACCAGCGTCTGGAAGACCTCGGGCAGCTCGGTGCGCACCGAGCGCAGGGGCGTCGGCGGGGTGAAGAGGATCTTCGCCAGCACGGCGGCGAAGTGAGGCGCGGAGAAGGGAGGCTGGCCGGTGAGGCACTCGTACAGCACACACCCCAGCGAGAAGATGTCCGCGCTCGGAGTGGTCTCTCCTTGTCCCGAGGCCTGCTCGGGCGCCATGTACCCCGGAGTTCCGAGCACCACGTGGCTGCCCGTGAGGGCCTGGGACGGCACGGTGCGGCGTGCCAGCCCGAAGTCCAGCAGCACCACCTCCTCGGGCCGGCCATGCCGCAGGAAGAGGTTGGAGGGCTTCAGGTCTCGGTGGACGATGCCGTGCCGGTGCGCGGTAGCCAGCGCGTCGGCGGCGTGGCGCATCAGGGTCAGCGTCTCGGACAGGCTCAAGGGCTGGCGCCCGAGCCGGTTGGCCAGGTCCTCTCCCTCCAGCCACTCCATGGCGAGGAAGGGGTGTCCCTGCTCCAGGAAGCCATGGGCCACATGGGAGACGATGGACGGGTGACGCAGCTCGGCAAGAAGCTCGGCCTCGCGGCTGAAGCGCTGAAGCCCATCGGCGCTCTGCATGGGATGCAGGAGCTTGAGGGCGACGGTCTGCCCGGTCTGCGTGTCCTTGGCGCGGTACACCGAGCCCATGCCCCCGCGGCCCGCCAGGGACTCGAGAAGGAACCGCCCGGCGAGGAGCCGGCCGGGAGCGAGCGTGTCCGCTCCAAGCCTTGGAGGGGAGGGGGAGGTAGGAGCTTGAATGAGATCGATGTTCATGGGGCTCTTCGGGGTTCCCAGTATAATCCGCTCGTTCGGTGCCCGCCCGGGCATGGGGCCAGGCGGGCCCCCGGTGCTTCGAGGGGTGTTTGTGCCTGCCCGGGCCTGAGTCTTCGTGCTAGGGCTTCGCCCCATGAAGCGCCTGCTCGCACTGCTCTTCCTCCTGCCTGCGCTGCCCGTCCTGGCGCAGGGCGTGCCGCTCTCCACGCCTGCGGAGAAGGTGGTGGCGCAGACCATCGATGCGAACCCGCTGCGTGCCCATGTGCGCTTCCTCGCGCATGATCTCCTGGAGGGGCGCGGCCCGGGCACCCGGGGAGATGCGCTGGCCCAGGCCTACATCGCCTCCCAGTTCGAGCTGCTGGGCCTGAAGCCCGTGGGTGGGGGAGACGGCTACCTCCAGCCCTTCGAGCTCGTGGGCCTCTCTGGCCACCCGGACACGCTGAGCTTCGCGGCCGCGTCCGGGCGCACGGACCTGAAGTTCCACGAGGAGTTCATCGCCGTCTCTGGCGTGCAGGAGCCGGAGGCCCGGCTGGAGGGCTCCGAGCTGATCTTCGTGGGCTTCGGCATCGTCGCTCCCGAGTATGGTTGGGACGACTTCAAGGGGATGGACCTCCGGGGCAAGACGCTGCTGATCCTCAACAGCGATCCGGCGGAGGACCCGGCGCTCTTCGCGGGCCGGACGCGGCTCTGGTACGGGCGCTGGGATTACAAGTACGAGCAGGCCGCCAAGGTGGGAGCGGCGGGCGCCATCATCCTCCACACCACGCCGAGCGCCGGCTACCCGTGGCAGGTGGTGCAGACCTCGTGGACGGGCGAGCAGTTCGAGCTGCCCGCCACCCAGGGCCCGCGCCTGCAGGTGAAGGCGTGGACGACCGAGGAGGCCACGCGGCGCATCGTCCGGATGGCGGGGAGGGACCTGGACGCGCTGGTCGCCTCGGCGCAGAAGCGCGACTTCCAGCCCGTGCCGCTCGGGGTGAAGGTCTCCACCCAGTTCGCCAATCAGGTGAGGCGCCGGCCCACGGCGAACGTGCTGGGCCTGCTGCCCGGCAGCGACCCGAAGCTCTCGGGCGAGGTGGTGCTCTACACCGCGCACCACGATCATCTCGGCACCAAGGAGGGTGCGCGCCCGGGCGAGGACGCCATCTACAACGGCGCGGTGGACAACGCGGCGGGGGTGGCGGCCCTGCTCACAGTGGCGAGGACCTACCGCGCGCTGCCCACGCCTCCGAGGCGCTCCATCCTCTTCGCCGCCGTGGCGGGAGAAGAGCAGGGGCTGCTGGGCTCGCAGCACCTCGCTACGCACCTGCCGGTGCCCTCGGGCCGCATCGCCGCCAACATCAACATCGATGGCGCGAACATCCTCGGGCGCACGCGGGATGTGGCGATCATCGGTCTGGGCAAGTCGAACCTCGATGGCATCATCACGGGCCTGGCAAATGCGCAGGGCCGCACGGTGAAGGCGGACCAGCTGTCGGATCGGGGCTTCTTCTACCGCTCGGACCAGTTCGCCTTCGCGAAGCTGGGCATCCCGGCCGCGTACTTCAGCAGCGGCATGGACTTCATCGGCAGGCCCGAGGGCTGGGGCAAGCAGCAGCGAGAGCTGTGGGAGGCGCGGCACTACCACCAGCCCTCCGATGAGCTGCGTCCGGAGTGGGACCTGAGCGGGGCCGTGGAGGACGTGCGCCTCTACTTCCTGCTGGGCGCCCATGTGGCGCGGGCGCCCGAGATGCCCCGCTGGAACAAGGGGGACGAGTTCGAGGCCCCTCGGCTGGAGTCCCTGAAGGCGGTGGGAGCCCCGGAAGCAAAGGGAGCGAAGTAGCCCGCGTTCGTCCACTGCCCTGCAGCCATGCAGGAAGTGCCAGCCTGCCTTGTCGCTGGATGTTAAATGACGGGGCTATGCCGGACTTTCAGATCGTCAGTGAACATCAGCCGCAGGGCGACCAGCCGAGGGCCATCGCCGAGCTGACCGAGGGCTTGCTGCGCGGGGACCAGTACCAGACGCTGCTGGGCGTCACGGGCTCGGGCAAGACATTCACCATGGCGAACGTGATCGCCAACGTGAAGCGGCCCACGCTCATCATCGCGCACAACAAGACCCTGGCCGCTCAGCTGTACGGCGAGTTCAAGGAAGTCTTCCCGAAGAACGCCGTCGAATACTTCGTCTCCTACTACGACTACTACCAGCCCGAGGCGTACGTCCCCTCGTCGGACACCTTCATCGAGAAGGACTCGTCCATCAACGACGAGATCGAGCGCATGCGGCACTCGGCCACGCACAGCCTGCGCATCCGCGATGACGTGATCATCGTGGCCAGCGTGTCCTGCATCTACGGCCTGGGCACGGCGCGCTCCTACGTGGACCTGGCCATCACCGTGAACCTGGGCGAGGACCTGGGCCGGGACGCGCTCATGCGCCGGCTGGTCGAGGCCCAGTACGAGCGCAACGACTTCGACTTCCATCGCGGTACCTTCCGCGCTCGCGGCGACACCGTGGAGATCTTCCCGGCCTACGAGGAGGAGCGCGCCGTCCGCGTGAGCTTCTTCGGCGACGAGGTGGAGAAGATCACCGAGTTCGATCCGCTGCGTGGCGTCACCCTGGGGGCACTGGAGAAGATTGTCGTCTTCCCCGCCAGCCACTACGTGACCGAGGCGGACACCCGCAAGCGAGCCTTGCAGACGATCCGTGACGAGCTGGCCGAGCGCCTCAGCCTCTTCCGCAAGGAGGGCAAGCTCCTGGAGGCACAGCGGCTCGAGCAGCGCACCATGTTCGATCTGGAGATGATCGAGCAGGTGGGGTTCTGCAATGGCATCGAGAACTACTCGCGCCACTTCTCGGGCCGGGCGCCCGGCGAGCCTCCTCCGTGCCTGATCGACTACTTCCCACGGAACATGCTCATCCTCATCGATGAGAGTCACCAGACCGTTCCTCAGATCGGCGCGATGTACCGCGGCGACCGCTCGCGCAAGGAGACGCTGGTGAATTTCGGCTTCCGGCTCCCCAGCGCCATGGACAACCGCCCGCTGAAGTTCGGCGAGTTCGAGGGCATGGTGCAGCAGGCCGTCTTCGTCTCGGCCACTCCCTCCGAGTACGAGCTGCAGAAGAGCCGAGGCGTGGTGGTGGAGCAGATCATCCGCCCCACGGGCCTGATGGATCCTCCCGTGGAGGTCCGCCCCGCATCCAACCAGGTGGACGATCTGCTGGAGCATGTCCGTGTGCGCGTGGCCCGTCAGGAGCGCGTGCTGGTGACGACGCTCACCAAGCGCATGGCGGAGGATCTCACCGAGTACTTCAGCGATGTGGGTGTGAAGGTGCGCTACCTGCACTCGGACATCGACGCCATCGAGCGCACGGCCATTATCCGCGACCTGCGCAAGGGTGTCTTCGACGTGCTGGTGGGCATCAACCTGCTGCGCGAGGGCCTCGACATCCCCGAGGTCTCCCTGGTGGCCATTTTGGACGCGGACAAGGAGGGCTTCCTGCGCAGCCACGTCTCGCTCATCCAGACCATTGGCCGCGCGGCCCGTAACCTCAACGGCCAGGTCATCATGTACTCGGATCAGATGACCGACTCGATGAAGCTGGCCATCGAGGAGACCAACCGCCGCCGCGAGGTGCAGCGCAAGTACAACGAGGAGCACAACATCACCCCGCGCTCGGTCAAAAGCGCCATCCTCGATCTGTCCCAGCAGCTCTACGGCGCGGACCCCATGGCGCTGCCTCTGGCTGCCGACGGGGCGAACGATCTGCTCATCCCGAAGGAGATCAAGCGCCTCATCGAGGAGTACACCAAGGACATGCAGCGCGCGGCGGACGAGATGGAGTTCGAGAAGGCCGCCCAGTTCCGCGACCGCATCCTGCTGCTCAAGGACATGGACCTGGGCCTCAAGCCCCCCAGCCGCACGCTGCTCGCCGAGCCCCCCAAGCCCGCCGAGCCCCAGGGCCCTATGAAGGGCCGCCGAGGCGCCGCTGGCAAGAGGGGCAGGAGGCGCTAGCTCATCATGAATGCCCGGCTCCAGGAGAAGCTCGACGCGCTGCCCACCGAGCCCGGCGTGTACCTGATGAAGGACCGCCGCGGCACCGTCATCTACGTCGGCAAGGCCATCAATCTGCGCAACCGGGTGCGCTCGTACTTCACCCGTACGGGCGACACGCGCGTCTTCGTGTCGATGCTCGACTCGATCCTCGGGGACATCGAGACGGTGCTCGTCCACAACGAGAAGGAGGCCCTCCTCCTCGAGAACGAGCTCATCAAGAAGCACAAGCCGCGCTTCAACGTCCTGCTCAAGGACGACAAGCAGTTCATCTCGCTGCGGCTCGACAAGACCCAGGACTTCCCCCGCCTGGAGGTCGTCCGGAAATACGATAGAGACGGCGCGCGGTACTTTGGACCCTATTCCAGCGCGGGAGCCATCCGCGAGACGCTGCGCCTCATCAACCGCTACTTCCGGCTGCGCACGTGCACGGATCACGTGATGGCCAACCGGAAGCGGCCCTGCCTGCTGTACCAGATCGGCCGCTGCCCGGCGCCCTGTGTCTACCCGGTGTCTCCCGAGGACTACGGGCGCAGCGTGAACGAGGTGGTGCTCTTCCTGGAGGGCAAGGCCACCGAGCTGGTGGAGGGCATCAAGGGACGCATGAAGGGGGCCGCCTCGGAGCTGAAGTTCGAGGAGGCCGCGCGCCTGCGCGATCAGCTCCGGGCCATCGAGCGCAGCCTGGAGCGCCAGAAGGCTGTCACCACCGACTTCAAGGATCAGGACGTGTTCGCCTTCTTCCGCGAGGGCGATCGCATCCTCTTCTACGTCCTGTGGGTGCGGCAGGGCCGGCTCAACGGTGGCCAGGCCTTCCCATTCGGCAGCCAGGAGTTCCCGGACGAGGAGCTGCTGCCCTCGTTCGTGAACCTCTACTACGACCAAGGCAGCTTCGTGCCGGAGGAGGTGCTGCTGCCGCTGGATCCGGAGAGCCTCGAGGGCTTGGAGTCCCTCCTCACCGAGCGCCGGGGCGAGAGGGTCCGCGTCATGGTGCCCAAGCGCGGCGAGAAGCACGACCTGGTGCTCATGGCCGCCAAGAACGCCGAGCAGGCCTTCACCGAGCGCAAGCGCACCAAGGAGGAGACCGACGCCGTCCTGTCGCGGCTCCAGCAGAAGCTCAACCTGCGCAACTTCCCGCGCCGGATGGAGTGCTTCGACATCTCTCACTTCCAGGGCTCCAGCATCGTCGCCTCGCAGGTGGCCGTCACCGATGGCGAGACGGACAAGTCCCGCTACCGCAAGTACAAGATCAAGACCCTGGAGAAGCAGGACGACTTCGCCAGCATGTACGAGGTGCTCTCCCGCCGCCTCAAGCGCGGCCTGGAGGAGAACGATCTGCCGGACCTGCTCGTCATTGACGGTGGCAAGGGCCAGTTGGCCAGTGTCCACGCGGCCATGAAGGACCTGGGAGTCGAGAAGGTGGACGTGGTAGGTCTTGCCAAGAGTCGCGACCAAGAAGTCTTTGATCGCGACGCTGAAAGCGCTCGCAGCCCGGAGCGCGTGTTCGTGCTGGGGCGGAAAGATCCGGTCGTCCTGCCCCAGAACTCGGCGGAAATCTTCATGCTGACCCGGATGCGGGACGAGGCCCACCGCTTCGCCATCACCTACCAGCAGAAGGACCTGAGGAAGAGCCGCGTCCGCTCGGCGCTGGAGGACATTCCGGGGGTGGGCGAGGTGCGCCGGAAGACACTGCTGCGCCACTTCGGATCACTGAAGCGTGTTCAGGAGGCCACCATCGAGGATCTGGCCGAAGTGGTTGGCCCCTCAGTGGCCGAGCGGGTCCATGCGGCCCTCCACGGCCACCCGGAGGAGGAGGACGTAGACCCCATCCGTGAGGCGTCTCTGGCCGACGCCGGAGCCACGCAAGACGAAAAATCCTCCGAAGGAGGGTCGCCAGCCGGTGGGGCGTGATTAATTTTCTCCTCGGGAATTTCGAGGGAAAAAGTACTCCGGAACCGTGTGGTTCCAAGGGTTTTTCATTGCGGCTGGGCGCGGCGCTGTTTTATAGCGATCGCGTTCTAGGCACGCAGAAGAGGGTGAGGGAGCGACACATGAGGCTCTATCCGAAGGTGATCCCGATCATCTCGCGCGAGTGCATCCAGTTGCTGATGCAGGACGGGGATGTCGAGGTGGAGCCGATGCGGGTGGCGGACGCGGAGATGGACCTGTCGGCCATCATGCGCGAGTACTTGGCCAACGAGGAGCGCGTGAACCAGGCCACCCGCGAGGCCCTGGAGCGGCGCGGCTACGACTACTCCAAGTTCAATCAGGTCAAGCGTGAGATGGCCGACGTTCGCGGCTTCAAGATGGGCGACGAAGGCATCGAGTACGTCATCAACCAGATGATCGAGTTCCTGCTGATCAGCCGGAACGTCGAGGAAGTGTTCGCCGCCGATAACAACCTGCGTCAGAAGATCTTCCAGGTGATGAAGAAGCACCTGGACGTGGACGACGAGATCGACAAGGAGGCGCGCTCCCGCCTGAAGCACCTGCAGGAGGGCACCAGCGCCTTCGACATCGAGTACAACAAGACGGTGGAGCAGATCCGCCGGGCGCGCGGGCTGATCTAGCGGGGCGTGCCAACCCCCGTACCGCTGCCTACCTTGTGTGGAAGGGAGGCAGCGATGGTGGGAACTCTCTTTCAAGTGACGATGGTTGGACTCCTGGCGGCGGCGCCGTCAGGAGGCTTCACGTTCGAGGGCATCCAAGCGAGCGCTCGGACGACGTCCCCCGTAGGCTATTTCGCCCAGGGGACCACGCCTTACCCCAACATCTACGAGCGAGGCACCGGCTCGGCGACGCTGACGGCGGAGGACCGCGTCCCCGCCTGGGGCGCCACGTACGGCGACAAGGGCCGCGTGGAGGCCGAGTTCCGGCTCGGGCAGGCGCAGTACCGTGTGGAGCTCACCCAGCCCGGCTTTCCGCCCCAGCAGGCTTCAGGCGGCTCGCCTGCTCCGCGGCCGAGCTTCCCGGTGGCGGGTGGGGTGCTCCTGGATCATGACCTGAATGGCGCGAGCGGGCTCGGGTGGATGGCCACGACGCAGGTGCACGCTGCCGTGGTGGTGTGGGGCGTGGGCAGCGTTTGGCGCAACGGGCAGCTGATCACGGACACCGCGCTGATTCAGGCCGCGGCGCTCTCGCATGGCTCGCACGCGGATGACGAGACGCACCGCATCCTCGCGGCGGCGCGGGCGGGGGACACCGAGCTGGATGTGCTCGTGTGGAACCTGCCGCAGAGCGCCGAGCCGCGCGGCTTCCTTCAGTTCTCCTTCGATGATGTGGAGATCGAGCTGAATGATCGGCCCGTGAACTCCGTGGCCGTGGTGCCGAACGTCCAGGGCGTAGAGTCGGGCGGGGTGGTGCCGGTGACTGGCGGGTTCGGAGGGAATGGGATCTTCGTGGCTCCTACGCCGGCTCCGGCACCGGGGCAGGGCGTAGGTGGCTCGGGCTTTGACGTCACGGCACCGCCCCAGACGGGAACGCCGGGTGGCCCGGTGACGCCGGTGAGCCCTGGGACGCTGGGCGGGCCCGCTTCCGCGAACCTTGGCGCGACGCCAGGGGTGAGCGTGGGCACGGAGGCCACGCAGCAGGGCACTGCGGCAACGGGCTCTCCGGGAGTCCCTTCTCAGCCCGTCACCGGTCCTGTGACGAGTGTGACCACCGTGGGACCCGGCGCCGTGACGCCGGACACCATCAGCGGCACCTTCCCGACGCTGGGTGCGCCGACGCCCCCCGCGAACATCTCGGGCTCCATGCCGGGCACGCCCGCGCCGGGCTCGTTGCTCGCCACGGAGCAGACGGTGGTGCCAGGCACGCCCGCGCCGGGAGCTCCTGCGGAGGCGGGGGTGGCCATCAACTCGACGACGCCCACGCTGTCCAACTCGGGGAACTTCACCGTGCCCATCTCTCCGCCGAACTTCAACAGCTTCGCGGGGACGGGGCAGGTGAGCCCGGGCATCATCGCCACGGCGCCGCCGATCGGGACGGATCCAACGATCCCCACGCCGCCGTTGCTCGGCTCGCCCGCGCCACTCACCGCTGCGTCGGGGACGCCGCTGCTCGGTACGCCCGCGCCGCTGACGGCCGCGCCTCCGCCCGCGCTGATCACGACGCCCGCGCCCGTGAATGCGACGCCGGGGAGTACCACCGCGGCACCTGTTGCGCCGATTCCTGGGATTCCCGCGACGAGCGCTCCGGTCACGTCTCCGGGGAGCACGGGAGTTCCGCCCTCCATCTGAGCAGGGCGGAGCGAGCGGAAAAGAGTGGTGGTACGCGCCTTTGCAGAGCGGGCCGCTCAGGTCTTCGTCCTGAGCGGCTCGAAAAATTGACCGTTCGCTACGTGCCTGTAGCGTTCTGGCCATGTCGACGTCCGTTGCCGCCTTTGCCGTCCCCGCGACTTCTCGCCACGCCAGCGACGATCCGCTGAGCGAGGCGATGGAGAACCTGGCTCGCGCACTGCCCGAGCGTACGGACGCGGCCGTGCTCGTGGACCTCCTCGGGGATGATCTCCGGGAGGGGCTCGATGCGCTCGGAGATGTGGAGTGCCACTTCGCCGACGTGCTCGATGCCATGCGCCTTCCGAGACCGGCTCCCATGACGCTGGTGGACGTGAGCGATGATCAGCTCGTGCTCGAGCGGCTCGAGGTCATCGTGGGCGTGGTGTCGTCGGTGCGGCGGCGTCTCTCGCAGGCGGCGGGGATGATGCGCCAGCTGCCGCTCCCGCTGGGCGACAGCTAGCACGAGGGCCGCCGCGTTCGCGGCCCCCGTGGCTCCGTGGCTCAGAGCGAGCCCAGGAACTTCACCAGTGCCTCGCGATCCGGGGCCGACATCGCGCGGAAGCGCTCCCGCGAGCGCTCGGCCTCGCCTCCGTGCCAGAGGATGGCCTCCTCCAGCGTGCGTGCGCGGCCATCGTGCAGGTAGCCCGCGTAGGGCAGCACCGTCTGCGTCAGCCCAACCCCCCAGAGCGGCGCGGTCCGCCACTCGTTGCCGTCCGCCACGCCATCCGGCCGTCCATCCGCGAGCCCTGGCCCCATATCGTGCAGCAACAGGTCCGTGTACGGGTGGATGCGCTCGTGGGCCAGCTCCGGCAGCGGGTGGTCCCCCGTCTCGAGCGTCTCGCGGTGGCAGCTCTCGCACCCGGCGGAGCGGAAGAGCTTCTCGCCCTCCTGCACGTCCGCGTTGTCGAGGGCGGTGCGCGCCGGCACGCCGAGCGACTGCGCGTAGAAGGCCGCGGCCTCCAGCGTCGTCCTCGACAGGTCGTGGGTGCCGTCGGGCTCTGGGAAGAGCGGGTTGGTGACGCCCATGTCGTTGACATAGGCCTCGGCCGATTGCTGGAGCAGATTGGGGCTGTTCGCCTTCAGCCCGAAGCGTCCCGGGGCCAGCGCCTGCGCTTGGACATCCCAGACCTCGTTGAGGCGGCCGGAGATGCCGTCACCGTTCTTGTCGTTCGGATCCTCCATGGCGCGCAGGGTGGAGGTGGGCACGGCCTCGAGCAACCCCAGCCCAAAGACGGGAGGCGGCAGCCGCAGCGAGGTGAGCAGGTCCGGAGGCAGCGAGGAGCCGTCGCTCGGGGTGATCTGGATGCGCGGAGACCGCAGGCTGAAGGCCGCCCCATCTCCGTAGGTGCCAGAGCTCTCCTCCCAGGACAGCGCGACCGAGGCCTCGGGCGTGTAGCCGTAGACGGCCTGGTCGGCGATCTGGATGCCCAAGCCCGGCACGGGGACGGCGCCGTTCGGGTGGTTCAGCGTGCCGCTGGGGAGGCTGACGCGGACCAGGAGCTGGGTGCGCTGCGGCCCGGTGCCCATCACCGGCATGCCGCGCCCATTGCGCAGGTGGCAGCCGTTGCACGAGGTGTTGTTGTAGAGCGGCCCCAGCCCCGGGTTCACGGGCGCCATACCCGGGACGAACACCGCCGCGAACGCACTGTCCCCCACCCGGTGCAGCGTGAGCTGCTCGGGCGTGAGGTTGGGGGCAGGCTGGGCAAATGCCAGCGAGGTCCGATCATCAATGGTGGTGGCGCCTCCCGCGCGAGGCGGCTCGGAGTCTCCGCAGCCCGAGAGCAGCGCCACCACGGCGCCCAGTGTCATGGCCTGTCGCATCGCAATCCCCCCAGAATGCTCAGCGCGACGTGAAGGGCTTCACGTCGGTCTCGATGGAGTTCTGGAGCTTGCGGATGGCGACCTGCGCGGCCTCGATCTCGTCCGCCGCGTTCGGATTCTTGATGGACTCGCGGAACGGCTCGGGGATCTTCGCGAGCGCCTCAATGGCGGCGGTGATCTCCTGGCGGATGCGGGCGTCGACCTCGGGCTTCTCGGACTTCACCAGCGCCGACAGCGTGTGCTCGCTCGGGGTCGCGCCCGGCAGGCGGCCCAGGTAGACGTTCTCCACACTGCGGATGTTGTTGGAGAAGTCAGACAGCGAGTTGTAGGCGAACTGGCTCTCCACCAGCTCCGGATCCTTCGCGTCGTACGGGTCGGCGATCTTCCCGTTCGCCACCTCGTCCAGGATGTTGATCATGCCGCCGACCATCTCCTGGGCCGCGGTCTCCACGGAGGGATAGGCGGTGTTGCCCGCCGTGCCCGCTCCGGCCAGCACGTCCCGGTACGGCAGGCGGCCGTCCACGGACTGGGTCCACGCGTTCGACAGCGCGGCGCCGATGTTCTTCAGCTCGGCGGAGATGGCCTTCAGGTAGTCGAACTGGCGCTGGTTGAAGTCCGACACCTTCTTGGTGCGGCCCTCGTCGAAGAGGAGGTACTCCATCGTGTGGAAGCCCTTCTGCGTCTCCTGGAGGGTGCTCACGTAGCCCGGGGTGAAGTCGTCATTGCTGGCCAGGACCGCGTCCAGGTCCGAGCGGTTCACCGGCCAGCTGTCCAGCGCCGGGTCGTAGCCGTACGAGTCCACGGGTCCGAACAGGAAGCCCTCGCTCTGCTCCCAGGGCGTGCGCGCGGCGAACCAGGCCTCCTGGGCCGCGGTGAGCTTCGCCTGAGTGGGATCGGCGATGAGTGCATTCACCGCCACATCCAGCGCGTTCAGCCGCGTGGACAGCTGCTGGTAGGTGGGTACCACCACGTCATCCGCGAGGTGGTTGATGATCTGCGGATCGAACGCGTGCTGGGACTGCTCTCCGTCATCGGCGCAGGCGGACAGCGCCAGCGCGCCGGCGAGGGTGAGGACACGGAAGGGGAGACGGGTGAGCTTCATGTGAGGAACCTCCTGGGAGCGGTGAAGTCAGTAAGAGAAGCCGGTGGAGACACGGACTGTGTTCTCCGGACGGAAGCGTGAGGAGTCGCCGAGGCGGCGGTGGCTGAAGTCGAGCTTCCCGAAGCCCATTCCCGCCAGGGTGTACGCCGCGCCGACCGTGTAGATGGAGCGTTCAAAGCGCGCGTTGTCGAAGAGCTCCGTGCGCGGTTTCACAATCGAGTCCGCGTAGTCGAAGCGGACGTAGGGCTCGAGCCGGTGGGCCTCGCTCAGTCCCAGGCGCGGGGCGATGTCGAAGCCCAGCTCGGCCCAGACGGCCAGTGCGTGGTCGGCCACGGGCGTGCGCGGCACGTTGAGAAAGTTGGACAGACGCGCGTTGCGCGCGGAGATGGCCCCCGCGTTCTGCAAGTAGCCCCACATCGCCAGCGCCTTGGCGCGCCACGGGCCCTGCTCCAGCGACAGGTGCGCGTCCAGCAGCAGCAGCGGCGCGGACACATAGCCGCAGGGCGCCACGTCACGCGGGTTGCCGTCCTCGCACAGCTTCAGGAGGTCCGGCTTGGGACGGTTGCGCGTCGAGTCCCCGTAGTACCCCGAAGCCCCGAAGACGAGCCCGTCGAAGCGGGTGACGTCCGCACGCAGCACGGCGGCGAGGTCCGTCGCGCGGACCATCTCGAAGCGGCGCTGGTGCCCCTCGGCCACCCAGCGCTGCGAGCTGAAGGCGGTGGAGTCCAGCCCGTTCACCACCTGCGCCGTGAGCTGCATGCCGCCCACCTTCGCGACGGCCTGCAGCCCCATCTCGTCCCACGTGTTGGGGATGATCAGCGTCTCGGCCTCCGAGCGGATCGTCCCCAGGTACTGGGTCGGGCGGTAGAACGCGCTCAGCGTCCCCACCGCCACGTAGAAGCGCCCGAGCGACACGGCGAAGTGCTCGCCGAACTCCTTCTTCAGGTAGAGCTCCTCGATGAGGACCTCGCCGCCCTTGTCCACCTCTTGCTCGAACTCGCCGAACTCCTCGTACTCGAGCTCCATCGCCGAGCCGGTGCCGCCGTGCTCGAACTCCACCTCCACCTCGGCCTCGATCCCGTACTCGGGCAGGCCGCCCTCCACTTCCAGCACCACCCGCGTCGTGTCGAACGTCAGCCGCGAGTCCTTCTGTGCGCCGCCCTCGCGGTTCTGGTTCAGCCCGTGGTTGTAGTAGGCGAACTGCAGATCCGCGTACCCGCCGACCGCCACCTTCAGCTTCGGGCGCTTCTTCTTGTGCTCGTCCTCCTCGTCCTCGTCCCGGTCCTCGTCCTTGTGGACCTTGGCCTGACGGTACTCCTGGGCCTCGCGGCGCTCCTGGGCTTCCTTCTCTTCCTCCTCGCGCTCCTCGGCGCGGGAGACGAAGGGCGAGAACAGGGTGACGGCACACAGCAGGGCGGAGAAGAGGATGGAGGGGCGCATCGATCGGCGCGCACCCTAGCCAGGAAGAATTTGATTTTGCAAATCGGAATCAATTTGAGCGCAAAAAGCTCCCCCTGTAGCGGGGGAGCAGGGGAGCGAGGCCTACAGCAGGCAGCCGAGCGAGGCGGCTACCACTTGAGCTCTTCCTTGCCCTGGGCGCGCTTCTCCTTTTCACCAGGGCGCGAGTAGGCAGTGAGGGTGGCGCGCACGGCGCCCAGGTCGATGGTGCCCACGGCGACCAGGGGCAGGCGGCGCGCGTCGTCGGAGATCCACACGTGGATCTCGCGCTTCTGGCTGGGCCGATCCAGACGGACTGCGGTGCCGGTGAGGTACCAGGCGTCGAACTGGCCCACGGGCAGCGAGACGCGCTCGCGCTTCACCACCGTGCCGTTCAGCCGCCACAGCCGGCGGATGCCATACACGTCGAAGCAGAGGGGCAGGCCCTCCTTCATGGGCAGCTGGCGCATGAGGTAGATGGCGCCCGCCACGTCCAAGCCGTCCTTGTCATAGGTGTAGTTGAAGTGGCCGGCTCGCTGGCCCATGACGAAGTCCACCTTCACGGAGCGATCCTTGGCGCCGAAGGCCACGTCCACCTTGCGGCGGACCTCGTTCTCGGTGGCGTCCTCGGTGTAGCGCGAGGGCCGCAGCGTCTTCGGGTGGAGGTAGCTGGTCCCCACGCCCTGCACCCGGCGCACCTTGGAGAAGAAGGTGTTGGTCTGCGCCTCGATGGACACCGGCAGGGTGCCCTTCTCGGGGCGCTGGACGCGCATGGTCATCTTTCCGGCCTGGGCACCCAGCGCGTCCAGATCGAACTCGAGCTGCTCGCCAGGCATGAAGGCGATGGGCGTGTACAGCGCGGGCAGCGCGGCAGGGCACGCGGGCACGGGGGCGGCGGGCTCCGCCGGCGGAGCGGTGTCCTGGCCTACGGGCACCTCCTGGCCCTGAGGCTCGGGGCCGTCGGGCACCTGAGCGAAGGCGGCGGATGCGGCGAGGGCGAGGCAAGCCACGAGAACGTTGCGCATGGAGGTCATCCGTCTTTGGGAGATGGGCGGAGCAGCGGGTGGTTTCAACGTCGGACGCCAGGACGCTTCGCATATTCGGAGGCGTCCCAGCGCTTGCGCAGTTGGGCTGTCAGGTTGTGTCGGACCTGCTCCCATGTTGCGACATTCTGTTCAATTTCATAGCCCGAGCGGGCGAGCCGCCGAGCGAAGGCCCGAGCGGGCTCCGCGTCCCCAAGCCGGGCGAGCAGGTGCAGGTACTCATAGTCTTCGAGCCCATCGCGGATGTGCTTGAGGCGCAAGGACACCACGGGTTGTGGCTCCTTTGTCCCGAGGCGCTCCGGCGTGCCGGGATAGAAGAGGGTGCCGTCGCCGTTGCCGCCGAACTCGAAGACGCCCTGCCATGGATCCTGCGTGTTGTAGGCGTAGACGGTGTCGAAATAGAGCTCGCCGTCCACACCGGTGAGGAAGGCCAGCGGCCCCATGCTGCGGTTGAGCGGGGCAGGGTGGTCCACCATATAGGAGGCCCAGCCGGTATAGGCGCGCTCCACCGCCGGATCCTCGGCGGGGCCGCCGGTGCAGCCATGGGAGTTGCAGCTCTGGTACCACCACACCCGCGTCCCGGAGCGCAGCTTCGAGCGCAGCTTGGAGAGGGGCACCACGTTCGGGCACGTCTCCAGCTCCCAGCGAGGGAAGAAGCAGTTGAGCGTGGGCGCGAGGATGTCCGCGCTGCTCTGAATGCCATCATGCAGCGCCGAAGTGACGAGCACCGGGATGTCCTTGCCTGCAGCCTTCACCCGAGAGGCCTGCGTGCGCACCAAGGCCATCTCCTCCGGCTTCGGCTCGTCTTTGGCGTAGAAGAAGAGCTGCGCGGACCAGCCCTTGCTGCGGAAATGCTCGGCGAAGGCGCGGTAGTACGCCACCTTCTCCTGCTCGGTCTTGCACTGCGAAGAGTCGCGCACGTCGGCGGTGGTGAAGCGGGCCCCCGAGGGCAGCGCGGTTCCTTCGAAGAACGGCGCCATCTCCTCGTCATACGCGCTGAAGTCCACCACCGCGCGGCCGTCCTCGAAGCGCACCGGCGGCGCGTTCATGCTCATGCCGTACGCGCTCAGGCGGTGCTGCAGCAGGGCCTTCCCGTAGGCGCGCAGCAGCGTCATCGCCTCGGGAGACTCCGGAGCGAGCTTGTGCCCCCGGGCGATGCTGTAGAGCGAGATGCCAAAGCTCGTGGGCAGCGAGGACGTGGCGGGCAGCGCGAAGGGCTGGACCTCCACCGTGAAGGGCACTGGCGCCACCGCGCCATCGTCCGCCTTCACGCTCAGCTCACCCCGGTAGGTGCCCGGCTTCTGCTCCGTGGGCGCGCACACCTCCACGTAGAGCACAGCGGGCAGCTTGGGGTCTCCGGGCACGTTCACGGGCAGCAGTGGATCCGGCCAGAACCCCTTCGCTCCCATGCTGTTGGAGGGCGTCTTCACCTCGATGAAGCCCTCGCGCCACAGCGAGGCGGAGAGCGCGGAGCCCGGCCCCTTGAGCGTGAGCGGCTTCGCCGTCACCTGGCGGACGTTGCCGGGGAGGACCACCTGCGTGCCCTCGCACTCGCCTCGGGCCAGGCTCAGCTGGGCCTCGGTGGAGCCCTTGAGCGTGACGCCCGGCCGCACCTTCACCAGCGGAGACACCACCTTCGGCCCCGGAGATGCCGCCAGGGCCGCCATCACCACCCACGCCCATCCCGCTCCCATATCTCCACCTTCCGCGGCCAGGCCGCCCGTCTAGTCGTTCATCGCCATCATGCGGCCCTGCTTGTACTCGGCGAGGTCCGCCACAATGGTTCCCAGCACGAAGTCCGCCTCGATGCGCACGGGCAGGTGGCTGCGGTCCGTCGTCAGGTAGGCCACGATGTCGCGTTTGGCCTGCAGTCCACCGGCGAACTCCGTCTGGAGCTTCAGGCGGAAGACCTCCCGCTCGCCCAGCGCCGTCTTCAGCATCTGCCGGCCTTCCACCTTGGCCTTCAGCATGAAGTGCTTCGAGCCCGTGAACACCGGATAGATGTACTCCTGGCCGTCCTGGATACCCCGGCTGCGCAGTGCGAACGTCGCGCCTGCGAGATCCATGGCACCCTCGGGCAGCTCGTGGGTGGCCTCCACGGGGGCGGCGCCCTCCTTCTGCCGGACGACGTGCGCGGTGCGCGTGTCCTTCATCTGGATGCGCTGGCGGCGGCGCTTGTTGTTCTCGTCCACGAAGAAGTCACTGCCCACCGAGCGCTGCCCCTCCTCGTGCCAGTACGAGACGAACTTATCCTTGATGGGCCACACGCCGACGACCGGGTCCGTCTTGGCCAGCGACACGATGGGCCACACCTGTTGGCCCCACTGCTTCATGGGCGCACCCACGGTGATCTGCGCCGTGCCCGCCGTCACCCCCAGGTACTGCACGCGATAGAGCGCCTGCTCTCCGGGCGCGAACGCCGGAGTCTCTGCCTGCGCCAGGGCGACACTGGAAAACATCATCCCGGACAGCAGGCCCATGAAGGCACCCTTGAACCGCGTCTGCATATTGGACTCCCAAGGTAGGTAGCCGGACTTCCTGCCGCCAAGGTGCCCCATCCAATCCCTTCCCACTGGCGTGCAATTCCCTGGACGCGCGCACCCCCCCACCATTCAAAGGCGAGCACTCCCTGGGTAGGCAAGAGTCGCACAGACGCGCCAAGAGTGCCTACCCCCCCATCTACCGAGCGTGGAGCCAAGGGCGCGGCACTGCTAGCGTGGGCCTCACGGGATGCGGTGCGCCGCAACCCCGCAGAGGAGAGTGGACTCCATGCAGGACTACGGCAGCTTCGACGACGACGACGACAAGAAGGGCAAGGGCAAGTCGGGCAAGGCCATCAAGGACTGGGACTGTCCCACGTGCGAGGCCAACAACCCGACGGATGAGCCCATCAGCAACAGCTCGGAACTGCGCTGCAACTACTGCGGCAACGAGTTCACGGTGTCTTTCAGCGACACCGGCAAGATGAAGTTCAAGGAAATATAGAGCGCTCGGCGCTTACGACCGCTCGCCAAAGATGGCGGTGCCCACGCGCACCAGCGTGGCACCCTCTTCGATGGCGAGCTCGAAGTCGTGCGTCGTCCCCATGGACAGGCCCGCGAGCCCGTGCGCGCGGGCCAGCTCGCGCAGTTGCCGGAAGTAGCCGCGCGCCTGCTCCAGGTTCTCCGTGGGCGGAGGGAGCGCCATCAGCCCCTCCATTCGCAGGCCGGGCAGGGCACGCACCGCCTCCAGGAACGGCCCCAGCGCCTCGGGCTGCAGCCCGCTCTTGGTCTGCTCGCCGCCCACGTTCACCTCGGCATAGCAGGCCAAGGGAGCGTCGGCCCGGCGCTTGGAGAGCTCCTGCGCCACCTCCAGCCTGTCCAGCGCGTGGAAGGCGTGGGCCACCTTGGTCACGTACTTCACCTTGTTCGTCTGCAGCGGCCCGATGGAGTGCCAGCGCAGGCCCTCCAGGCCCGCCAGCTCTGCGGCCTTGTCCCGCAGCTCCTGCGCGTAGTTCTCCCCGAAGTCGCGCTGGCCCGCCTCGTACGCCTCGCGGATCAGCGCCGCGGGCTTGAGCTTGGACACCGCCACCAGCGTCACCGACTCCACCGGGCGCCCCGCGCGTGCGCACGCCGCGGCCACCCGGGTACGAATCTGAGACAGCCGCTCCGCCACTTCGCTCATGGACCCCTCCAGGGCGTGGGAACGCCCGCGCGCATCAGGAGCTCGAGAGTTTCCCCCAGCGGTAGGCCGATGACGTTGGTCGGGCTGCCCTCGATGCCGGAGACGAGGAAGCTGCCCTTTCCCTGCATTCCGTAGGCCCCTGCCTTGTCCAGGGGCTCGCCGGTGTTCGCGTACCAGTCGATCTCCCCGGCGGACAGTGTCCGGAACGTGACGCCGGTGCGCACCACCATCGACTCCTGGGCTCTGCCGGCCAGTGCTACACCCGTGTAGACGGCGTGGGTGCGGCCAGAGAGTTGGGTGAGCATCTCCCGGGCCTCGGTGGGGCTGGAGGGCTTTCCGAGCAGCTCGGTGCCCAGGGCCACGGTGGTGTCGGCCGCCAGCACCCAGGTACCTGGGAAGCGCTCGGCCACGGTTCGGGCCTTCTCCCGGGCCAGTCGGAGCACGTAGACGTCGGCGGCCTCTCCCGGAAGGGGGGTCTCGTCGATGTCCGCGGCTGCGATTGTGAAGCGCAGCCCCAACTGGGAGAGCAGATCCCGCCGCCGGGGCGAGGCGGAAGCAAGGACGAGGGACGTAGATTCCTCTAGAGTGGGCATGGTGGAAGGCCTGAAGCCCTTAGCAGAACTGCGCCTCGGAGTGGACTCCCGATGAACCCCGCGGATCTCCTGTCAGCCATGAAGCGGACGGTGGAGCAGCTGGCCGCGTTCAACGAGATCGCCAAGGCGCTCACCTCCACGCTCGAGCTGAAGGAGGTGCTCAACCTCGTGATGCAGAAGGTGAGTGACCTGCTCCAGCCGCGCAACTGGTCGCTCATCCTCCTGGACGAGAACACCGGCAAGCTCTCCTTCGAGGTGGCCGTCGGCGAGGGAGCCGAGGCCCTCAAGAATCTCCAGATCCTCCCGGGCGAGGGCATCGCCGGCACGGTGTACTCCACGGGCCGGGCGCGCCTGGTGGATGACGTGGGCGGCGATCCCGCCTTTGCCCCGCGCTTCGATCAGGCCTCCGCCTTCCGCACGCGCTCCATCCTGGCCGTGCCCCTCATCGCCCGCGGGCGGGTGCTCGGCGTCATCGAGCTGGTGAACGGCCCGAGGGATCCGCCGTTCTCCCAGGACGACCTGACCACGCTCACGGCCATCGCGGACTACGCGGCCATTGCCATCGAGAACGCGCGCAACTTCCGCCGGGTGCAGGAGCTGACGATCACCGACGAGCACACCGGCTGCTACAACGCGCGGCACCTGCGCGCGCAGCTGGATCACGAGGTGCGGCGCTCGCAGCGCTTCCACCACCCGCTGTCGTTGGTGTTCCTGGATCTGGATCACTTCAAGGCCGTCAACGACACCCACGGGCACCTGGTGGGCAGCGCGCTGCTGAAGGAGGTGGGGGAGTTGCTGATCGCCTCCACGCGCCAGCTGGATCTGGTGTTCCGCTACGGCGGCGACGAGTTCGCGCTTCTGTTGGTGGAGACGGCTCCCGAGGGCGCGATGACCATCGCCACGCGCATCCGCGATGCGTTCCGCGCCCGTCGCTTCATGCAGTCCCATGGACTGGAGATCCGGCTGACGGCGAGCCTGGGGGTGGCCACGTTCCCGGACCATGCGCGCTCCGCCACGGATTTGGTCCGAGCGGCCGACTTCGCCATGTACGCCGCCAAGGCCCAGGGCCGGAACGAGGTGTGCCTCGCCGAGCGCCTGTCCTCGGATCCCAGCGTGACACCGCCCACACGCTGAGTGTGGAAATCCCTAAGGCTGTCCTCTGAAGAACAGAAGCGTCAGCGCGCACCGATACTCTTTCGGGCAGGCTGGGGATTCCCCCTTGTCCGGCACCGAATGCGCGCATCCATGGAACTCAACTACGACGTCAAGAAGATCGAGATCAAACGACGGATCGCCGAGTGGGCTCGGCGGCCAGACTCTGACTTCACGCGCTTTCAGATCACGCGTCAGCAGGCGATTGATCTCACCTGGGAGACCAGTGGAAGGCTCGTGTTCCCGTGGGATCCGGAATACGACCCGCTGCGCGCGGTAGCATACGTGAACTTCGAGAACGTTCGCCCGGCGGCCATCGGCGTCTGCGAGACGATGCACGACGTGCGGGCCTTCATGCGCTTCATCCGCGCACAGCGTGAGGTGAATCCGTCCTTCCGCTGGGTGCCTCGCTCTGGCGGGCACAGCACGGCGGGCTACTGCACCGTCGAGGGCGGGCTCATGCTGGACGTGCGCGGCCTGAATGACGTCTTCGTCCAGCCGCAGCGCAAGCTCGTGCACGTCGGCCCGGGCGTGCAGATGCGGGACTTCTACCGCGCCACGTATCCGTATGGCCTGTTCGCTCCGGCCGCCATCTGCCCGGATGTCCGCGTCGGCGGCATGATGCAGGGCGGTGGGTTCGGCTTCGCCTCGCGCATGTTCGGGATGAACTGCGACGCGGTGAGCGAGGTAGAGCTGGTGCTGGCCGATGGCCGCCCGGTGATTGCCAACGAGCTGAACAACCGCGATCTCTTCTGGGCGGTGCGCGGCGGCACGGGCAACCAGTTCGGCATCCTGACGCGGGTGAGCTACCGGCTCTCGCAGCTCTCCGAGGTGGGCGCCGTCCTGCTGCAGTTCAACCTGGGCACGGACGCGGAGGCGGCCCAGGGCGCCGCGGCGCTGGATCTGCTGCAGCGCAAGTTCATGGGCTCCAACCACGACCGCCGCCTGGGCTACCTGTGCGTCATCCAGCACGGTCCCAACTGGGCGGGCCCTTACCTGCTCGTGCGCGTGATGTACCGCGGCGACACGAGCGTGTGGCGCCAGATGCTGGGCGAGCTCATCGCCATGCCCGGCTGCCAGATTCAATGGGAGGCCCGGGGCTCGTACTACTCCATGAACAACAAGCTCATGGGCTACGCGCAGGAGCCGGACACGCTGGGCGATGAGCTCACCACGCTCGCGACGGTGCCTCCGCAGGAGAAGCAGACGCGCTACTACGAGCGGCCGCTGGGCGTAGCGGCGTGGCGCCAGATGGTGGACCACATCCGCAGCGCGGCGACGACGCTCGCGTTTGCTCCGCAGATGGTCATCGAGCCCGCGGGCGGCGCCATCAACGAGCGCAGCCGCGGCTTCAACGCGTACATCCACCGGCGCGCCGACTTCAACACGTACCTCAATACCTACTGGGACACGCCGGCGGAGAAGTCCAAGGCGTTTACCTTCATGGACCGGTGGCTGGAGATTGGCCGCCCGTTCAGCAACGGCGAGGCGTACCAGAACTACCCGAAGCCCTATTACACGAACTGGGCGCGGCGGTACTGGGCCGAGTACTACCCGGTGCTCTGCCTCATCAAGCGCAAGTACGACCCGACCAACGTCTTCAGCTTCGAGCAGAGCATCGGCGCGGATGGCCAGCTCGCCAGCAGCTCCATCGGCGATATCTCCGAGCTCGTCCCGGACATCGCCCGCGCCCTGCGCAAGCCCGTCGTCCTCCCGGAAGAGATGGAGGAGGAGGACAGCGTGGCCTGAGGCCGCTCGAGGCCTGTTGCTTCGGACAATAAAAAAGCCCGGTGGCGGCAGGGCCGCACCACCGGGCTTCCCGCGCGAGCGGGGAGGAATCAGCTGGCGCCGATCGCGCTCTCGATGGCCTCGGTGTTGGTCACCACCGTGCCCTTCTTGCGCAGCGCCTTGATGAAGGAGTCCTCCACCTCGATCTGCTTGGCGCGGCGAGCCTGCTCCCGCAGCTCCTCCTTCTTGGCCTGGAAGTCCGCGTCATTGGCCTTCTTGCGCTCGGTGACCTGGGCGATCACGAAGCCCTCGCCGGCGGGGTAGGCCTGGTCCAGCACCTGCGGCCCCTGCGCGGTGAACGTCGCCGTCAGCAGCGCGGGCGCGGGCCCCAGGAAGGGAACCGACTCGGCGCCCGCGGTGATGGTGCCCGTCTCCACCGCCTCCGGGCGTGCCTCCGTCTCGAAGCGCTGGAGCGCCGGCTGGCCTTCCTTCTCCGGTGGGAACAGCGCCGGGATCGTCTTGCCGCCCTTCACCGCGGCCAGCGCCTTCTCGGCCTCGGCCTTGGCCAGGTCCTTGGCCGCCTGCTGCTTGTAGAGCGTGGTGGCGATCTCGTTCTCCATGTCCGGCAGCTTCTTGTCCGAGGCGGCCTGCTTCTCCTCTACCTTCACCACGTGGTAGCCCAGCGTCGTCTCAATGGGCTCGGACACGCTGCCCGGGGCCAGGGCGAACATGGCGTCCGCCAGCGCCGGCTCCAGGCTGCCGCGCTCCACCCAGCCGAGGTCTCCACCCGTCGCCTTGGTGCCCGGGTCCTCGCTGCGCTCCTTGGCCACCGCGACGAAGTCCTTCTCGCCCGTGGTGACGTCCTGGCGGAGCGCGTTCGCGCGATCCTTCGCAGCCGCCTTCTGCTCGGCGGTGGCGCCCGGGGGCAGCTTCACCAGGATCTGCCGCACCTTCACGCGCTCGGGCTGCTTGTACATGAAGCTGTTGTTCTCGTAGTACTCGGAGATCTCCTTCTGGTGCGCCTTCTTGAACTCGTCCACCTGCGCGGGCGTGGGGGCGGGCACCTTGTCGGCGTACATGGTGGGCAGGAAGCGCGCGAACACGAGCTTGGCCTGGTTGGCCTCCTTGTCGTAGCGCACGCGCACCTCGTCATCCGAGACGACGGCGCCATTGCGCACCACCTCGAGCATCTTCTGGGCAGCGAGCTGGCGGCGCAGGTCGTCCTCGTACTGCGTCTCCGTCAGCCGGTAGTAGTCGCGCAGCGCGCGGCGGTACTGGTCGAAGTCGAACACGCCGTCCTTCTGGAAGTCCGTGTTGCGGTGGATGAGCTCCACCAGCTCGGCGTCCGCGGGGACGATGCCGTAGCGCTCGGCCGCCTGCGCCACCAGCTCCACGTCCACCAGGTTCTGCACCACCTGGGGGGCCACGTACTGGCGCGCCACGGACTCGGGGATGGGGGTGCCGCGGTTGCGCAGGTTGTTGATCTGGACGTTGTAGGAGCGCAGGAAGTCCCGCAGTGGGATCTCCTTGCCGTTGACGTTCGCCACGGTGTTGACGCTCGTCACCTGCGGGCCGCTGGACTTGCTGAAGCTGCCCGGCCCGAAGTTCAGGGTGAACACCACGGCGATGCCGATGATGAACACCAGCGAGACGATCTTCCGGAGGTTCAGTCCTTCTTCCATGATGCTGTCGTTTCTTCCCGCGCGGCGCCGCCAAATCCCTTGTGGAAGGACTCGCGACGCAGGTTTGTTGGATGCCCGGCCGGTGAGTGAACGGTTCGCCTTCACCCCCCATGACAGGCCTTGACTGCCTAGGATAAGCCCTCTGAAAATGCAAGCGATTTACAGTGTTTAGCCGCTCCTCTCCCTTCCGGCCTCTCTTTCCCTACACGGGTACTTTCCCCCAGTGCTGTCGCTCTTCCGGCGGTATCGCCGTTTCATCATTGTCAGCGTGCTGCTGCTCTACCCGCTGGTCGCCTTCCTGGTGTCTGGGCGGCGGGGCCGCGACGCCAACTTCGTCGATCGCGCCGTCATCGCGATGACGGCTCCGCTCCAGTCGGGGCTCAACTGGATCATCGACGGGGTGGTGGGCGCGATGAGCCACTACGTGGACTTGCGCGACGTGCGGCAGGAGAATGACGCGCTGCGGCTGGAGAACATGCAGCTGCGAGCAGCCGTGCAGGCGTTGGGCGAGGCTCGGGCCGAGAATGAGCGGCTCAAGCAACTGTTGGGGTACGCCGAAAAGGAAGCGGGGCCGGAGATTCCGGCGCGGGTGGTGGGGGTGAACCCGGTGGCCAAGCTGTTGTCGGTGCGGATCAGCAGCGGCGAGCGGCAGGGCGTGTACCGGGGCATGTCGGTGGTGACGCCGGATGGAATCGTCGGCCAGGTGATCCGGACGACGGGAGGTTACGCGGACGTGGCGTTGGTGACGGATCCCCAGAGCCGGGTGGGCGTGCGAGTGCAGCGCTCGCGGGCGCGTGGCACGGCGGCGGGCTCGGGCAGCGGGCCGCTCAAGCTGGAGAACATGCTGCGCACCGAGGATGTCGAGGACGGGGATCTGATCATCACCTCCGGTACGGACGGGGTGTACCCGCCAGGGCTGGTGGTGGGACGGGTGGCGAACCTGGCGAAGAAGGAGCACGGCATGTTCCAGGCGGCCGACATCCTCCCCGCGGTGGACACGACGAAGCTCGAGGAAGTCTTCGTGGTGGGCAGCCCATACCAGGACGCGGCGCCGCTGGTGGAGGGGACGCGATGAAGTTCCTGGTGACGGTGGTGTTGGCCATGGTGCTGCTCACGCTCGAGTCCGTCATCGTGCAGCGGGCGGGGCTGGTGTTGTCGCGCATCGACGTGACGGTGGTGCTGCTGGCGTTCCTGGCGCTGCGGGCCTCGCTGCTGGAGGGCGCCTGCTCGGCCTTCGCGGTGGGCTACCTCTTGGACTTGATGAGCGGCCAGCCCACGGGGCTCTACACGTTCCTGGGCGTCTTCACCTTCCTGGTGTGCCGGTTGGTGTACTCGCTGGTGGACGTGCGCGGGCCGGTGGCCTTCGTGCTCTTCACCATGGGCGCGGACGTGGGCCATGGCTTGCTGGCGGCCTTCTTCGGGTGGCTGACGGTGAAGGATGGCTCGGCCACGGCGGTGCTGCCCGGCCTGCCGCTGCAGGTGGCGCTCACCGGCGCGGCGGCGCTGGCCCTCTATCCGCTGCTGCGCAAGCTCGAGGTGCGCCATGAGCGCACCCAGGCGGGAGGCTTGCTGTGACTCCTCCGGATCTTGGAAAGACGACGCCTCCGGGGCGGGACCTCAAGAAGCGCTTTCTGTGGCTGGGCCTGGCCATGGTGGGCGGCATGGCAGTGCTGGCCCTCCAGCTCTACCGGCTGCAGATCATCCGGGGCGAGGAGTACGCCGCCAAGAGCGTGGCGAACTTCGTGAAGGAAGTTCGCCTGCGCGCGGACCGTGGCGTCATCAAGGATGCGCGCGGCACCATCCTGGTGGACAGCCGTCCGTCTTTCGACGCCTTCATCACCCCTGCGTTCTGCACCGACTGTTCCAAGGAAGTGCTTCCGAAGCTGGCCACGCTGCTGGGCTGGGACGAGGATCAGCGCAAGAAGGTGGACGACCAGGTGCGCATCTCCAAGCGCAACGCGCCGTTCCAGCCGCTGCCGGTGCGCATCGATCTCACGCGCGACGAGCTGGACCGCATCAACGCGCGGCGCGACATCCTGGACGGTGTGGAAGTGGTGGCGGTGCCGCACCGCAACTACCGCACGGAGACGGTGCTGTCGCACGTGCTGGGCTACATGAACGAGATCAACCAGGACGAGCTGGAGCGGCTCAACGCCGACGGCGCGAAGTACGCCCTGGGGGACTACATCGGCCGGCGCGGCCTGGAGCGGTACTTCGAGCCGCAGCTGCGCGGCGTGGACGGCTTCCGCAAGGAAGTGGTGAATGCGCGCGGCCAGAAGATCGAGGAGCTGAACGACAAGCTCGGCGAGAACTCGGTGACGCCGCCCCAGGCCGGCAGCAACCTGGTGCTGTCCATCGACATGCGGCTTCAGGAAGAAGCCGAGCGCATCTTCCCGGGCGTGGCGGGTGCGGTGGTCGCCATCGACGTGAACACCGGCTACATCAAGGCGCTGGTGTCCCGGCCGGGCTTCGATCCGAACCTGCTCACCGGCCGCGTCACTCCGGCTCAGATGGCGGAGATGGTGAGGGATCCGCTCCAGCCGATGATCAACCGCGTGGCCGCGGCACATTACAGCCCGGGGTCGACGTTCAAGGTCGTCACCCAGCTGGCGGCGTTCAAGTCGGGCAACTTCCGGCCAGACTCGGTGATCAATTGCCCGGGTGGCTACAAGCTGGGCGCGCGCACGTGGCGCTGCCACAAGGAGAGCGGCCACGGCCCGGTGAACGCCAAGCAGGCCATGGCGTACTCGTGCGACACCTGGTTCTTCAAGGTGGCGGACACCATCGGCCTGGATCCGATCGCGGAGATGGGCCGGGCGCTCGGCCTGGGCAGCCCCACGGGCATCGGCGTGCTGGGCGAGGTCCCCGGAATCATGCCCACCACCGAGTACCATGATCGGCTCTCGCCCGGCGGCTACACCAAGGGCATGGCGCTCAACAGCGCCATCGGCCAGGGCGACGACAACGTGACGCCGCTGCAGCTGGCCATGGTGTACGCGGCCATTGCCAACGGCGGCACGCTGTACAAGCCGCAGCTCGTGCATCGCATCGAGGATCAGGACGGTCAGGTGGTCGATTCGTTCAATCCGCAGGTGGTGCGCACCGTGGACATCAACCCCGATCACCGCAAGGTCATCGTGGAAGGCCTGGTGGCCGTGGCCAACGAGGCGGGCGGTACCGCGTTCCGCGCGCGCCAGGCTTACAAGGAGCAGATGAAGAACATCGTCGTGGCCAGCAAGACGGGCACCGCCCAGGTGGTGGCCATTGGCGCGGTGCGCCTGAAGACGCACCAGATGGAGTTCTTTACGCGCGATCATGCGTGGTTCGCCGGCTTCGCGCCCGCGGACAAGCCAGAGATCGCCGTGGTGGTGCTCAACGAGCACGGTGGCCACGGTGGCGTGGACGCGGCGCCCACCGGCATGGCCGTGTTCTCCAAGTACTTCGAGCTGAAGCAGCTGGATGCGAACTCGCCGCCTCAGCGCTCCAATCAGCCCTACGTCCTGACGCTGCCTCCGACTCCGAAGCTGCAGGACGTTACTCTCACTCGCGGCACTCCAGCCGCGGGCACGCCCACGCGCGGCGCTCCGGCCGCAGGCCCTCCGAATGCAGCTCAGCATTGAACGACGCATGGTGCCCCACGTCCCGTGGGCCCTCATCTTCTGCATCCTGGCCATCTGCGCCCTGGGTGTGTGGAACCTGGCCTCGGCGGCTCGGCCTCCGCATGCCTCGGTGTGGACCAGCCAGGCCATCTACATGGCCGTGGGGTTGGGCGTCGCGTTGATGGTGTGCCTGGTGGACTACCGCTGGATCCAGCGGATGACTGTCCCCATCTACGTGCTCAACATCCTGGCGCTGATTGCCCTGCGCTTCCTGGGGCACAAGGCCAAGGGCGCCGAGAGCTGGTTCGTGCTGGGCCCGGTGCGCGTGCAGCCCGCCGAGTTCATGAAGATCGGCGTGATCCTCATGCTGGCCAAGGTCTACCACGACGACTTCAAGCCCAATCAAGAGGCCTATGGCCTGCTGCGGCTGTGGAAGCCGCTGGCGGTGGTGGCGGTACCCGCGGTGCTCGTGCTGGTGCAGCCGGACCTGGGCACGGCGATGATGATCTTGCTGTCCTCGGCCACGGTCATCCTCTTCGGCAAGGTGCGCTGGTACCTGGTGGCGGTGATTGTCGCGGGCATCCTGGCCGTGGGCGGCATCATCTGGAACGACTACGTGCGTGAGGCTCCCGAGCCGCGCTTCACCGTGCTCAAGCACCACCTCAAGAAGCACCAGAGCCAGCGCATCTCCGGGTGGCTGGATCCCGAGGCGGACCTGCGCGGCAGCGGCTACCACGCCGCCCAGTCGAAGATCGCCGTGGGCAGCGGCGGCATGTCCGGCAAGGGCTGGCGCGAGGGCACCCAGACGGGTCTGTCCTTCCTCCCCGAGCAGCACACGGACTTCATCTTCTCCGTGTGGGCCGAGGAGCACGGCTTCCTGTCGTGCCTGGTGCTCCTGGCCTTGTATGGAGGGCTCTTCTCTCTGTCATTGGCCGTGGGGTTCAACGCCCGAGACAGGTTCGGAGCCTTCGTGGCGGTAGGCATCACCGCGATGATCTTCTGGCAGGTGTTCGAGAACATCGGCATGGTGATTGGACTGCTGCCGGTGACAGGCATCACCCTGCCGCTGATGAGCTACGGCGGCTCGTCGATCATGTCGATGATGCTCAGCATTGGCCTGCTGGTGAACATCAGCATGCGCCGCCACATGTTCTGAGCTGGGCTCGGGCTCAGAAGGCGCGGCCGGTGAGGATGGCGCTGGCCACGGTGAAGTAGATGATCACGCCGGTGACGTCCACCAGCGTGGCCACGAAGGGCGCCGAGGCCGCCGCAGGGTCCAGCCCCAGCCGCCGCAGCAGGAACGGCAGCATGGAGCCGCACAGCGTGCCGAACATCACCACGCCCACCACGCTGAAGCCCACCGCGATGCCCACCCACCCGAAGTGGGGGCCATAGAGCCCCTCGGCGCCGGGCCAGAGGATGATGCGCAGCGCCCCCAGCGCCCCGAGGAACAATCCGAGGGCAATGCCGCTGGTCACCTCGCGCAGGGCCACGCGCCACCAGTCGCTCAGCGCCACATCTCGCACCGCCAGCGCGCGGATGATGAGCGAGGTGGCTTGCGAGCCGGAGTTGCCGCCCGAGGAGATGATCAGCGGCACGAAGCTGCTGAGGAAGACGGCCTGGGCGATGGCGTCCTGGTAGTGCGCCATGGCCGTGGCGGTGAACATCTGCCCGAAGAAGAGCACCGTCAGCCAGCCCACCCGCTTGCTCAACATCTCCGTGAAGCCGATGTCCAGGTAGGGCGCCTCGAGGGCCTCCATACCGCCCATGCGCTGGATGTCCTCGGTGGCCTCCTCCTCGGCCACGTCGAGCACGTCGTCGTGGGTGATGATGCCCAGCAGCACCCCCTGCGAGTCCGTCACCGGCAGCGCCACCCGGTCATACTTCTCGAAGAAGCCGATGATCTCCTCGCGGTCCGCCGTGGCGGGGATGCTCACCAGCTGCCGGTCATGAATGTCCGAGATGCGCGTGTCGGGCTTCGCCAGCACCAGCGCGGCCAGGCGCACGTCGTCCAGCAGTCGCCGCTTCTCGTCGACAATATAGAGGACGTTCAGCGTCTCGCGCCCCTGGCCGTGGGTGCGCACGAAGTCCAGCGCCTGGGCTGCGGTGAGGTTCTCCGGCAGCGTGAGGAACTCCGGCGTCATGTAGCGGCCGGCGCTGCGCTCCGGGTACCCCAGCAGCTCGCGGGCCACCTTCAGCTCCGCGGGCGACAGCGTCGTCAACGCCCGCCGCGTCACCTCCGCGGGCAGCTCCTCGAGCAGGCGCGTGCGGTCGTCCGGCGCCATCTCGTTGAGCAGGTTCTTCAGGTCCTCGTTGCCCAGCGTGCTCACCACCTCCGTCTGTTGGTGGGGAGGCAGGTACTCGAAGACCAGCGCGGCCGTGTCTCGCGGCAGCAGCCGGAAGAGGACGCCGCTGTCCTTGGCGGGCAGATCCTCGATGACCTCGGCCACATCCGCCGGGTCCATCTCCGTGAAGGCCTCGCGCAGCGAGTTCCAGTCACGAGCCAGGATCAGCTCGTCGAACTCCGGCTTGAGGAGGTTTCCCAGCATTACAATCTCCGCGCGCGGCGGCGCGGGCGCATGGTGTATGAATCGCGCCTGTTCCGATACGGGATTCTTTCAGGGGCGCGGAGGCGATGATGCAAAGAAAGGGTGCCAAGAAGGGCTCAGCCTCGGAGGTGTCCACCTCGACTGCGTCTCCCCGTGAAGGAGCGCCCCCAGCCACTGCCTCGGAGAGGAAGCCCTCGGACGTCTCCCCAGCAGGCGAGGGAACACCGCCTCCCGCTCCGGCCCAGGGCCGCGAGCCGCGCCGCCCGGGCGTCAACGTTCCGAAGATGTCTACGCTTCAGCCGGACGCGCGCCGCTCGGGCTCACGTCCCGAGGAGCCCCGGCGCCCGGCGGGACGCCCTGCAACACCTCGGGTGGCCCCCATCATTGAAATGCAGTCGGGCAACGAGCCGGAGCACCGGCACTTCCCGCGTGCCCGGCTGGCCACGCGCTTCGAGCTCTGGAGGGAGGAGGGGGGACAGAAGACCTTCTCTGCGACGCTCCTCTCGCAGAACGTCAGCGTGAGCGGCGCCTTTCTAGAGAGCACCTTCTTCCTGCCCATGGGCACGGAGGTCCAGGTGCGCTTCTCGCTCGAGGAGGGCGCCGAGCCTGTACAGACCCGCGCCGAGATCGTCCGCGAGGAGCGGGCGGGCCCGGGAGGGCGCTCGGGTTTCGGCATCCGCTTCGTGGAGTTCACCGGGCAGACGGAAGTCTCGCTGGCCCGGCTCTTCCTCGGCATGCGGCTGCGAACCTTTGCCGAAGAATACCTTCAGTCCCGCCGGGCCCGCTCGCTGCCCAATGAGCTGGAGCGGGTGGTGGACGTGCTCGCCGCGTGGGAGCTGCTCAAGGCCACCTCCCCGGGCGATCCCTGGCAAGGCCAGTAACGCGCGCTCAGACCTTCTTGCCAGCGGCCAGCTGGCGGCGACGCTCGGCCTGGTAGTGCGCCGAGCACAGGCCCTTGGAGCGGGACTCGCGCTCGCAGCCCGGCACGGTGCAGCGGCGCTCCGGCGCCACGGGCCCTGAGGCCAGCATCTTCGGCGGCCGGCCTCTTCTGCGCGTGGTCACCGCTGCCGGAGCCCCTGCGGTGCTGATGCCATTCTCATGAAGCGCGCGAATCACCCCGCGACCGATGGCGTCCCCGATCGCCTCGGCCCACGAAGCAAGTGCGGGAGGGAGGGCCGAGGGAGGCAGAGAGGGACCGGTAGGCTTCCGAGGACGTGGCATGGATGCTCCTTTAATTTTGAATAGCCGGTTAAACGGGTTTAAATCAATGAACCGCTTATTTGTACTTTGTTGCTAAATCTGTCAACACAAGGATGAGGGGTTTTTCTAGACTCTGCTCGAAAGGACAGACGGAGACCTGTCTGAGACAGAGAGGGAGCAGCGGAAGACACAGCAGGCGCAGCACACGAGACGCATCTAGGAGCGCGAGCCAGGATTGCTCGAGCAACTCCGAACGTCGGGCCGGACGTTCCTGCTTGGAAGCGGGGTCCGCCCAGGCGAGGCGTGAGAGCCTCGCCCAGGCGTGGGCACTCTCAGGAGAGCGCTTTGGTGATGGCTGCTTCGATCTTGTGCCTCGGCACCGCACCCACGATCTGATCCACCACCTTGCCGCCCTTGAAGACGAGCAGGGTGGGGATGGAGCGGATGCCGTAGTCCTGCGGCGTCTTCTGGTTGTCGTCGATGTTCATCTTGGTGAACTTCATCTTGCCCCTGTACTCGGTCGCGAGCGCCTCGACAGACGGGGCGATGGCGCGGCACGGGGCACACCAGGTGGCCCAGAAGTCCACGAGCACCGGCTGCTCGGACTTCAGCACCTGCTGGTCGAAGTCCTGGTCCCCAACGTTCACAACGTCAACACCGGCCATGGATGTCTCCTCTAGAAAGGCCATTCGATTGACGGGCCTTGCGGGCGCGTCCTCTAGTACGCGTCCCCTATGCCCTGCAAGGAGCAGCGGGCGTCGCTGTTCTTGATCTTTGAGATGCTGACAAGCCCCGTGGGTTTCAAGCAGGCAGACCGCACGAGAGACGGGCTGTCCGGGCGGCGCTGATGTAAGCTGGGCCACGTGATGAAGCTCTTCCTGCCCCAGACCCAACTCGAGGAGTGGGCCCTGGGGGACAAAGCGGATCTGAAGGACGGCAAGCTGGTGGTGATGGCGGAGGGGGGCGCGAGCTTCCCGGCTGTCCCCGCCGTGCACTTCGTGCAGCTCGTCACGGGTGAGGACACCCACAAGCTGGTGGCCAAGGTGAAGACCGAGGCCCAGCTCCAAAGCTTGGGGGCCGAGCAGATGGCCGACTCTGTCATCCTGGGGGAGTCCGCCTACGAAGTGGTTCCAGGGTATCTTACCGAGGTCGCCGCCGCCCCCCGTCCGGCCGACAAGAAGCCAAGCAGCGAGACGGATCTGCTGGCTGCTTTCATCCTCAACAAGATGGGCTGACCGCGGGGTCGCCCGGGGTTATGTCGCTGCCGCCATGAACGAAACCCTGGTCTCGCTCGCCTGCCACGCGTACGGCTTTGCCGCGCTGGTGTACCTCACCTACCTGGCGCGCTCGTGGATGGCGCTGGCTGTCGTCGGGCGTGTGCTGGTGGGGGTGGGCCTCGTCCTCCATGGCGTGGCGCTGTTCTCGCTGCTGGGCGCACAAGGTGGGATGCCCGTCGGCGCGGCGCAAGGATTCTCCACGCTGGCATTCCTGCTGCTGCTGTTCGGGCTGGTGTTGGACTTGCGCTACCGCAAGCCAGTCATTGGCGCCTTCATCACTCCGCTGGCGGTGACGGCGCTGGTGCCGGGGGTGCTGCTGCGGACGGGCCAGCCGCCGCTGACTCCCGCGCTGCGCCAGCCTTTGCTGCCGCTGCACATCACCCTTGCATTGGTGGGGATGGCGGCGTTCGCCGTGGCTGCAGGCGTGGGCGTCATGTACCTGCTCATGGAGCGAGAGGTGAGAGGCAAGCAGTTTGGCCTGTTGTTCTCCCGGCTGCCCTCGCTCGAGTTCCTGGACACGCTCAACAACCGGCTGGTGGTGGCGGGCTTCATCGCGCTGTCCATCACGCTGGCCACGGGGGCGTTCTTCGTCGCGGGCTCCAGCCAGGGGTTCACGTGGATGATGGATGCGAAGGTGCTGGCCACGCTGGTGGCGTGGGGGCTCTTCGCGGGGCTGGCGGGCGCGCGCGTGCTGGTGGGTTGGCGCGGGAGGCGCGTGGCGCTGCTGACGATGGCAGGCTTCGCGCTGGTGCTCGTGTCCTTCCTCTCCTCGTATGACTTCACCGGGGGGATGCGCTAGCCATGGAGCTCATCTGCATTGGGCTGTCGCACCAGACCGCTCCCCAGGATGTGCGCGGACGGCTCGCACTGGAGAAGCAGGGCCAGATGGAGCTGCTCCAGCGCCTGGCGCAGGCCCCCACCGAGGCCTTGCTCATCTCCACCTGCAACCGGGTGGAGCTCTATGTGATGTCTCCGGACACGGCCCAGTCGGCCCACCGCGCCCGGGAGGAGCTGAGCCGCGTGGGCGGGGCCGAGACGCTGTCCCACCTCTATGAGCACCATGGGGCCGGTGCGCTGGAGCACCTGTTCCGCGTGGCCTCCAGCCTGGAGTCCATGGTGCTGGGCGAGGCGCAGATCCTCGGTCAGGTGAAGGAGTCCTTCGAACTGGGGCAGAGCGTCGGCGCGGTGCGCGGCGGGCTCACGCGCGTGTGCGCGGCGGCGTTCACCTGCGCCAAGCGCGCGCGCAACGAGACGGCGATTGGCCGCGCGGCCACCTCCATGGCCTCGGCGGCGGTGGCGCTGGCCACCAAGGTGTTCGATCAGCTGTCGGACAAGACGGCGGTGGTGATCGGCGCGGGCGAGATGGGCGAGCTGGCGGCGAAGCACCTGAAGCAGGCGAAGATCGGTCGGCTCATCATCACCAACCGGACGCTGGCCCGCGCGCAGGCGCTGGCGGAGAAGCTGGAGGGTGCGACGGCCCGTCCCCTCGAGGACCTGAGCGCGCTTCTGAAAGAGGCGGATGTGGTGGTGTGCGTGACGGGCGCTCAGGAGCCGCTGCTGACGAAGGAGAACGTGGGCGCGGTGGGCCGGGCGCGCCGGTTCCGGCCGCTGTTCCTGGTGGACCTGTCAGTGCCTCGGAACATCGCGCCCGAGGTCTCCGAGCTGGACTGGGTGACGTCCTTCAACGTGGATGACATCCAGAAGTTCGTCGAGAAGAACGCGGCCGCGCGAGCCGAGGGCGCGCAGCAGGCCGGCGTCATCGTCATCCAGGAGGTGTCGCGCTTCATCCAGGACCGGGCGGTGCGCGAGGGCGTGCCGGTGCTGGCGCGGCTGCGGCAGCGGGCCGAGCAGATCGCCAAGGCCGAGGTGGAGAAGACACTGGCGGCGATGGGCGATGGGCTCACCGAGAAGCAGCGCAAGAGCATCGAGGCCATGGGCCGCGCCATCGTCAACAAGCTGCTGCACGAGCCCACCGCGAAGCTGCGCGCCGTGGGGCCCGAGAAGGAAGACAGCCACCGGCTCGCGGGCGCCGCGGCCGAGCTGTTCGGGCTGATCGATGAGCCCGCTCCGAATCCCTCGGAGCCCGAGGGACCCACGGCCGCCGTGGCCCATGGAGGCAAGCGATGACCCGCGCGGTGCGGATTGCTACCCGTCAGAGCCCGCTCGCACTGTGGCAGGCCCGCCACGTGGCGGCGCTGCTCAGGTCCCACCACACAGGGCTCGAGGTGTCCCTGGTGGAGATGACTACAGAGGGCGACCGGTTCCTCTCGGCGCCGCTGTCCGCCGTGGGCGGCAAGGGCCTGTTCGTGAAGGAGATCGAGCAGTGCTTGATCGATGGGCGCGCGGACATCGCCGTGCACAGCCTCAAGGACATGACGTCCGTGCTGCCCGAGGGCCTGATGCTCGCGGCGGTGCCGGTGCGCGAGGACCCGCGCGACGCGTTCTGCAGCCCCACGGGGCTCACGCTGGACACGCTGCCCCAGGGCGCGAAGGTGGGGACCTCCTCGCTGCGCCGCAGTTGCATCCTGCGCTCGCGGCGGCCGGATCTGGAGATCGTCAGCCTGCGCGGCAACGTGCAGACGCGGCTGCAGAAGACGAGAGAGATGGGGCTGGCGGGCGCGATGCTGGCCAGCGCGGGGCTCCGCCGTCTGGGCCTGGAGAAGGAGATCACCGAGGTGGTGCCGACCGAGGTGAGTCTGCCGGCGGTGGGGCAGGGCGTGCTGGCGATCCAGTGCCGCACGAACGATGCAGAGGTCCGGGCGCTGCTCGCGCCGCTGGAGGATGCGGTGACGCGCATCGCCGTGACAGCCGAGCGGGCGCTCCTGGCGAAGCTGGAGGGTGGCTGCACGGTGCCGATGGCGGGCCACGCCACGGTGAAGGCCGGCGAGGTGCACCTGCGCGGCTTCGTGGGGCGTCCGGACGGCTCGAGGGTGGTGGCCGGCGAGGTCCGCGGCCCGGTGAGCAACGCCCACGCGCTGGGGGATGCGCTCGCGGATGAACTGCTCTCGCGCGGCGCCCAGGAGATCCTCCGCGACTTTGGGCGTACCGGGTTTGTTCCGAACTCCTGAGGAGGCAGAGCCTCAGAACCAGAGAGCGGCTGCCTCCACTTGAGTGGAACCGGTGAGCGGCTACTTGGGGCGCGGCTATCATGCCCGGCAGGATGGCGCCTGTGGGAGGGCCTCATGAGATGGAAGCCGGTGGTCTGCGCGGTGTGGCTGGTGGGGTAACAGGGTGCCCTCATTCCTTCGGGCGTGGGGGAACCATTGAGCGCGCCGCAGCCAAAGACACCCGGGAAACCTACGGCCCGCAGTTCCCCCCGTGTACGGAGGAAGTGCGAAAACAACTCTGCCCTATGGGCCAAGACCCCAGCGCCAAATGCCTGCAGGTGTGTGGCGAAGAACTGGATGAGGGAGAGGACTGGTGAAGTGGCGTGGCGTGCTTGTAGCCGGGCTGGGAGGAGCCTTGGTGCTCCCCCTCGCTTGGCTCGTGTGGGTCGCGCTGTATGCGGCGCCCCAACTTCCAGGCCCTGCCATGGTGAAGCTCGGCCCGGTGCTCACCCACGAGCAGCGCAGGAGCTTGCGCACATACCACCGTGGCTGCCGCACCACGGCAGACTGCGATCCGCCGCTGGGGTGTCTCGACGACTTACGCTACTTGCGGCGCTTCTGCACCGACAGCGAGTGCATGACGGATGGGCAGTGCCCTGAAGGTCATGTCTGCCGTGTCGTGCAGACAGCGAAGGGGCCCTGGCTCAAGCAATGTGTCTTGCTGGGCGTCCGAGGGGAAGGGGAGCGGTGCTACCAAACACCCCCGCGGACTGTGCAGGCGTGCCGTGACGGGTTGCTGTGCGCGGGAGATGGATGGTGCGGGCGGCCGTGCCGCCCAGAGCAGGCCGCCAGTTGCCCCGAGGGCTTCTTTTGCGCAGACATAGAGCCGGAGCCCGCATGCTTGCCCACATGCGAGGAGCGGGGATGTCCGGAGGGGCAGGAGTGCATGCGCGGCAGCCAGGAAGACATTGCCTCCACCTGCGCGGTGGTGCATGGCCACAACTGCCAGAAGAGTTCGTGTCCTGAGGGCTTCTGGTGCGAGGACTTCCTCATCCCTGCGCGTCCCGGAGAGGCTTGGGTGCGCTGTGCCCAGAGCTGCTTGGAGCCGGATTCGCCTCCGTGCCCGTCTGGCGAGGTGTGTTCCCTCATCTCCTGTGAGCGTCTTTGCTCCCCGGAGCAGACCGGCGCATGCGGCGAGGGCTTCCACTGCATCCAGGTGCAGGAGGACGGGCCCTGGCTCTGCAAGCCGGAGTGGTACCGCCCACGCGAGTAGTTTCAGGTGAGCGGTGGAACAACCTAGGGGGTGAGGGGATGCACACCCGCCTCAGGAGGGAGGCGGACGTCTGACGTTCCGTGTAGAGTGAGAGACTCGGGAGGTTGTCCGTGTCTCTGTGGCCCGTCCGCGCCGTGCTGGTGCTCGTCCTGCTGTGGGGGTGGCCTTCACAGGCGCAACCCCGCTCCGAAGAACCTCCGCAGTCCCCGCGGCAGCTGGAGCTTCCGCCGCTTCGGGGCGTTGCCGCTGTGAATGTGGCACCGGGCATGCCCACGACGCTCCTGTTCAACGCGCCGCTGGACCGGAGCGCGGTGGAGCGCGCGGCCCATGAGCTGGGCCTGGCCCGGGTGGCCGTGGCGGAGGACACGCTGACGGTGGTGCCCGCTATGGGGGCGCAGGCAGGCACACGGCTGCGGCTGCCGGTGCGGTTCGCGGAAGGCTCCACGCAGGAGGGCGAGGTCGTGGTGTTCGTCGTGGATCCGCTGAACGCGGAGGCGCACGTGGAGGTGACGCGTCGCATGCGCACCGTCCCCGCCCTGGAAGAGGCGCTGGCCGCCGAGCGTGCGCGGTCCGCCTCGCAGGCGGCGGAGCTGGCCGCCAGGGACGTGCAGGTGGCGGAGTTGCACGCCGCCCAGGGAGATCTGGCGGGGCTGATCGAGGCTGGCACTCTGGGGCCGGAAGGCATCTCCGTCCAGCAAGTGCAGACTGACGGTTGGTACCTCGCTCCTGGCTTCCGTGCAGGGACCGCTCAGCTCTATGTGACCGCCGGGCGCAGGGCCCTGGTCGCGGAGCTCCACCTCCTTGCGGGTGAACGCCCGTGGGCGCCCGCAGGGGCCACGCTGCAACCTGTGTCGGCTGGAACGCTGGAACGCTGGAACGCACGAGTGGTGCGGCTATTGGGAACAGACGTGATCACGCCCGGTGGCCGAGCCCTCCTCGTGGTGGAGTTTGAGGTGCCCGTGGGTGGCTTGGCGCAGGAGTACCGGATGACGGTGCGGGAACAAGAGGGGCTGCGGGCGTTCGTGCTTCGGGTTCGCGAGAGCCCGCCTGGGCGCAGGGGGGAAGCCAGAGGAGGCAGGCCATGAGTCAACACAGGCGGCTCCCTTCGGCGGACGCCGAAGAGGTCCCGGTCCCAGCCGAGCTGCTGCAGGGAACAGAGGTGAACGGCTTCCGGCTCGTGCGGTATCTGGACCAAGGGGGCTATGGGTGTGTGTGGGTGGCGGAAAACATTCACTGTCCTGGCCAGTACTGCGCGCTGAAGTTCTGCCTGCACTCACCCGAGGAGGACCCGACGGCGGACGCCCGGGCGCTGCGCGAGGTCCAGTTGCTGCTCCAGGCAGCGCACCCCAACGTGCGCGGAGTTCTGGGCCATGGGCGGTGGCCCAACGCGAAGACGGGCATCGTCTACATCATCCTGGAGTGGGTGGAGGGGGCCACGTTGCTGGAGTGGGCACGCCAGGCCAATCCCTCCTTCCGTCAGGTGGTGCACCTGGCTCAGAAACTCGCGCGGGCGCTCCAAGAGGCCCATGAGCGGCAGGTCATGCACCGCGACGTGAAGCCGGACAACGTGCTGGTGCGAGCGGTGGACGGGGAGCCCTTCCTGTCGGACTTCGGGATGGGGCAGACTGAGCGCAGCACCCCGCTCACCTGGGGCGGAGCCCCCCCTGGCACCCGGAGTTACCTCAGCCCCGAGGCGCTGGCGTTCTCGCCGCGTTGGGGGAAGCGCACCTACCGCTTCCGGCCCGCGGATGACTGGTACGCGCTGGGGGTGACGCTCTATCAACTGCTCACGGAGGTGCTTCCGTTTCCGGACGAGGGCATGGGCAGGGAGTCGGTGCGGGGGATGGCGCTGCGGCAACCCGTTCCTCCGCACCTGCTCAATCCCCGGGTGCCCCTGCCGCTGAGCCGGGTGGTGATGCGGATGCTGAGCAGCCGCCTCCAAGGGCGCTACCGCGATGGGAGGGCACTGTGTGAGGCCCTGGAGAGGGGACTTTCAGGGGCGGGTGTCTGGGATACGCCTGTGTATGAGCCCCACCCGCCCCAGCAACAGGGACAGACACCGACGCAGGAACCCACCCCAGGGGATGGCCCCCCTGCACAAGATGAAGAGGTGGCCTGGAATCACGCCGTCAAGCCGCAGCACGCACTGGAGGAGCAGCGGCGGGCCGTTGTGCTCAGCCGGCGCGACGCACTGCTGCCACGCCAGGCCAGAGCCTGGGGCCGGGTGGCACGATGGAGCCGGAGGACCCTGGCGCTGGTGGCGGTGGCCATGATGGCCTGGGTTGCATGGCGCTCGGCAGGGGCTCTGTTCCCTGGCGCCGGGAGCACCCCCGAGCAGGCCCCCCGCTCAGCTTTGGCTGCCCGGGAAGCGCCTTTTCTTTCACCTGCGGACGAACCGGCCCCAGAGTTTGTTGCGGTATTTCCCTCTCAACCCAGCCTGACGCCTGTCACCGCCCGTGCTGAGAAAACTTTGAAGGACGACAGCCCCATGGAGACACCCAAGAGTTCATTGCCGAGCCCGCCTGCTGCCACTTCCCCACGTCCGCGCGGCGCTGGGGGCGCCCGGAAGGCGGCCTTGTGCGCTGCGGGTGTGATCGCCACGGGCTGCTCAGGCATCCCGTTGCGGCCGTCGGCTCAGGAGTGTCCGCCCGCAGCCATTCAGAACATGCGGGCGCGGCGCATCGGGGTGAAGCGAGGCATGCAGATCAAACTGGATGTGACCGGTCCTGAGGGAGAAGTCCAACTCAAGGCGGGACAGAAGGTGGTGAGCGAATCGCGAGACAACACAGGTTTCATAGGTCCCGGTGGGGTTCCCGAGGACGGCACCCTCCTGTACGGCAAGGTGGTCGCAGGGGGAGAGGGGCTTTTCTTCGTCCGCTATGAGGAGGCGCTCTTTCCGGGCGAATCAGAGAAGGTCCCTATCTGCGCTCACGCCGCTGATGCAGGCACTAACTGGTATGCGCTCACAGCGGAGCCCGGCTCGACGAACGAGATCTTCACCACCTTGAATAACAGCACCGCCATCTTCTTGCTCCAGTTTCCCGGCGAGCCGTGAAGCCCCCGCGCGTCGCCTGCAGCCCAATCTCCCCACTCACAGGGTATGGCGGCTGGCGGCTTTTTCATGTTACTCTCTGGGTATGAAGACGCGGCAGAACCCCTGAAGTCGTCTTCATGTTGGCCCTCACCCCATGGCCCAGCCGCCGTGGACCTTCCCAGGAGTGCATGCATGCCCACTCGAGCTGCCACCTATTCCCTGTCTCCGGAAGCCCCTCGCTTCACCGTGGGCTCGCGTACCTACGCCGCCGTTCGCAGCCTGGGGCCGTACGGCGTGGGGGAGCGCTTCCTCGCGCGCCCCGTGGACGCTGGGGAGCCGGGAGCGCTGGTGCTGATCCAACGGCTGCATGCCACACCCAGCGAGGGAGATCGCCGGCGGCTGCTGGAGGAAGCGCGGCTGCTGCGTCTGTTGAATCACCCCAGCATTCCGCGCGTGCTCGCGGTGGCGCCGGGCGCGCAGCGTCCGTGGGTGGCGCTGGAGTATGTGGAGGGCATGTCCCTGGAGCGGGTATTGAACCGGGCCGTCGTGAGGCGCCAGCCGATGTCGGCGCCGTTCGCGGCCTCTGTCGTCGCCCAGGTGGCGGATGCGCTCCACGCCGCGCATGGGCTGGAGGATGAGCGCGGGCAGTTGCTCCACCTCGTTCACCGGGACGTCTGTCCGCGCCATATCTTTCTGACCCGCGATGGAGAGGTTCAGCTCACCGCCTTTGGCGCGGCGTTCACCACGCGTCCAGGGCGTCCTGCCACGCCGGGCCTGCTCGTGAAGGGGACCGGGGAGTACTCGGCGCCCGAGGTCCTGGTGCACCGGGTGCCGGACGCCCGCGCGGACATCTTCTCCCTGGGGCTCATCTTGCTGGAGCTGCTCAGCAACCGCTATCTGCTGGATCCTTCGGATGAGGGCGTGCCGCGCGCCCTGCCCGGTCACCTGGCGAAGCTGGAGAACAGACTCCGGGCCGAGGATCCGGGCTGGGCGCCGCCCGCGCACCTGGCGGCCCGTGCCGAGCACTTGCGGCCAGAGGACGTGGAGCGTGTGACTGCCGGGGCGCCTGCCGCACTGCGCGCCGTGGTGCTCCGGGCCCTGCGGCTCCAGCCGGAGGAGCGGTACGCTTCCGCCTTGACCCTGCGGGATGAGCTGCACGGCTTCCTCGCGCAGCAGGCCCAGCCCTACGGCAAAGAGGAGCGGCTGGCGGAACTGCAGAGGCGGATCTCCACACGGGGGTATCGCCGGGAAGGCGTGGAGACGAGCCAGGAGCCGGTGCCTGCAGAGTTCCGGCGCCCCCGCGCTGGAATGGAGGGCTGACAGCCCCCATCGCTTGTGGGTGGGCAACTCCCCACCCATGTCGATGCGCCGTTTGGCAGCGACACCTGCGGCGCGGCTGGGCGCTCAGTGCATCGGTCCGGTGGGAGGCATGGGTTCGAAGACGATCAGCTGCGGGCTGTAGAGGAACCCTTCATCCGCGCGTGGCTGACGGAACTTCCACTGCAACTCTTCGTCCACCAGCATGTCCCCCGCTTTGAATCGCACCCCCGTGGAGTGCATCGTGTCGAAGGTGCTCCTGAAGAGCCGATAGATGTTCCGGACATCCTGGTCTCTGTCGATGTGCAGGGCCAGGTCTGGCATGTTGAGCCGTGGGGCGCCGCAGGTGCGAACCCAGAGCCCTTCGTGGCCCTCCACCTGCAGTGTCACGAAGCCAATAAACAAGGTCATCCACGGCAAGGTGCTCAGCACCTGCTCCAGCTCTTCTCCAGGCTGGGGAGCGAGCCGCACCACCGGACAGGAGGTGCACGCGTTCGGGTTCAGCACGACGGAGGCCCCCAAGGGCAGCAGCCCCACCGCGATCTTCGCCAGGGCTCGGTATTGCTCCAAGGGCGACCGCTCCTGGCCCTTGTAGATGAGGATGGCATGCGCGGTGTGCGCATGGGCCTGCTCCTTCCACGCATCTTCGTAGAGCAGCGCGGTGTTGACCGTCTGCTCCAGCAGGTCCGCGGGCGCGGGCACGCTCAGGAACCCCACATACACGGTGTGCTGTGCCCACTGCACCAGGGCCAGTTGCTCCATCAATCCCACGCTGGGGCCTTCGATGGGGATCCTCATCTCCACGCGGACGTGCGCCAGAGACGGGTGCACCTTCTGGAGCATGCGCGTGAAGGTGTCCGCGAAGGGCCAGACGGCGCGCGGGAACAAGACTTGAAGGTTCAAAGGCGGCTCTTGCTGGGAGGCAAGCGCCCTGTTCCTGGCTCGGAGTAACTTTCGAAGTCCCACGGATCCTCCCCATGAAGGCGGGCCGCTCGTGCCCCACCTGTTGGGTGGGGAGGAACGCAGAAATCACGCGCGAAGTCCAGGGGCAGAATCCGCTTCAAGGCGCTCTGGTGACCTGGGCTAGAGTCCGCGCCCGTGGAACGGCGACTCGAAGGCAAGCGCGTCCTGGTCACGCGCCCGAAAGAGCGGGTGGAAGAGCTGTGCTTCCTCCTGGAGGACGAGGGTGCGGAGGTGCTCAGCCTCCCCTTGCTGGAGTTGCGTCCTCCCGAGGATCCCCGGCCGCTCATGGCCGCTGCGGAGTCCATTCAGCGCTACCGGTGGGTGGTGTTCGCCAGCCCCTCGGCTGTGGAGGCGTTGATGGAGGCCTTGCGCGAGGCGGGCACGGCGGACCTCATGGGCCGCGTGCGCGTGGCGGCGGTGGGGCCACGCACGGCCCGTGTGGCCGAGAGCTACGGCTTGAAGGTGGCCGCCGAGCCCACCGAGTCCACGGGCCTGGGGCTCTTCGAGGCGCTCCGGTCCGAGCTTCACCCGGACGACGAGGTGCTCCTGCCCGCCGCCGAGGAGGGGCGCCGCGAGCTGGAGCTGGCGCTGCGTGAGCAAGGCGTGCGTGTCACCCGGGTGACGGCGTACCGGACCACGCCCGCCGCGTTGCCTCCCGAGGCCCAGGAGCTGCTGCGCACCGCTCCGCCGGACGTGGTGCTCTTCGCCTCGCCGCGCACGGTGGAGGTGTTCCTGGAGGCCGCCGGCCGCGAGCGGCTGGAGCAGGCCCGGGTGGTGGCCATTGGCCCGACGACTGCGGGCGCGCTGGCCCGGCTGGGCATCGAGGTGGCTGCGGTGGCCGAGCAGCCCACCCCTGAAGGGCTCGTGGACGCCGCGAGCCGAGCCATTCACGGGTAAGCTGGGGCCACCATGGGTTCTCTCCGCCTCCTCGGGCTGATGATCGTTCTCGGCCTGCCTGCGCTCGCCGGGGCCTCGGGTCTGCCCCCGCAGACGCTGGCCGAGCTGGCCGGGCCATCGGATCGGATCGTCCTCGCGCGCGTGGTGGACCAGCGCGTCAATGTGCCAAATGGCAACGTGAGACAGATGACCACCATCTCCCGGTTGGAGGTGCTGGAGGAGTACCGTGGGCAGGGACCGCGCGCGCTGGAGCTGGTGCAGCTGGGCGGACGCAGCGGCTTGTGGGAGTCGCACCTGGCGGGAGATGCGAAGATCGCCGCGGGAGAGACGGCGCTGATGTTCCTCCGCTGCCCGGATCCGAAGGCGGTGGAGCGGTGCGTGCTGGTAGGGCAGGGCGCCGGGAAGCACACGGTGACGGAGGGCGCCCAGGGGCGGCGGGAGGTGGAGCTCACCGCGCGGGTGAAGGGCGGCCCGGTCCGGCGGTCCTTGGATGAAGTCGTGGACGAGATCCGGCGGGCGACTCTGCCCCCGGCGCAGCAGGAGAGGGGCAAGCGATGAACCGCAAGCTGCAACGGATGGCAGTGCTCGCGATGATGGCCTGGAGTGCCACGGCCTCCGCGCAGCAGTACGAGTATCTCGGCTTCAAGATGCTCAACAACCGGGACTACCCGTTCGCCTATTACCTGGACTCGCGCGCCAGCAACCCGGCGGGCATTGCCCTCTCGCAGGTGGAGGCCGCCACCACCGCGGCCTTCCAGACCTGGGAGAACGTGGCCTGTGCGTACCCGGATTTCCAATACAAGGGCTACAGCAGCACGGCCGCGATCCCGGATGTGCGCAGCACCACGGACGCGTTCAACGTCAGCACCATCTGGATCACCAGCTCGGCCGACCCCTACTACAACACGGCGCTCGCGGGCGGGAACTCGCCTTCCGGCTCTGTCCCGCTCACCTACGCGGGCTACCTCTACCAGTGTGACATCTTCATCAACGCGGTGACCTTCCGGTGGACGACGCTGGCCGGCACGGATCCACGCGACAACTTCCGCGATCTGCAGACGGCGCTGACACATGAGGTGGGCCACTGCATGGGGCTCGGGGATGCGTACGCGCCCAACTCGGCGGTGATGTACCCGGAGTTCCCGGCGGGCCAGACCAAGCGCGTGCTCGATGCCCAGGACGTGACGCAGGTCTGCAGCTACCTGCCGGAGGACGGAGCGGTGGGCTCGCCGTGCTCGGACAGCGATCCGTGTACCAACGGCCTCGCCTGCATCCCCTACAACAGCGGCAACGTGTCCTATAAGTACTGCTCCAAGGGCTGCACCGGCAACGATCCAGCCGAGTGCCCCAGCCCGTTCGTGTGCCAGACGTCCTCGGCCGTCGCTGGCTCCACGAAGGCCTGCCTCGCCGTCCCCAACCAGGCGGTGACGCAGGTGGGCAAGGAGTGCGGCACCAACGCGCAGTGTGGCTCGGCCGTGGCCATCTGCAAGACGCCCGAGCAACTGCCCTCTGGGGGGACCGCCTGGGTGGATGGCTACTGCCAGCAGGGGTGCAACGCGGGCTCCTCGGCCAGCACCTGCCCGGCGGGCTCGGTGTGCGTCAACACGAGCGCGGGCACGGATGATAGCTGCCTCAAGCGGTGCCGGCCCGGCACGGGCGACTGCCGCGCGGGCTACACCTGCTCGCCACTGGCCGAGGGAGATGCCTGCGTCCCCAACTGCTACAACGACTTGGACTGCAATGGCGGCACGACGGCCACCAACTATATCTGCCGCACGTGCGATCACGTCTGCATCGAGAACAAGCAGACGGGGCGCTCCGTGGGAGACGGGTGCCAGCGCAGCGAGGAGTGCGGCCCGGGGCAGATCTGCCTCTTCATCAACAACCACCCGGAGGGCATCTGCTCGCAGCCGTGCTCCACCGCGGCGTGTGGCTGCCCCGGGGGCTCCACGTGCAAGCAGGTGGGACCGGACCTCATGTGCATGAGGGACTGCGCCGCGGGCACCTGCGCCAGCCCGGCGCAGTGCAACCCCGTGGGCTCCACGTACTCGTGCACGGCCCGGTGCCGCACGCGCAATGACTGCCCCACGGGCTTCGAGTGCTATCCGGAGGGCTGCATCGATCCCACGAAGGTCCCGGATGCGGGCTGCACGCTCTGCGGCACCGATGCCGGAACGAACCCGCCTCCGCCTCCGCCTCCGGATGGTGGCACGGGAGGGGGAGATGGAGGCCCCGGCGGGTGTGGCTGCGGCCAGGCCCCCACGTCGGCGATGCTGCTGTCGGCGCTCGCGCTGCTGCTGGTCGCTGGAGGTCGCCGCTCTTGGCCTCGCCGGTAACCGCCACCAGCCGCTCCCAGGCGGACTTCAGCACGATGTTCGTGCTCGAGGCGCTCGTCCATCAGGGCCTGCTCACCGCGCAGCAGGCCCAGGAGATCCTCGCGCGCGAGTCCGCCGCCCGCGCCCGCGTCCTCAAGGCCAAGGCGCAGGGCGGCTCCAAGGAGGCGGCACGCTATGACGTGTCGCCGGTGGAGCTCATCGCGGCCTTCCAGGTGCCGCTGTCCGAGGGCCGCGGCGTGCTGGACGAGGATCGGGTGACGGAGGCGGCCGCTCGCGCCGCCGGCATGCCGTACCGGAAGATCGACCCGCTCAAGCTGGACATGGCGCTGGCCACGCGTACGGTGTCCCGGCCCTTCGCGCAGAAGCACGCGCTGCTGCCGCTGGAGCGCACGCAGCAGGGGCGGCTCGTGGTGGCGGTGGCCAACCCGTTCGATCGCGAGCTGTTCGAGAACCTCTACCGGCTGGCGGGTCTGCCCATCGAGCCGGTGCTGTCGTCCAAGTCGGACATCCTCAAGTCCATCACGGAGATCTACGGTTTCAAGAAGACGCTGGCGCGCGCGGCGGATGACTTCGCCACCGGGCCGTCGGTCGCCAACTTCGAGCAGCTGGTGTCGCTCAGCGGCACGCAAGAGCTGGACGCGGGCGACAAGCCAGTGGTGCAGGCGGTGGACTACCTGCTGCGCTACGCCTTCGACAACCGCGGGTCGGATATCCACATCGAGCCCAAGCGCGCCCAGTCGCACGTGCGTCTGCGCATCGACGGCGTGCTGCACACCGTCTACACCCTGCCGGCGGGGGTCCACGCGCCCATCGTCTCGCGCGTGAAGATGCTCTCGCGCATGGACATCTCCGAGAAGCGCAAGCCGCAGGACGGCCGCATCAAGACAGAGCGCGAGGGCCGCGAAGTGGAGCTCCGCGTCTCCACGCTGCCCACTGCGTTCGGCGAGAAGGTGGTCATCCGTATCTTCGATCCGGAGACGCTGGTGCAGGACATTGCCCAGCTGGGCTTCGAGCCGGATGAGAAGGATTCATTCGAGTCCTGGATCGACCAGCCGCACGGGCTCATCCTGGTGACGGGCCCCACGGGCAGCGGCAAGACGACGACGCTGTACTCGGCGCTGAAGGCGGTGGCGGGCCCGGACGTGAACGTCACCACGATCGAGGATCCGATCGAAATGGTGTGGGAGGGCTTCAACCAGGTGCAGGTTCAGCCCAAGGTGGGCTTGGACTTCGCCGGGGCGCTGCGCCACATCCTCCGCCAGGACCCGGACGTCATCATGGTGGGCGAGATCCGTGACGCGGAGACGGCGGAGAACGCCATTCAGTCCGCGCTCACGGGCCACCTGGTGCTCTCCACGCTGCACACCAACGACGCGATCGGCGCCGTGGCGCGCATGAAGGATCTCGAGGTGCCGGCGTTCCTGCTCTCGCAGAGCCTCGTGGGGCTGATGGCCCAGCGCCTGCTGCGGCGCAACTGTGTCCATTGCGTACAGGAGACCACGCTGACGCCGGACGAGCTGACGTCGCTGATGGTGCCCATTCCGCTGCTGCCTGGAGGCGTGAGGCTGCTCAAGGGCGCGGGATGTGTGCGTTGCCGGGGCACAGGCTATTTCGGACGTACGGGAGTCTTTGAAATCGTCAGCATCAACGCGGAGCTGAAGGACCTCATCAACCGTGGTGCGACGCACTACGAGCTGGTGGAGGCGGCTCGGCGCGCAGGGATGCGCACCCTTCGGGAGGCGGGTGTGCGCAAACTCGCGCAAGGACTCACCACCTTTGAAGAGGTGATGCGAATGACGGCTGTCTGAAGTCCCGGGGGTCGGAGCCCCGGATGGCTTGTAGTAAAATGCAAGCGTATGAGCTCCGAATCCCTGGCAGCCAGCGGTCCTCAGGTTCCCGTGGTGCTGGTGAACATGCCATTCGGGCCTCTGCAGACGCCTTCGATGGGGCTGAGCCTGCTCAAGCCGGCCTTGAAGGCCGCGGGCATCGAGAGCCACGTCTTCTACTTCCACCTCCGCTTCGCCCAGCAGTTCGGCGTCAGTCTCTACACCGCCATCTCCGGGAACTACTCGGGGGTGACGGACCTCACGGGGGACTGGCTGTTCTCGCATGCGCTGTACGAGGCCAAGCCCGATGACACCCAGCGCTACCTCTCCACCGTCATGCGGCGGAGGCGCCCGGACCAGGAGCTGGGGTGGGCGGAGCTGGAGGGCTACATCGCGGAGTTGCTGATTGCTCGCGTGGGCATCTCCGCCTTCGTGGATGAGTGTGTAGAGGCCATTCTGCAGACTGGCGCGCGCGTGGTGGGCTTCACGAGCGTCTACCAGCAGAACGTGGCGGCGCTCGCGGTCGCGCAGAGGCTCAAGCGCCGGCGCCCGGAGCTCCTCACGGTGTTTGGCGGCGCGAACTTCGAGGGCATCACGGGCCGCGAGCAGTTCGAGCGCTTTCCCTTCATCGACGTCGTCTTCTCGGGCGAGTCGGAGCAGCGGTTCCCGTGGGTGGTGGAGCGCCTGCTGCGCGGCGAGCGGCTGGGCAAGCTCGTGGGCGTGCTGGCGCGAGAGCACCTCGCAGGAGGCCCCAGCTTCCCGGGGAGCGGGGACACGATGCTCCGCGAGATGGACCGGCTGCCGGTGCCAGACTTCTCGGACTTCTTCACGCAGTGGGCGGAGGCCCGGCTGGAGGGCGCTCCAAAGCCGGTGGTGCCCTTCGAGACGTCGCGGGGCTGCTGGTGGGGGCAGAAGCAGCACTGCACCTTCTGTGGCTTGAACGGCGAGTCCATGGCGTACCGGAGCAAGTCACCGGAGCGCGCCCTCTCGGAGTTCATCCAGGTGACGGAGGCGCATCCCGGCTGCCAGGTGGTGGTGGTCGATAACATCCTGGACATGAAGTACTTCAAGTCCTTCATCCCGGCGCTGGGCGCTCGCTCCAACCCGGTGGACATCTTCTACGAGGTGAAGGCCAACCTGACCCACGAGCAGGTCCGGCTGCTGCGCGCCGCGCGCGTTATGGAGCTGCAACCCGGCATCGAGAGCCTGAGCGATCAGGTGCTGCGACTCATGCGCAAGGGCGTGACGGGGATGCAGAACCTGCAGCTGATGAAGTGGTGCAAGGAGTACGGCATCAACGTGCTCTGGAGCGTGCTCTGGGGCTTCCCGGGCGAGGAGCCCGGGGAGTACGCGCGGATGACGGAGCTGGTCCCGCTGGTGACCCACCTGGCGCCACCCATCGCGGGGATCTCCATTCTCCTGGAGCGCTTCTCCCCGAACTTCAACGAGGCCCAGGCGCGAGGGTTCAAGAACGTCCGGCCCGCCCCCGCGTACTCCTTCATCTACGACTTGCCGGAGTCCGCGCTCCACAACATGGCGTACTTCTTCTCCTACGAGTACGAGGACGGCCGGAACGTCCCGTCCTACGTGCAGACGCTGAACAAGCGCATCTGGGAGTGGAAGGCCGAGTACAGCACCTCGGCCCTGTACTCGCTGGACAAGGGAGATCACCTGCGGATCGTCGACCGGAGGAAGGTGGCTCCCAGCCCCTCCCTGATTCTGCAGGGCGCCGAGCGATGGGCCCTGCTGGCCTGCGACGCGGTGACGTCCGTGCAGGCGCTGAAGGAGCGCTACCAGGAGCAGGACCCCCTGGCGCAGGGCTGGGACCCGCTGGAGACCGTGCTGGCGAGCCTCGTGGAGGCCAAGCTGGTGCTCACCGATGGCAAGCACTACCTCGGCCTGCCTGTCGCCGTGACTCAGGATCCGCTGGCCGCGCCTGTGCCATTCATGGACGCGCTGGGGGAGCCCGTTCCGTCGGCGGCGTGACCCCGGCGGCATGCGCTCGCCGAGGCCCCACCGAGCCGCGCCTTAGAAGCGCGCCTGGAGCAGCGTGTTGAAGCCGAGCGCGTGCGGCTCCTCGAAGCGCGGCTGCGCCACGCCCGTCACGTCATCCCGGAACGTCGTCCGGTTGTTGTCGTAGGTGTAATAGACCTCGCCCACCGCGGCGACCGTCTCCGACAAGTCCCACCGGAAGGTGGCCTTCGCCGACAGGATCGGCTCCGCCTTGCACGCCGCGTTGGACGCGCCGCACGTCTCCGGGAGGATGCTGAGCTGGTTCACGTCGCGCACCACCACCGTGCGCGTGCCCGTCAGGCCCGGGGGAGGGTTGTTGCCGCCGCCCAGGAACTCGGGGCTGCGGTAGGAGGCGGGCTGCTGCACGCCGACGATGAAGCCCGGCGTGAAGTGCCAGTTCGGCAGGTAGTAGTCCGCGCCGGCCGCGATGAACATCTCCGGCTTGAGCTGTGTGCCCTCGGGGAAGTCACGGAACGGCGGCAGGCCCGGCACCTCGAACTGGATGAAGGACAGGCTGCGGTACAGCCCCAGCAGGTGCATGCGCCAGTTGTTCCACTTGGCCCGCGCCTGCAGCGCCACCGCCGTGGCCCCCTGCGGCACCGTGCGCGCGAACACGTCCGGATCCTCCAGCGTCTGCGTCAGGTAGCTGCCCTCGAGCGACACGGAGTAGGAGAGCCCGCCCGGGTACGTCTCTGGCGCGAAGAAGCGCTGGTAGACGTCGGGATCGTTCCGGTACAGCCGGAAGTCCACGCTCGTGCCCACCGGCACGCCCACGTGGTACACGGCCTGCGCGGACAGGCCCGCCGAGTTCACCGGCGCCCGGATGCCCTGGTTGGCCAGGCCCGGGATGATGCCCTTCTGGAAGTAGCCGCCACCGGCCTCCAGCCGCAGCGTCTCCAGAATGTCCACGCCCGCGCCGCCCATCAGGCCGTAGAGCGTCTCCTTCTCCAAAATCAAGTCGTTGAGCACCAGCGACGTCTTGCCGCCCAGGTACGCGTACCAACGGTCCCGGGTAACCTGCAGCTTCACGCCCGGCACGCCCTCGGCCGCGGCGCGGTTGGTGAAGACGCCGCTGCCGCCCCACGAGATGCGGTACGCATACCCGAGCCGGAAGCGATCCGCGGAAACCGGGAAGCCGGTGAGCGAGATGCCCTCCTTCTCGCCCCAGCCCGGCGGGGTGTAGTTGAGCCGGATGTAGCTGGAGTTGTCACGCAAGGTGACGCCGCCCGAGGGCTGCTCCAGCACGAGGATCGTCAGCGCGGCCTCGGTGGTGAGCCCCTCGAAGAACGCGGGCATGCGCTTGTAGAGCACCAGGTTCGACAGCGTCTCGAAGCCCGAGAAGCGCGTGTTGAAGTTGTCGTAGAACTGGGTGTTCTGGTTGCCCGCGCCGAAGCGCGCGTTGGGGCTGTTGGGCGTCGTCTCGCCAGCGCCCGCCAGGACGTTGTCGTCCGCGAACACGAAGGACAGGCGGGTATCGACGAAGTCACCGGCCCAGGCGGGCACACCAAGGAGCAACAGCCCAGTCAGGGCCAGGGTAGGCAGCGTTTTCAAACTTCCCTCCAAGGACGCGGCCGGATGGCCGCGCCTCCCAAAGCCCCGTTGCCAGGGCATGCTTCAAATCAAGAGATGACTACTCAGCCGCGCACTGCTCGATGGGACGAGGGCACGCACCCTCGGGCCCCGGGAAGCAGCACACGTCGTCCACATCGCGCGGGATGACAATCCACCGCGGCCGGGCGGCGCTCACCTGGCGCAGGTGGCCGGTGACGTTGAAGGTGGCCTCGCGCAGCAGGCGGCACTGCTTGGCCTTGTCCGTGTCCGCGTCCGCCGGGTTGCAGTCCACCTGCAGATCCGGGATCGCGTCCCGGGTGACGACGTTGATGCGGGTGCGGCTGTTGAGCGCCACGTGGCACTCGCCCCGGCCCTGGAGGTCGCCATCCGCGATGAAGGCCACGTACTGCTCGGAGCCCGTCATCGTGCGCTCGGTGCGGGCGTTGGGGGCCAGCGGGAAGTCGTCGATGGTGGCCGTCACGCTCGCGTTGCCGAACTTCATGCGCACCGGCGTGTCGCACCACACGCGCACCTGAGAGGGGCCGTTGATGCCCGCGCTGATGGCCGTCGTCGTCCGCACGGAGGCGGTGGTGCTCACCTTGATGACCTGCGTCCGCTTGTCGAGCGTGCTGTCCAGCCCGGCCACGCGCGGGCCGGGGCCCGACAGCTCCACCACGAACTGGTTGAAGGCGTTGTACGTGGAGCGCTCGGAGCACACCTTGCCGGCGAACTCGCCCAGGCCCACCGTGCAGTCGATGTTGCACTGGCGCTCGGGGACGTCCGGGTCGCCCGGAGTATCCTCGGCGCAGGCGCGGTACGACGTGCCGCCCGAGCCCGGGCAGAAGAAGGGCACCGTGCCGTTGCCGTTAGCGTCGCAGTTCTTGAAGACCTCGGGGAACTTCACCCGGCGCAGCTTCACCAGCGCGGACTCCAGGCTCTCCATCTTCATGTTGCCGTAGGCGTAGCCGCACAGCGAGTCGGTGATGTACGGGTTGACCGCGTTGTCCAGGCCGCAGAAGCGCAGGTTGATCTCCGGCACCGGCACCTGCTTCAGGTACTTCTCCCACTCGGTGGGCGGCAGCTCGCGCACCCTCTCGCGGATCACCCACGCGGGGAAGGTGAGCTGCGTGGTGGCCGCGAAGTCCTGCACCGAGCCGGAGATCGTCCACAGCAGATCGCCCGGGTACAGGCCCTCGGGGAACGAGTAGTTGTAGATGTAGATGGAGCCGTAGGTCCCCGGCAGGAAGCCGTCCGGCTCGGGGGTGCGGACGTTGGAGCCCGCGCCGGTGAACTCGCGCACGCGGCATGCCGTCATGTCCGTGACGAAGAAGCCGCCGGGATCCAGGCCCGTCACCACCATGGTCATCAGCTTGCCGTCATTGGGATCCTTCTTCGACGGATCCCGCGCGTCGTAGCCGGGAGGGCAGCTCTGGACGAGCGGCGAGCCGGACTCCGGCTTACGGCCCACCGTGAGGAACTGGCCGGCGAACGGCGAGTTCCGGTTGTTGCCCGGATCCTCCGGCTCCTGGATCTTCCCGAGCGTGGGCTCCTCGAAGGCGATGGGCGCCGTCAGGCCGGTGGCGTAGCTGTACGGACCGCTGTTGGGCGGCGGCAGCAGGCTGGGATCTCCGGCCACGCCACCGTCGAAGAAGTCCACCTGGGGCGGCTCGTGCTGCACCCACGCGCGGACGTCTCCATAGAGGTGCGACACGCGGACGGTGCCGGTGCCCACGCCGTCGGTGAGCATCGTCCACCGGCGATCATAGGTACCGGTGAGATCGCCCGGGGTGACGCGGAAGGAGACAGGGCCCGTGAAGGTGTTGAGCGGCTCGCCCTTGCTGTTGAGCGCGGTGATGGCCAGCTCGAGGTCCACCGGGCCCTTGGGGATGGAGTAGGGGCAGCTGGCCGTGCCCTTCTCCGCCGCGGGGACGGCGTTTGGGTTGTTGTCGTAGCGCGCCAGGCAGGAGCCCACCAGCGTCAGCGCCGACGAGGCCCCCGTGGTCTTGTCGATGGCCTTCAGGCTCTTCACGTCCACCTTGAAGGAGCTGAGGCCCGACGGGTTGGTGTTCTCCGCGGAGATGTTGCCGTCCGCGGAGTAGCAGCCTGCGGCCCCCAGGGCCGCTACAAGGAGCCAGCGTTTCATCACTTGACCCTCCGCCCGATGCGCGCATCCTCGACCGCGTTCGCGATCGGCATGGCCGCTGGGTTCTGACAGTAGCTGCGAAGCTGCGGCGTGATCGTGCCGCAGGTGGGGTTGGTGCCCGCCAGCGCATCCCGGCAGCTGCAGCGGCCGGTGTACGGGCCCGTCGGGACGTTGCAGGTGCTCGCCAGCTGTTCGGCGGTGACACCACAGGAGTCCGCGGCGTCCGCTTTGCCCAGCGTCTGCAGGCAGGTGCAGCTGCCCACCTGCGTGTTCAGCGCGTTCTTGAACTCCTGGGCCGTCTTGCAGAAGCCCTTCGTCTGCTCGTCCACCACCCACTGGCCGTTGATCAGCGTGCCGCAGCGCTCACCCGTCTTGGACGTCTCTCGGCCCTCGTTGATGTCCTCGCAGGTGCAGAAGCCCTGCATGTAGCCGATGAGCGAGTCGCGCAGGGAGATGCCCGTCTCGATGCGGGTGGTGTTGCGCTTGAGCACCCGGAAGCCCGAGCCACCCTTGGCGATGTAGTCGTTGGTGGCGATGCGGTAGGTGCCGTTGGGATCCAGCGGCTTGCCGTTGATCTGGACGCCGGTGGCGGGGTGCGCCCAGCAGCGCGAGCCGTCCAGGTCCTCCAGGCACTGCCACGGGGCGTGGCCCTCTCGGCCATCCTTGGGGCAGTACTTCTCCACGCCGCCGTCGTTGGGATCGCAGGCGATGCGCAGATCATTGAGCTGCACCTGGGCGCAGTCCATGGTGAAGCGCGCGCCGGAGATCTGCGCCTGGCTGACGCAGCCGCGCTCGGCGGAGCGCTCGGCCACGAAGTCGAACATCTCCTGCATCTCCACGCCGGACAGGTACATGATGTTGATCGTGTTCTCGAAGGGGAACACGTTGAACATGGCCTCCTGCGTCACCACGCCCGCGTAGAGGTTGTCGCGGATGCCCAGCGAGTTGGTGATGGCCATCTCCGCCTCCACGCGGCGGCGCTTGCGCATGGAGTCCGCCGCGATGTTGCCCAGCGGCGAGTCTCCACCGGTGGAGTTGTTGCGGCGGGCCACGTCCCGGGGCGCGTAGGAGAAGATGGACGTCAGCTGCAGGCTGGAGTCCATGGCGAGGATGTACTTCTGCAGCAGATCCGTGGTGCGCCGATCCTCCTGCTCACGGCACGCCTCGATGGCCGCGCGCACGTTGGGCTGGATGGCGAACTGACCCGGATCCCAGAAGTTCTGCGCGTAGTAGGCGCGCATGGCGTCGTCACACCAGAGCGAGTCCAGCGGGAAGGCGCGGTAGTCGTGGCTGACGAGCTCGGCGCCGTCCACGCTGTCCTCCGAGGGCACCTTCACCACCATGTCCAGGCGGCCCACGTACTTGGCGAACGCGCCGGAGTGCACCAGGAGCACCTTGCGGCCGCTCGGGTCCGTGATGTTCTGCGGCGGGTTGAGCACCACGTGCAGGTGGCCGCCGAGGATCACGTCGATGCCGGACACGCCGGGGATCTGCACGCGCACCACGGACTTGGGGTTGCCCTCCTCGCCGGACCACTCGAGGATCTTCCACGGGTTGTTCTCACGGTCGATGAAGGGCTTGGCGCGCTCATACTCGTAGTAGGCCTCGTAGCCGAGCACCACCTGCTGGTCCTCGGTGAGGCCCAGGTGGCTGACGATGACGATGAGATCCGTCACCGGGCGCAGCAGGTCCACGTAGGCGCGCGCCGCCTCGTTCTGCTCCAGCGGGGTGGTCTGCAGGGAGTTGCCGCCCTCCACGATCGAGTTGAGCGAGGAGAGGTTGGCCATGCCGATGATGCCCACCCGCAGGCCCTTCACCATGCGGATGGTGTACGGAGCGGACACCTGGGCGGCACCGTTGTTACTCTCGGTGTCAGTGGGCACGTCCCAGTAGTAGTTGGCCGCCAGCAGCGGGAAGGTGGCGAAGTCCCGAGCCTTCTGCACGAAGTTTTGCGCGCCCGCGTCGAACTCGTGGTTGCCGATCACCGCGGCGTCCAGCCGCAGGTTCGACAGGAAGCGGAACTCCACCTCCCCCAGGTTCTGGTTGAAGATGGGAGCGCCCTGAAAGCAGTCGCCCGAGTCCAGGTGCAGCACGCGATCGCCCCGGTTGCGCTCGCGCTTGACGACCGCGGCAATGCGCGTGGCGCCTCCGAACGGGCCGGCCTCGGGGATCAGCCCCAGGTCCGTGTCCGTCTTGAGCGGCGCGAAGTCATACGGGATGAGCCGCGAGTGGATGTCCGCAGTATGAAGGAGGGTGAGGCGGACTTCCTGTCCGGCGAGGTTGTACTCCTCGCCATCCAGAACTGGCATGCACGAGGCGAAGACCAGAGCGCAGAGGGGGCCGATCAGGGCACGACTCATCAGGTGGTTCCGGGGGGCTTGCGTGAAGGGGACTCAGCGGGAGACGCCGCAAGGTACGAGATCAGGGAATCACGGGCAAGCGACCCGGGAGCCCCGAAATAATCCACCAGGGAGGCAGGCATGTCGGGCAAGCAGACAACCGTGACGGATATCGAGATCATCGAGGATTTCTCGGCTACCGCCCGCTGTGACGAGGGGTTCTTGAGGCTCCGGAGGCTCCGGTGCCAGAACCGGCGGGAGGATGGATCCGTCTCGCCGGTGTATCGGGTGGACGTGGTGGATAGGCCCCGGCTGGACGCCGTGGCGGTGCTCGTCTACCGCCGCAGTGCGTCGGGCCTCGAGGTGCTCACCCGGAAGAACCTCCGGCCCGCCGCGTACTTCCGCAAGGGCAAGGAGATGGTGGTGCCGGATCCGGTGAGCTACCTGCTCGTGGAGGAGCTCGTCGCCGGCGTCATGGAACTGGAGGACAAGGGCGAGGAGGGGGTGCGGCGCCGGGCGGTGGAGGAGGTGCGCGAGGAGGCCGGCTATGAGGTGAAGCCCGAGGAGATCCGCTTGCTCGGTGGGGGCTTCTTCGTGGCGCCGGGCATCCTGTCGGAGAAGGTGTTCCCCACGGCGGTGGACGTGACGGGCAAGGAGGCCCATGAGCCGGAAGGGGATGGCTCTCCTTTAGAGGAGGGGACGCGGCTGCAGTGGCGCCCGCTGCCCGAGGTGCTCGCCGCTTGCCGCCGGGGGGAGGTGCCGGATGCGAAGCTGGAGATCTCCATCACCCGCCTGCTGGCCGAGCAGCCATAGCTCACCGCCCGGGTTGGCCGCCAGGATGGGACCGGATAGGGTGCGCGAGCCGTTTCCGTTCCGCTCCGCCGAGGTCCTTCCGCATGTCGTCGATGCCCGCGTGGCTGCAACAGTTGTTGCCGATCTTGATCCTGCTGGCAGCGATCTCCCTGGTGATCGCGCGCCTGCCCAAGGTCGAGCTCGGGCACACGGAGGCCTTCAAGCGCCGCCGCTTCCTCAACTGGTTCCCGCTGGGCATGACGTACGCGTTCCTCTACATGGGGCGCTACAACCTCAACGAGGCCACCAGCGCGCTGGGCAGCCGCACCTCGAACGCGGACTTCGGCACCATCTTCGCCTGGGGCACGATCGTCTACGGCGTGGCGTTCTTGCTCAACGGCCCGCTGACGGACAGGTGGGGCGGGCGCCGGACGATCTTGATCTCGGCGGCGGGCTCCTCGGTGTGCAACGTGCTGATGGGCCTCGTGGTGCACGCCGTGCTGACGCAGGACTGGCAGCCTCCCGGCGGGCTGGTGGGGACGCTGTCCGTGCTCTACGCGGTGAACATGTACTTCCAGAGCTTTGGCGCGGTCTCCATCGTCAAGGTGAACGCGGCGTGGTTCCACCTGCGCGAGCGCGGGACGCTGGGAGGCGTGTTCGGCATCCTCATCTCGCTGGGCGTCTACTTCGCCTATGACTGGAGCCGGATGATCACCCGTGCGGCTCCGACGTACTGGGTGTTCTTCATCCCCGCGGCCATCCTCGCCGCCTTCGTGGTGCTGGACTTCTTCATCATCCGCGACACGCCGAGCGATACGGGCCACCCGGACTTCGACACCGCGGATGCGTCCTCGGGAGAGACGGGCCCCCGGCTCGGGGCATTCGAGGTGCTGGGCAAGATGCTCCGCAACCCCGTCATCATCGTCATCCTGCTGATCGAGTTCTGCAGCGGCTACATGCGCAACGCCATCATGCAGTGGTACCCCAAGCTGGCGAAGGGCATCGGCATGGGCGACAGCTTCGTCGCGTCCAACTGGGGCATGCTGCTGTGCGTGGCCGGCATCACCGGAGGCATGTTCGCCGGCATCATCTCCGACAAGATCTTCGACTCTCGGCGCGGGCCCGTATCGGCGGTGCTCTATGGTGGGATGACGCTGGGCGCCGTGGCCACGCTCTTCCTGCTGAACACCCCGCTGCTGGGGTGGACGGTCATCTTCATGTCGCTGTGCGTCATCGGCGTGCACGGCATGCTGTCGGGTACCGCCAGCATGGACTTCGGCGGCAAGAAGAACGCGGGAGTGGCGGTGGGCATCATCGACGGCGCCGTCTACGCGGGCACCGCCTTCCAGTCCGTGCTGCTCGGCAGGCTGTTGCCCTCGGGCGCGGCCGCCAAGGACATCAACAACTGGAGCAACTGGCCCATCGCCCTGGTGCCGCTGGCGGTGGCAGGGCTCGTGCTGGCCACTCGGGTGTGGAACGCCAAACCCCAGGCGAAGAAGGAGGCCGTTGCTGATCCAACGGCCCCCGTGGCCGCGCCGGCGCGTCGGACGGGCACCGAAGGGTAGTGCCGGAGGGAGGGAGCGCGTTCAGGGGCGGACGGCTGCGAGGCCCGAGCGATTTCAGTGTGACGGGGTTGTGACGTAAAATGCCTGCGTGCCCTCGGAATCCGCCCCGCTGCTTCAGAACCGGTTGGAAGTCCACGACCGGAAGCAGTTCGAGATCAAGCTCGAGTACCAGCCGTCGGGCGCCGACGACGAGACGCGCTATCTCGTCGAGATGTTCCTGTTCCTGCCGAACAGCCTGAACATCGACGCGGAGACGTACCCGCGGGCGGACTTCTACGCGGACATCCACAACTACGTGCGCTTCACCACGCCGGTGATGAGCCTGGAGGAGCTGCTGGTGGTGGAGGGCTCGCCGCTGATGCGGCTCGAGGCGTGGCTGAGGACGGGGCTGCCCACGGAGGCGGAGGTCGTCTACCAGGCCAAGCTCCTGTGCTGCATCTTCCGTGGGGCGCTGCGCCGCTTCGTGAAGCTGGTGGATGGGCGGTGCGAGCCGCCCAGCGCCGCCGGGCTGGGCGAGGCCGAGTACGCGGACCTGCAGCGGATCATCCTCCAGTCACAGGAATCCGTGGTGAAGGTGCTGGAGCGCTTCCGGGGCTGGCAGAAGGCCACGGGCGAGCTGAGGCTGCAGAAGAAGACGCGCGTCTCGCTGCGTCTGGTGGACGAGTACATGAGCCTCACGGTGGAGCAGTACTTCCGCAAGGCCGTGACGGAGATGGATGCGCTGCCGCGCTCGGGCGTCTACATCGAGCCGCGCAAGGCGCTGATGGCGGCGGTGATCCGCGAGGAGACGTACCGCAAGGAGAACCAGCTTCGCAGCGTGCTGAGCCCCACCGGTGACAACGAGGAGTACATGCACCGGATCGGGTTCCTGAAGAAGTTCTGCATGAACATCCTCTTCCTGGCGGCGCGGAGGAAGCAGAAGCGCCAGGGCTGGGAGGAGGTGCTGTTCGCGATCGCGGCGGGTTTGGCCATGGCCTTCGCCACGGCGGTGCTCTTCGTCGCGCAGAGGCAGGGAGGCGTCCCCCAGGAGAGCCTCAACTTCCTGCTGATCGCCGTGGTGGGCTACATGGTGAAGGACCGCATCAAGGAGGGGCTGCGCCGCTTCTTCAGCAAGTTCGCCTCGATGCACCTGTACGACCGGATGGCGGAGATCTTGGATCCGGTGACGAAGAAGTGCCTGGGCACGCTGGAGGAGCGCGTGGACTACGGCCGCACGGTGAAGGTGCCCAAGGAGATCGCCGAGCTGCGCTGCCTGGACGACTTCATCACCGTGTCCCAGGGCGAGCTGTCCGAGACGGTGCTCCGCTACCAGAAGGAGATCGTCCTGGACGCGGAGTTGCTGCCGAAGACGGACCGGCGGCTGACGGGCGTCACGGACATCATCCGCTTCAACGTGGAGCGCTTCCTGCGCGATATGGACGACCCGGAGCTGGCGCTGGAGTACGTGGATCTGGAGGACTTCTCGGTGGGCCGGGTGAAGGGCGCCAAGAGCTACCAGGTGGATCTGGCGTTCCGCTTCACCACGGACGAGGCGGACCAGAAGAAGGTGTCCGTGCAGCTGGTGCGGCTGGTGCTGGATCGCAACGGCATCAAGCGCATGCTGCGCGTCGCGCCCGAGCAGACGGATCGGCCTCCGCACCCCGAGCCGTACCGCAAGGCGGCCTGAGAGGCACGTCGCCGTGTCCGAGGCGGATCGACAGCGGTGGAATGCCCGCTACCAGGAGCAGGCCGGGGGCTTGGAGCCGTCCCGGTTCCTTCAGTCGCTCTCGGACCGGCTGCCGAGCACGGGGCGGGCGCTCGAGGTGGCCGGTGGGCCGGGGCATGACGCCCTGTAGCTCGCGAGGCGTGGCCTGGATGTGACGCTCGTGGACATCTCGGACGTGGCGCTCGAGCGCGCCGCCGCGGCCGCGCGGCAGGCCGGTGTCCCTTTGCGTGTGGAGCGGGTGGACGTGGAGGAGGCGCCGCTTCCCCCCGGGCCCTACCAGCTCGTGCTGTGCATGAACTTCCTCTGGCGCCCGCTGTTCGAGGCAATTCCTCGGGTGCTCGAGCCCGGCGGGCTGTTCGTCTTTGCCCAGCCGACCCGGAGCAACCTCCAGCGGAACCCGCACCCCTCGGCCCGCTTTCTCCTGACTGGTGCGTGACCTTCCTACACCCGGTGGAGTGAGCCGCATCAGGGGCACGTGCTAGGGTGCGCGCCTCGTTTAGGAGGAGTCTTCGTGTCACTTTGGAACTCGAACCGGCGGGCTGTCTCGCTCGCCGTCACAGTGTTGGCCTTGGGAGTGCTCGCGGCCTGTGGTGGCAGCGGAAACCCCGTCACCCCGGACCCGAACGCCAGTGCCGAGATCAAGGCCATGCTCCCGCAGGAGCTGGCGGTCTCGGATGTGGCCCGCGTCCACGTGGAAGCCCGTGGGCCTGGCATCCCCACGCCCGTTGGAATGGATCTGTCCCTGCAGGGCAGCACCTGGCAGGGCACCCTTCTCGCAATCCCCGCGGGGTTGGACCGCATCTTCGAGGCCAAGGCCTACGACGCGGCCGGGCTGTTGCTCTACGCCGGGCAAGCGGGGCCGATCACGATCGCCTCGGGCAGCACGGTGAGCGTGGCCATCCTGCTCCAGCAGGTCAACCCGCCGCCTCCGTACCAGAACGTGCCGCCGACGATCGACTCGGTGGTGGTCTCCGCCAACCAGGTGTCGCCCGGTGGCACCATCACGCTGACGGCCACCGCGCATGACGAGAACGCGGGGGACACGATCACCTTCGCGTGGACGGCGACTGCGGGCTCCTTCAGCAATCCGTCTGCTTCCGCGACGAGCTGGGTGGCTCCGGCGGCCGAGGGCCCGCAGGTGCTGACCCTGGAGGTGACGGACTCGAAGGGGACGAGCGCCCGGCTGAGCGTCAACGTCAGCGTCCAGCGCCCCGGCGCGAGCGGCGATGCCAATGTGACGGTGGGCTTCAACACCTGGCCGAGGGTGAACCAGATGCGGGCGACGCCGTCCATCCTCACGCTCAACGTCCCCGTGCAGCTCTCCGTCGTCGCCTCCGAGCCGGACGGCGACGCCCTGAGCTACACGTGGAGCGCGAACTGCCCGGGTCGCTTCGAGGACAGCCTCGTGGCCACGCCCCGGTTCACCTTGTTGTCGCAGCCTCCCCCCGGTCCTGTTTTTTGCACGCTCACCGTCACCGTCTCGGATGGCCGGGGAGGCCAGACCACGGGCTCCTTATCGCTGCTGGCTGGGACCCCGTCGCAGGCCAACGTGGCGCCTCAGATCGACAGCACCTTCAAGAGCTCCGAGCAGGCGGGCGGTGGCGAGGTGGTGACGATGGGCCTCACCGCGCATGATCCCGAGTCCACGCCGCTGACCTTCTCCTGGACCGCGAGCCAGGGCTCCATCCTGGCCACCCGGGGTACCAGCACCGCGAGCGAGGTGGATTGGAGGGCGCCCGCGTGCCTCAATGGGCCGATCACCGTGACGGCGGCCATCGCGGATGCCTGGGGCGCCGTGACGCACCAGCAGTTCTCCATCGCCCCGCGCGCGGGCTCTTCGTGCGGCGCCCTGACGGTGTCAGGTATGCGCAACTCCTACCGCGTCCGGCCAGATGGCAGCACCCTCACGGTTCCGGTGAATCTGTCGGGTGTGACGCTGGGCGCGTGGGTGCCGAGCACGGATGGCGCGAGCTACACCTGGCGGCCGGGGAGCGGTGACGCCAGCGGCACGTTCATCATCCCCAACGTCGATCGCACGCCCTACCTGCTCCGGTTCGGGGGCTCGTACCTGTGGGCCCACAGCCGGATGCTCGATCTGAGCCGGGCCGACTTGGGCCGCCATGACACGGTGATCGAGCCGGAGACGACCCAGCTCCAGATGCAGGTTTCCGGGCTGAATCCCTGGCAGGGCGGCGATGACTTCCAGCTCAGCTCGGCGAGCACGGGCCTTGGCTACTTCTCGGCGACGAGCTGCTCCACTCCGTTCTTCCCGGAGGACCTCGACGGCGAGACCTCCTTCAACTTCACCATTGACTACCTGTACTCGATGCAGAACTGCGGGACTCCTGCGGCCCGGATCGACGCGTCTCGCGGGGACGTGCTGTATGCCACCCAGCTGGTGAGCCGCACGGATGCGGCCACGGGGATGACCTTCCAGGAGGTTCAGCGGAGCTTCCAGACGAACTCGCTGACGGGCCCGAATCCGAGCACGCTGCTGCTCAGCGGCACGCTGGCGCCGCTGCCGCTCGTGAGCCGGGTGGTGGACTACCGCGCCGCCTCGTTCGAGGCCCTGGCTCTGGCGGGGCACCCCTCCGCGACTGCGGGGACCACCACTCTGAACCTTGGGATCTTGCCGGGCTACGACCAGTTTGGCTCCTACGCGGGCTGGCCGGACCTGGTGCTGGCGACTTTCGGCGCGGGCCTGGGAGACGTTGCCCCCACGTTCACGTATGGCAATCCCTATCCTGCCAACTGGTCCCAGTTCATCACGGCCCAGACCACCTCGCGGGTCCGTTACTCGGTGCCGCTGGAGGGCGGAGGCTCGTCCACGCCGCGCATCTACTCGGCGTATACGTACGCCCAGCAGCCCGTGGGGAACGGTCCGATCATCCCGCTGGTGGGGCCGCCTCGGGATCTGCGGCTCAATGGCGCGCTGGCTTGGGACGTCCTCACGGGTGTGGGCGAGACGCCGCTGATGAGCTGGACGGCTCCGAGCCTGGGAACTCCGACCTCGTACTCGGTGCGCGTGTATGAGCTCTACGCCACGAGCACGGGGAGTACCTCTCGGGTGACGGTGACGAACCTCGCGACGGACCAGACCCAGCTCCGGATGCCGCCCGGCGTGCTGGTGCCAGGCAAGCACTACCACCTCCAGGTGTCGGCGCTCTTCGAGCAGGGGACGGATCCGGGCAGGCCGTACATGCTCCGCCCGGTGTACCACACGGCGATGGCGGTGACGGGCCGCTTCCAGCCCTGAGCCGAGCCGTGCGGTGAATGCGTGAGAAGCCCCGGTGGCAGCAGTGCCGCCGGGGCTTTTTTCCTTCCTGGCTCCAGGGATTCCCTATGCTGCCGCCCGGGAGGTGCCGCCTTGCCGTTCTCCATCCGCCTGCCGGTGACCGCGCAGGATCTCGATGAGCTCCAGCACGTGAGCAACGTGGTCTACGTCCGGTGGATCCAGGACGTGGCCGTGGCTCACTCCGAGGCGGTGGGGTTGAGCTTGGAGGTCTACCGGCAGCTGGGCGCCGTCTTCGTGGTGCGCCGGCATGAGGTGGACTACCTGCGCCCGGCGCTCGCGGGAGACGAGGTGGAGGTGGAGACGCGCGTGGTGGCGAAGAGCCCCGTGACGGCGACGCGGCAGACCTTCATCCGGCGGGTGGCGGACGGGCAGGTGCTGGTCCAGGCCCAGACACAGTGGGCCTACGTGTCCACGTCCACCGGGAGGCCCGTGCGCATTCCGCCCGAAGTGACTCAGCGCTTCACGATCGAGCCCGTGTGAGGGCTATGAGGCGCTCGACGAGGCGCTGGGTGTCGTGGGCGTGGGACGGTTGATGCCAAGTGCGGCCAGAGTGGCAACGAGCCCCGTGGCCGCCGAGAACCACCACACGTTCCTGAAGGTGTGGTCCGGATCCAGGGGCGCCGCGCCGCTGCCGAGGATGACCACGAAAGCGCTCGTTCCGATGACGAAGCCCATCTGTCGCGCCATGTTGACGACGGCGCTTCCCGTCGAGGTCTGATCCCGGGGCAACTCGACGGTGGCCGACGCGAAGATCGTCGGGAGCGCCAGTCCCATGCCGACGCCGATGACGAGCCATCCTGGGAGCACGGAGACGGCGAAGGTCGAGGAGGCGTTGGCGCTGGAGAGCAGCAGGAGCGGACCTGCGGCCAGCATCAGGGTTCCGAGCGCGGCGATGCTCCCAGGGCGGAAGCGCTTGCTCAGCCTCGAGCTGACGGCGGCGAAGATCGGCACCATGCAGGGGCCGGGGGCAATCGCCAGTCCCGTCTCCAGGGCGGACCAGTGCCAGCGCTGCTCCAGGAACAGGATGACCGAGAGGAGCTCGGCGCCGAAGGCGACGGACAAGAGGAACGCGGAGACGTTCGACCAGGCGAAGACGCGGTGCCGGAGCAGCGAGAGGTCGAGCACTGGAGAGGGGTGGCGCGCCGATCGGACGAGGAACGCCACGGAGCCCACTGCCACCACGGCGCAGGAGAGCAGGGTAGGGATCGAGGTCCAGCCCCAGTCGGGGGCCTTGACGAGCCCGAGCGCCAGCGCGCCGGTCGCCACGATCAGGATGGCGCCGCCGAGGAGATCGGGGAGCCGCGACGAGGACTCCGGCCGAGGATTCGGAAGGAACCGGAACGCGGCGATGGCCGCAGCCACGCCGATGGGAAGGTTGATGACGAAGATCCATCGCCAGGAGGAATCGATGAGGAGTCCGCCGATGGCGGGTCCTGCCGCGCCCGCAAGGGACGAGCTCGAGGCCCAAATGCGGATGGAGCGGGCCCGCTGCTCGGGGGGCATGGCCGTCAACACGAGCCCCATGCTCGCGGGAGTCAACACGGCGGCCCCGGCGGCCTGAAGGCACCGGAACACGACGAGCCACGTCAGATTGTTGCTGAGCGCGCAGCCAAGGCTGGCGAGGGTGAACAGCCCGAGCCCCACGAGGAAGCCTGCTTTGCGGCCGTAGCGGTCGACGAGCCGGCCTGCGGGCACGAGCAGTGCGCCATAGAAGATGGTGTAGCCATTGAGGACCCAGCTCAGGTCCGACAGCGACGCCTGGCCGACGTCGCGGCCGATGTCATCGAGCGCGATGTTGACGATGAACATGTCCAGCGCGGCCATGAACACCGACGAGCAGAGGATCAGCAGGACGAGGGCTGGGCGGGCGCTGGGGCGGGCCAGCGCGTACGGCGAGGAGGAGGAGAGGGCTTCCATGCGCGTGTGAGCCTCCATGAAGGACGCGCCCGGCAAAAAAGCGCGTTAAATGACGGTCATCATGAATGTGTCTATTCATGTCGGTTATCATGTAAGCTGTCAAGCGTTCCTGGGGTGGAGGACGAGATGAAGGTGTCGAGAGAGCAGGCGGAGGCGAACCGCGCCCGCATCATCGAAGTGGCCGGAGAACTCTTCCGCGAGAAGGGGTTCGACGGCATCGGGGTGGCCGATCTGATGAAGGCGGCCGGCCTGACGCACGGAGGCTTCTACGGTCACTTCAAGTCAAAGGATGACCTCGCCGCGCAGGCCTGCGAGCAAGCGATGGCCGGGACCCTCAAGAAATGGAACAAGTACGTCGCCGAGTCTTCGGATGAGCCGCTGGCCTTGTTGGTCTCCCAGTACCTGTCGACGCGGCACCGCGACAACCCGAGCAAGGGCTGCCTCTTCGCGAGCCTTGGGGGGGAGACGGTTCGTCAAAGCTCCACGGTGCGCCGCACGGTCACGGCCGGGCTTCGCTCCATGATCGATCTGCTGACCGGCCTCGTTCCAGGACGGTCCAAGGCAGCGCGGCGCGAGAAGGCCATCGCCACCATGTCTGGGATGGTGGGAGCGCTGGTTCTCGCCCGCGCGGTGGACGACAACGCCTTGTCCGAGGAAATCCTGCGAGCAGCTGTCGCCACATTCGGTCAGAAGCAGACAGCGCGCGCGGAGGAAGAGGCAGGTGCCAGCTGATGAAGTGAGGGGCGACTGCCGTGAGAGTCGCGGTCACCCAGGCGTTCGGTTATGGGGCACGAGTCAACGCCCTCATGCCTGAAGGCGAGGGCCCTCGCTGGGAGTGGTCATCATGGACAAGGTCATCGTCATCACGGGAGCGAGCTCGGGCATTGGTGCGGAGTTGGCGCGTCAGGCGGGAGAGAAGGGGGCGAAGCTGGTGCTGGCGGCGCGCCGTCAGCCGGAGCTGGAGGCGGTTGCGGCCCGCTCGGGGAAGGAGGCGATCGCCGTCGTCACCGATGCCACCCAGCGTGCGGACATGGAACGGCTGCGGGACGCCGCGCTGCAGCGCTTCGGCCGCATCGACGTCTGGGTGAACAACGCTGGGCGAGGCATCACCCGTCCGGTGTCGGAGCTCACGGACGAGGACCTCGACGTCATGATGCGGGACAACGTGAAGAGCGCGCTCTACGGCATGCAGGTGGTGCTGCCGCACTTCAAGGCGCGCAACGCGGGGCAGATCCTGAACGTGTCGAGCGGGTTGGCGCGGCTACCGCTGGCGCCCTTCCGCTCGGCGTACAGCGCGGCCAAGCACGCGCTCAACGGGCTCACCGCGTGTCTGCGCTTGGAGCTGAAGCAGTCGCACCCGGGCATCATGGTGAGCGTGGTGATGCCGGGAGTGGTGGCCACGGAGTTCGGCAGCAACGCGCTGGGAGGCGGCCCTGACTCCCGCACGCTGCCCGGGGCGCAGAGCGTCGAGGACGCCACGAAGGTCATCCTCGACGTCATCGAGAACCCGCAGCCCGAAGCCTACACGCAGCCTCAGATGAAGGCGGACGTCGAGCGCTACTACCACGATGTCGCGGCCTTCGAGGCGGAGCTCAGCGCTCGCTTCCGGCGCTGAGGCGAAGGCACCAGCGGCCCTACGTGCAAGGTGAGAATCGCGAGGAGGACCCTTGAGGTCCACTCACCCCGCGTGGCTTTTCCCCTGTCAGACCTTCGGGATAGACCGGAGGCTGCATGGGCCACAAGAAGCCACGCCCCCCGATGGATGTCCCCACGATGTCCGAGGCCGCGCAGTCGCTCTTCGAGGAGCGCGCGGCCATCCGGGAGTTCCTGGGCGGCATGCCGCGCGTGGAGGCCGAGGCCGCCGCTCGCGAAGACGTGCAGCGGATCCTGGCTGCGGACCGTGCTGCCGCCACCGCCTGGCGCGAGCGCATCAAGTCCTGAACTGGCGCCATGAATGACGAAAGCCATCCCCGCGCCAAGCGAGGATGGCCTCCTGTGCGGCTGTGCGGGCGGCGCGTCTCTTTAGAAGACGACGGGGAAGTTGAGGCGCTTGGCGTGCGGGGCCTTCTCGCCGTCGAGCTTCTCCTTGCCGATCTCGTACGAGGCCGCATCCTGGCGGATGTTCACCATCTGCTCCTCGATGAAGTCCACTTCACCATCGGCCTTGGCGTCGGCGACGGTCTGGGCGATGTCGGCCTGGTCCGTGAGCAGCGTGTTGGCCTCGGCGCCGGTGAGGGAGCCGTTCCGCACGCCCTGGGCAATCTGGCCAATCTGCGAGGCCTGCGCCTTGGCCGTGGGGTCACCGGCCGTGCCGCGCGCTCGGTTATGGGTGGCCGCGAACGCGTCGAGCCCCGCCTGGGTCTGCAGGCGGCGGATGTTGGCGGCCTCCTTCGCGGTGATCACGCCGTCGGCGCCAGCGCGGGCGGTGGTCCCGGCGATCTTCGCCTGCTGGCTCAGGAGCTTCGAGGCCTCCTTCTCGGTCAGGGCGCCGCTCTTGAGCCCCTTCTGGATGGTGTCGAGCTGGCTGCCCTGGGTGTTGGCCAGCTGCTGCGAGCGCACCGGCGTGAGGAACTTGTCCAGCGTGCCCGGCTTCGGCGGAGGAAGCGGCAGCGGCACAGGACGGGGCAGGGTGGGCGACGGCAGCGTCGGCTGGCTGGGGGTGAGGATGGGACCCGCGACGGAGGAGTTGATCTTGGTCATGGGAGCGATTTCCGGAAGTGAAGTGACATCGGGATTTTCGGGATTACTCCCAAGGAGTTGCGTCAGACGGGTCAAAATCTGCCCGGCCCGTGCTGAAGCCACCCCACGTTCTTCTGCCCTGGCTACGGACACCCAGCCGTCCGAGCGGCTTTCCCGGCATAGCGGCCCCGAGCCGCGTATATCCTCGGAGCCTCATGGCCTACGACGACTTCAAGAGCCGCATCCGTGAGGGCTGGCAGCACACGCTCCACGGAATTCTGGCGCGTGCCCGCTCGCTCGGCGCGAAGGCTGTGCTGGCGTTCGACCTGGACTCCACGCTCTTCGACAACCGCCCCCGGCAGGCGCGCATCCTCCGGGAGTTCGGCTCGGCCCGAGGCCTGACCACCTTGGAGGCCTGCGGCGTCGCTCACTGGACCAGCGGGTGGGACATGAAGGTGGCCATGCGCAACTGCGGCTTGGCCGCCGAGCAAGTCGAGGCCCTCTACGCCGAGGCCCGTGCCTTCTGGGCGCAGCGCTTCTTCACCAGTGAGTACTGCCTGGATGACGTTGCCATCGATGGCGCGGCGGCCTTCACGTACGCCGTGGTGGGCACGGGCGCCCAGCTCATCTACGTCACGGGGCGCCACGAGGGGATGCGCGAGGGCACGGTAGGGGCCATGCGCCGCTGCGGCCTGGCGCTCCCGGGCGAGGGGGCCACTCACCTCATCATGAAGCCCGCCCTTCGCGACAACGACGACGCCTTCAAGCGCGACGCCCACGCGCGGCTGGGCACGCTCGGCCAGGTGATTGCTGCCTTTGACAACGAGCCCACCCACGTCAATGACTACCTGCAGCGTTTCCCCGAGGCGACGGTCATTCACCTGGCAACGGACCACTCCGGCCGCCCGGTGCAGCTTTTGGAGGCCGTCGTCTCCATTCCTCACTTCACGGGTGGAACATGACGCGGTGCGCCTAAGCCATACTTTGACTTTGAAGTCCCACTGCCGCGCGCTATGAGGCGCACGGCGTTTCAAGCCCCGCTGGTACCTGGCGGGGGACCCTTTCAGGGAGGCAGCTCGCGGTGGCCAGCAAGTACTCGAAAGACCTGCTGTTGACGATGCACCGGAAGATGTACCTCATCCGCCGCTTCGAGGAGCGCACGGACCAGGCCTACAAGCAGCAGAAGATCGCCGGGTTCTGCCACCTCTACATCGGCCAGGAGGCCGTCGCGGTAGGCACCAATGAGGCGCTTCGTCCGGACGACTACATGCTCTCGGGCTACCGTGACCACGGTCAGCCGCTGGCCCGTGGCTCGGATGCGGGCATGGTGATGGCGGAGCTGTTCGGCCGCGGCACCGGCTACAGCAAGGGCAAGGGCGGCTCGATGCACATCTTCGACATCGAGCACCATTTCTACGGGGGCTACGGCATCGTCGGCGGGCAGATTCCGCTGGCCGCCGGCATGGCGTTCGCCAGCCGCTACCGCAACGAGGATCGCGTCACGGTGTGCTTCTTCGGCGACGCGGCGGCCAACCAGGGCGCCTTCCACGAGACGTTCAACATGGCGGTCAAGTGGAAGCTGCCGGTCATCTACATCTGCGAGAACAACCGCTACGGCATGGGCACGGCGATTGGCCGCGTGTCGGCGGAGCCGGAGATCTACAAGCGCGCGTCGGCCTACAAGATGCGCGGCGAGGCCGTGGACGGCATGGACTGCCTGAAGATGTACGAGGCGGTGAAGGACGCCGTCGAGTACTGCCGCGCGGGCAAGGGTCCCGTGCTGATGGAGGCGAACACGTACCGCTTCCGCGGCCACTCCGTGGTGGACCCCGCCGTTTACCGCTCCAAGGACGAGGTGGAGCACGAGCGCAAGAACGATCCGATTCCGAAGCTCAAGGAGTACGCGATCAAGAACAAGCTCGCCACGGAGGCGGAGTTCGACGCCATCGACGAGGAGATCAAGGCCCAGGTGGACGCGGCGGTGAAGTTCGCCGACGAGTCGCCCGAGCCCAGCCTCGAGGAGCTGTGGCGCGACACCATCGTGGAGCCGGGCGAGGAGGACGTGCGCCCGCGCGAGCGCGTGCTCGGGACGAAGGTGAAGTGGCCTTCGTACCCCTCGGGGCAGGAGCTGAAGGTGACGTGGGATCTGGAGCCTCGCCAGCAGGCCGAGCGCGAGGACAAGAAGGCCGGGCTGGCGCGCTAGCTGCGCGCCGTGCCTCAACCTCTTATTCACACACGAGCTGACGAGTCGGAGCCAACGATGCCCGAGTTGATGTACCGCGAGGCGCTGAACCAGGCGCTCGCCGAGGAGATGGAGCGCGACGCCAACGTCTTCCTCATTGGTGAGGAAGTGGGCCGCTACAACGGCGCGTTCAAGGTGTCCCAGGGGCTGCTGGATCGGTTTGGAAGCGCGCGCATCATCGACGCGCCCATCTCCGAGCTGGGCTTTGCCGGCCTGGGCGTGGGCGCGGCCATGGTGGGCCTGCGTCCCATCGTGGAGATGATGACGTGGAACTTCGCCATCCTGGCGATGGACCAGATCGTCAACAACGCGGCCAAGCTGCGGCACATGTCCGGAGGCCAGCTGCGCTGCCCGATCGTGTTCCGCGGCCCGGGTGGCGCGGGCGGCCGGCTCTCCAGCCAGCACAGCCAGGCACTCGAAGCCAACTACGCCCACTTCCCGGGCCTCAAGGTGATTGCCCCGGCCACGCCCGCGGACGCCAAGGGCATGCTCAAGTCGGCCATCCGCGATGACAACCCCGTCATCATGTTCGAGGGCGAGCGCCTCTACGCCATCAAGGGCGAGGTGCCCGAGGGCGAGCACGTCGTCCCCATCGGCAAGGCGGACGTGAAGCGCGAGGGCAAGGACGTCTCCATCATCACCTGGAGCCGCATGTACTACTTCGCCGAGCAGGCCGCGCAGCAGCTGGAGCAGGAGGGCATCTCCGCGGAGATCCTCGACCTGCGCACGCTGCGGCCGCTCGACGAGGAGGCCATCCTGGCCACGGTGCGCAAGACGAACCGCGCCGTCATCGTGGAGGAGGGTTGGTCGCTGGCGGGCGTGGGCGCCTCGGTGGTGGACATCATCCAGTCCAAGGCGTTTGACGAGCTGGACGCGCCGGTGCAGCGCGTGACGGGACTGGACGTGAACATGTCCTACGCCACGAACCTGGAGAACGCGACCCAGCCGGACGCCGCGAAGATCATCGCCGCGGTGAAGAAGGTCCTCTACCGAGAGGGAGCCTGAGACGTATGGCCAAGCCCATCGAGATGCCGTCGCTCTCCCCGACCATGACGGAGGGGAAGATCGTCAAGTGGCTCAAGAAGGTGGGGGACAAAGTCTCCTCCGGTGAGGCAGTCGCCGAGGTGGAGACCGACAAGTCCAACCTCGAGATCGAAGCCTACGACGACGGCGTTCTGCTCCAGATTGCCGTGGCCGAAGGCCAGATGGCCAAGGTCGGTGCCCCCATCGCCTACCTGGGCGCCAAGGGCGAGAAGGTCGAGGCCGGTGCGGCCTCCGCGCCTGCTCCCGCCGCTCCGAAGGCTCCGGCCGCCGCGCCCGCTCCGGCTCCGGCTCCGGCAGCCCCGGCTGCTTCTGCTCCGGCCGCGGGCGGTGAGGGGATCCCGGTCCCCATGCCATCGCTCTCCCCGACGATGACCGAGGGGAAGATCATCAAGTGGCTCAAGAAGGTGGGCGACAAGGTGTCGTCCGGTGAGGCCATCGCCGAGGTGGAGACCGACAAGTCCAACCTCGAGATCGAGTCCTACGAGGACGGCACGCTCGCGAAGATCGTCGTGGGCGAGAACCAGATGGCGAAGGTGGGCGCTCCCATCGCGTTCATCGCGGGCAAGGGCGGCAAGGCGGCGGCTTCCGCGCCTCAGGCCTCCGCACCCGCGCCTGCGGCGGCTCCTGCTCCTGCGGCTCCCAAGGCCGAGGCGCCCAAGGCTGCCGCGCCCGCAGCGGCTCCTGCGGCTTCGAAGGGTGGCCGTGTCCGGGCCAGCCCGCTCGCGAAGCGGATGGCGAAGGACCGGGGCATCGACCTGGCTGCGCTGCAGGGCTCGGGTCCGCTCGGCCGCGTCGTGAAGCGTGACATCGAGCAGGCGCTGGCTCAGGGCGTGCCCGCGAAGCAGGCTCCGGCGGCGGCTCCGGCCAAGGCGGCGCGTGCGGCTCCGGGCGTCCGGCCCGAGCCGCAGGTGGTGCCGATCTCGTCGATGCGCAAGGTGATCGCCCAGCGCATGAACGAGGTGAAGCCCGGCGTGCCCCACTTCTACCTGACGGTGGACGTGGAGATGGACGCGGCGATGAAGATCCGCGAGGAGGCCAAGGCACTGGAGTCCAAGGTCTCCGTCAACGACATCATCGTGAAGGCGGCGGCCATCGCGCTGAAGCGCTACCCGAAGATCAACGTGTCTCTGCAGGGCGACAAGATCCTGCAGTACGCCACGGCGGACGTGGGTATCGCGGTGGCGCTGGAGGAGGGGCTCATCACGCCCATCATCCGGGATGCGGACCAGAAGGGCCTCTCGGCGATCTCCGCCGAGTCCCGCGAGCTGGCCGAGCGCGCCCGCAAGCGGGCCCTCAAGCCGGACGAGTACACCGGTGGCTCGCTCACGGTGAGCAACCTGGGCATGTACGGCATCGACCAGTTCGTGGCCGTCATCAACCCGCCGCAGGCTTCCATCCTCGCGGTGGGCGCGGTGGCGGACAAGCCGGTGGTGCGTGACGGGCAGATCCTCGTGCGGAAGATCCTCACGGTGACGCTCTCGTGCGATCACCGCGTGATCGACGGCGCCATCGGCGCGGAGTACCTGCGCGAGTTCAAGACGCTGCTCGAGCACCCGATGCGCCTGTTGTTCTAGTCCCGAAGCAGGGCCGCCATGCTCACGCGCGTGGCGGCCCGGCTGGGCCCGGTGCTTCTCAGCAACTCAGCTCCGGGTCTCTTCGTCTTCCTCGTCGATGTCGCGCTCGAGACGGCGCTGGGCCTCGGTGACGTCGGCCTGCACTTCGCGCGGCGTGCCGGTGGGCAGCTCCTCCTCGTGCTCCTTCGAACGGCCCTGGATGCCAGGCCATGGCTCCGGCCGGGTCGCCTGGACGTGATCGATGTGCTCCACGTAGCCCTTGTCCTTCTTGTCCTTCTTCTCCATCACCGCCTCCTTCCACGTGTCCGTAGAGATACGGTGAGGTGGGAAGGTGGGGTAGCAACGGGACTGCCGGTGGAGGGCTTGCTGGGTTGCCTGCTCTCCGGGCGATGAAAAAAGCCCGCAATCGAGCCGTCACCTGCTTAACTTCTCCTCAATGAACGACGACATGACACGGGCCCGGTCCACCGAAGGCGATGGTGGGTTGGGGGCACGTGCGAAGCCGGCCCCTTCGCTCGCATCCTCGCTGCGGCAGGCGCTCCAGGGCGCGGTGTTCCCGCTCTCGCGGGAGCATCTGGTTCTGGTGGCCCGAGAGAACGCCGCTCCCGCCGAGCTCCTCACGCTGATGTCGGGGCTGCCCAGTGGCGAGTTCCGCTCTCTCGAGGCTGTGGAGTTCTCGCTCGAGGGCGCCGTGCAGCACAGGGCCCGTGCGCTGCACGAGTCCGGTAGCAACGAGCGCTGAGGCGCTGCTGCTCCGCTCCTGAGCCAGCGGCCGTGCTTCGCACGGACCGTTTCGGCGGGGTACGCGGGGCTTGAGACGCGGCGCGTCACGATCAGTGATCACTCCCGCGAGCATGTGAAGGGGAGGGGGATGCGCTGGCGGGTGGTAGCGGTATCCTGTCGTCATCCTCACCGGGTTACTCCTCCGCCCGGGCCGGAACCCCATCCATGAGCCCGTACGATCTTCCCGCAGTCCTCTATTGTGACGACGACGCCCTGAACCTGAGGGTGTTTGACGCGAACTTCGGGCAACGCTTCCGCATCTTCCGCTGCTCCTCGCCCAACGAGGCGCTGGCGATGCTGGAGCAGCGGCGCGGAGAGATTGGCGTCGTCATCTCCGATCAGCGCATGCCCGGCATGAGCGGCGTGGAGCTGCTGGAGCGTGCGCGCACGCTGGCGCCCGACGCCAAGCGCATGCTCGTCACCGCCTACGCGGACCTGCAGGCCGTGGTGGACGCGGTGAACCGCGGCCAGGTGACGCGCTACTTCGTCAAGCCGTGGGATCGCGCGGAGATGCTCGCGGCGCTCGAGGATGCGCTGAAGATCGCGCGCCTGGAGCTGAAGATCCGCGAGGTGGAGAGCCGGATGATGAAGGCCGAGCGTCTGGCCACGCTCGGGCAGGTGACGGCCGGCATTGCCCATGAGCTGATGGGCCCGGTGGGCTACCTCTCGCAGAACGTGGCCGCGCTGCGCCGCGACATCGATCAGGTCATCGAGTACGTGAACAAGCACCTGGCCCAGGATCCGGACCGGGGCGTATCGGAGACGGTGAAGGATCTGCCCTCGCTCATCGGGGACCTGGTGACGGGCACCGAGCACCTGCGGCAGGTGGCGCATGGGCTCAAGGCGCAGGCGCGCGGCGATGAGACGGAGCAGGCCGCGGAGATCTCCGAAGTGGTCTCCTTCGCCGTGAAGCTGGCGCGCGCCGAGGTTCGCGATCGCGCCCGCCTGACGAGCAACGGCGATCCCGTGCGCGTGCTGTTCGGCCCGGTGAAGCTCTGCCAGGTGATCCTCAACCTCGTGGTGAACGCCGCTCAGGCCATGGAGGGCATTGGCCGGCAAGGGAAGATCGACGTGCGGTGGGCCACGCAGGACCACAACGTCATCATCACCGTGGCGGACAACGGTTGTGGCATCCCCGTCGAGCTGCAGGAGAAGGTGTTCCAGCCACTCTTCACCACCAAGCCGGTGGGTATCGGCACGGGCTTGGGGCTCTCCATCTGCCGCGAGCTGGTGACGCAGTACGGCGGCAAGCTCAAGCTCTCCTCGGTGCCGGGGGAGGGGACGGAGATCGAGATTTCCCTCATCAAGGCGCCGATGCCTTGAGGCCGAAGGCGTTGTGGAGCATGCGGCGCACGCGCCACATCGTCTCCACCTCGCTGGGGCGGACCTGATCCACCAGGACTGCGGTCCGCTCCTCGCGCTGCTCCTTCGGGCGCCCCTTCTTGGGCACAGCCTTCCACGTGACGCGGATGAAGTAGCGCCCGGGGGGGTGCTCGAACACGTCCACGGCCGTCACGTCGTCGAAGGGGATGGTCTCCAGCCGGGTCGCCGAGGGGGCCCAGGTCAGGCGCTCCAGCCGGAGCGTCTCCGTGGCGAAGTGCAGGACGAACCGCCGGCGCCCCAGCCGGGCCTCGAGCTTCAGCGCCGCCCCAATGAAGGCCGTGGCCACCAACCCCAGCCCCACCGGCCCCCCGTATCGGCTGGGGGCCACCACCAGCAGGGTGAGGCTGCACAGCGCACACAAGGCCGCCAGCATGATGCACAGCTCGGGGAGCAGGCGCTGGCTGACGGTGGGCGGCAGGCTTTGCCCTACCATGCGCCCTTCCTCGTACCTCAGGCGCACGTCTCCAACCCGAGGGGGGATCCGGTTCTCCGCCAGGGCGTCGGCAAAGCTCACACCTACAGCATAGGTCGTCTTCTCTCGTCGCTCGAAGTTACCTGCAAGCTGTGCGAATCTCTCCCCCAATGGATCTGCCGTTCGAAACGGAGGATGAGGCAGCGGGTGGGGGGACACTCGCCTCGACCGTATTGGTAGTGGATGACGAGCCCGTCGTGCTGGACGTGTGCAGCCGGTTGCTGGCGCGCGAGCCAGACCTGGTCGTCACCCAAGCCACCAGCGCCGAGGAGGCCCTGCCGCTGCTGGAGTCCCAGCGCATCGACGTCCTCATCACCGACAAGAACCTGCCGCAGATGAGCGGCATCGAGCTCATCGCCGAGGCCCGTCGGCTCCAGCCCACGCTGGAGGCGATGATGATCACCGGCTACGCCAGCTCGGAGTCGGTGATCGCCGCCTTCGCGGCCGGGGCCAGTGACTACATCCTCAAGCCGTTCGATGACCTGCGCGTGCTGCGGGCCAAGGTCCGCTCGGCGCTCGAGCGGCGCACGGAGCGCATCAAGGGCCGTGAGCAGGCGCGGGACGTGGCCAGGCAGGCCGCCGCGCTCCTGGAGACAGGGCAGGACGCCCCGGAGCCCGCTCATCAGGCGCTCGAGGACGAGCTGCGCAGCTACGAGCAGACGGTGAAGAGCGGCGCCATGACGGGCCGGGTGGCGGTGGTGGGCAGCCCCGAGGCCGTGCAGATGCTGGCTTCCGAGGGCTTCCAGGCGGTGGACTTGCCCGCCACCTCTCCGGAGCTGGAGCACTGCGACGTCGTCATCCTCGAAACGGGCGAGTCCCGGTGGCGGATGCTGGCGGAGATCCTCCAGTCTCGCTCTCCGGACGTGCTCCTGTTGGCCAACCCCCAGGCGGACCTGTCGGACCTGCTGGAGGCCATCGGCCTGCGACTGGACCTGGTGGGCTTTGGCTCCTCGGCGGGCACCCAGGCCCTGCCGGAGCGGGTGAGGATGCTGCTGGTGAGCCGGAGCATCCAGCGGGCGCAGACGCGGCTCGCCAACGCCCTGCTGCTCTTCCACCGCAGCATCTCCCGCCGCTGAGCTGAACCCGAGGCGCCAGGAAAACCTGGCGCTTGGACTCGCTCGCAGACCCGCAAAAGCGAAGCGCCCGCTCTCCACGAGGAAGAGCGGGCGCCTCAGTTGACCCTGCCGGGATTCGAACCCGAGTTTGTGCCGTGAGAGGGCACCGTCCTAACCACTAGACGACAGGGCCGTTCAACTGCGCCTTCAAGTATCGCTTCGGCATCCTTGCGTCAACCGAAGTTTTTCGAGCTGGGGAACTAGGATTCGAACCTAGATAAGCAGAGTCAGAGTCTGCTGTCCTGCCGTTAGACGATTCCCCAAGAGCTGCCGTGCTGCGTGCTGCCGACTTCGAAACCTCTCCTACCACAACTCGCCGGGCTTCGTGAACTACCGAGTTTTCTTCCCCGACTTCGTCTCCGGCGTCTTCCTGACGGGAGCCTGCTTCGGAGGCGCAGGCACCGGAACGACATAGATGCGAACCTCGTCGTTCGCTTCATAAATGTTCAACCCGTCGAAGTTCTTCCCCGAGGGGTTGACGATGTGCACCGCCTTCACGCCCGGCTGGTTGACGATCGGCTTTCGAGGATACGCCTGAGACGGATACACCGTCCGATAGTACTTCAGCGTCTCCTCATAGCCCTGCGGCGCCCGATACCTGTTCTCGCCCACCCTCTGCGCGCCGTCGGGGAGCTGCGCCCCGCTGACCGTCTCCGCCCCCGCCCCCGTCACCCACAGGACGGCCACAGCCGCCCAGAGCGGGCGCGGCTTATAGAAACGGCTCTTCAGGCTGTCAAGCGCTCGCGACATGGGGCGGCAAGATAGGGCCCGGCTGCGGCGTCGTCTACCGCCATCGCACGGGCCCCGGTTCAGGTGTCAGCCGCGTGCCAGGGCCGCATCCAGCCGGCGCAGGGCCTCGTCCTTGCCCATGAGGAGCAGCGTCTCGCCGATGCCCGGGCTCACCGTGTTGCCGGTGATGGCCACCCGGATGGGCTGCGCCACCTTGCCCATGCCCACGCCTGCTTTCTCGCTCACCGTCTTGATGACCGAGTCCAGGCCCGCCACGGTCCACTCCGGCATGGCCGCCACCTCGTCGCGCACCTGCCGGACGAGCTTCAGCGAATCCGCCGTGAGGTGCTTGGCCGCCGCCTTCTCGTCCAGCGTCACGCCCTGGAGCAGGTAGGGCACGGCCATGGTGGCCATCTCCTCCAGCGTCTTGGCGCGCTCGCGGAAGGCGATGACGAAGTGCTCCAGGCGCGCGTCGTCCGCGGGCAGCGCGTGGCCCTTGTCCGCGAGGAACGGCGCCAGCCGCCGGGCGATGTCCGCCGGGGGCAGCGTCTTCAGGTAGTGCTGGTTCAGCCACAGCAGCTTGTCCGGGTTCCACACGCCGGAGGTGCTGCCCACATCCTTGAAGTCGAACCACTCGACCATCTGCTGGCGGGAGATGACCTCGTCGTTGCCGTGGCTCCAGCCCAGGCGGATGACGAAGTTGAGCAGGGCCTCCGGGAGGATCCCGTTGGCCTTGTGCAACATGACGTCCGCCTCCTTGTGCTTGCGCTTGGAGAGCTTCTCGCGGTCCGGCCCGAGGATGAGCGGCAGGTGCGCGAACTGCGGCGGTTGCCACCCGAACGCCTGGTAGAGCATCAGCTGGGGGAAGGTGGAGTTCACGTGCTCCTGCCCGCGCGACACCAGGGTGATCTCCATCAGGTGATCGTCGAGGACGCAGCCGTAGTTGTAGAGGGGGATGCCGTCGCCGCGCATCATGACCCAGTCATCCAGGTCCGAGTACTCCTTGGTGATCTTCCCCAGCACCAGGTCGTCGAACGAGACGGAGCCCTCTTGCGAGGGCATCTTGAAGCGAATCACGTGGTGGCGCCCCTCGGGAGCGTCCTTGCGCTCGCGGCAGGTGCCCTCGTACTTGTAGGTGCGGCCCTCCTTCTCCGCCTGGGCGCGGCGCTCCTTGAGCTCCTCCTGGGTGCAGTAGCACCGGTAGGCCTTGCCCGCGGCGATGAGCTGATCGATGTGCTGGCGGTAGGTGTCCAGCCGCTGCGTCTGGAAGTAGGGCGGGAAGGGGCCGCCCTTGTCGGGGCCCTCGTCCCAGTCGATGTCCAGCCACTTGAGCCCGTCCAGGATGGCCTTCAGCGAGGCCTCCGTGGAGCGCTCCAGGTCCGTGTCCTCGATGCGCAGGATGAACGTGCCGCCGAAGCGGCGCGCATAGAGGTAGTTGAACAGCGCGGTCCGGGCGCCACCAATGTGCAGGTAGCCGGTAGGAGAGGGTGCGAAACGTACGCGGTGAGCGGAGGCCATATGAGGAGGCGCGGATTAGCAAGCGGGGGGATGACTGGTCAACGCGTGTCCAACAGTGAGCCGAGCGTTGCTGGAACCCATGGGCTACACTGACGGCAACAGAGGTGACCTGATGACACTCCGCACCATGATCTCCGCGCTCCTGGCCGTCGCCCTGCTGGCCGGGCTGCCAGCAGCCGCCACGACGATGCTCCGAATCGACCTGCCCGAGCTGGCCCAGGGCTCTGACACCGTGGTCCATGGCACCGTGCGCCGCACGGAGAGCCGGTGGAGCGCGGACAAGCGCCGCATCGTCACCGATGTGGAGATTGAAGTGGCGGAGACGCTCAAGGGGCAGGCGGGCAACACGGTGCTCGTCGTCCAGCCAGGGGGCCGGGTAGGGGACATTGGCCAGGTCGTCCACGGGCTGGCCTCGTTCTCCGAGGGCGAGGAGGTGGTGGTGTTCCTCGAGCGCCGCGGCACGAGCGCCTTCCGCGTCATGGGCATGGCCCAGGGCAAGTACCAGGTTCGCCGCTCCGCCGATGACCGCTCGGCGCTTGCTGTGCCGGACAACACGGGGGACGCGCTGCTGCTGGACCCGTCGACGCGCCAGCCGAGCACCACCGCGCAGCGGACGCTCACGCTCGACGAGCTCAAGGCCGCCATCAAGACCGCCTTGCAGCAGCCAGGGCAGGAGAAGCGCCAGTGATGATTCCCGCATTGGTACTCGCCCTCTCGCTGGGCCAGGTCTCCTCGGCTCCCTATGCGCGCAGCCGCGCCGATGCGGGCGATTCCTCGTCGCAGTGCCTCTTCTGGACGGTGCCGAAGATCACCTGGTACCAGAGCTCCGTCGGCAACCCGCCGACGAAGCCCGCAGGCTCCGAGTTCGATGCCGTCCGCCGCTCCTTCCAGAACTGGCAGGAGGTCTTCTCCTCGTGCGGCAACCTCTCCATGGCGGAGGGGGGCACGGTGAATGACCGAGAGGTGGGCTACGAGGTGGGCGGTGACAACCGCAACCTCGTGCTCTTCCGCCAGCGCCGGTGCTCGGAGGTGGCGCCGTCCAATGACTCCTGCTGGACTGACGACGTCTGCGGCAACAAGTACGACTGCTGGAGCAATGACAGCCAGACGATCGCCGTCACCCTCACCACGTACGACGAGATCTCCGGCATCATCTACGACTCGGACATCGAGCTGAACACGCCGGGCTTCTACTTCACCACGTCGGATGGGCCGCTCTGCAATCTGCCGGTGACGACCACCCACTGTGTCTCCACCGACGTGGAGAACACGATGACGCACGAGATCGGTCACTTCATCGGACTGGACCACACCACCTACCTGGGCTCGACGATGAACCCTCGGGCTCAGCCCGGAGAGACGTCCAAGCGGACCATCGATCAGGGCTCCAAGGACTTCGTCTGCGCGGCGTATCCGAAGGGGAAGCCCAGCGTGGCCTGCATCCATCCCACCACGGAGCAGACGCTGGGGCGCAAGGCCGCGCTGGCGGGCTGCTCCAGCGCCGGGGCCGAGGCGTGGTTGCCCGCGCTGGCGGGTTGGGTCCTGCTGGCCGTGCGCCGCCGCCGGGGGGCTGGCGCGTGAGCCGTCTCCTGCCGCTCCTGCTGGCGGTCCTGTTCATGGCGCCTGCCGCGGGAGCGCAGGTCTACCGGCGCACCGCGGTGCCCGGCCAGCCGCTGTGCCTCAACTGGCTCAGCCGCGAGTTCGTCTACCACGTCGACTCCCAGGGCAGCCTCCGCACGCCCCGGGACACCGAGTTCCCCGCCATCGAAGCCTCGTTCGACACTTGGCGGACGCTCTCGGCGACGTGCAGTGACTTCACCTTCGTCCGCGGCCCGGACGTGGACCGCCCCTTCGTGGGCTATGACAAGACCCCGGGCGCGGAGAACCAGAACGTCATCACCTTCCGGGAGACCGCTTGCCGGGATGTCGTTCCGTTCGATGATCCGTGCATCGACGCGGAGACCTGCGCGAACGATTTCTCCTGCTGGGAGCATGGGGACCTGACCATTGGGCTCACCACGACGACTTTCAGCTTCAAGAACGGCGTCATCCTGGACGCGGACATCGAGCTCAATGCCTCGCAGCCCGGAGGCAACCTGGGCTTCCTCTTTACCGTCGTCAGCTCCCCGCTCTGCGAGGGCCTCCCCAACCCGGACTGCGTGGCCATAGACCTGCAGAACACGCTGACCCATGAGATTGGCCACGCCATGGGGCTTGATCACGTGTTCGAGCCGCTCTCCACCATGGAGGCCTCAGCACCCCCAGGTGAGACGACGAAGCGGATCCTCGATGTGGGCACCTCCGCAGGCTTCTGTGACACGTACCCGCGCGGTCTGCCTCCCACGCAGTGCACCGCGCTCGGCGTGTCGAGCAAGAACCTCTTGGCCCAGAGCGCGGGGACTACCTGCGCGGCGGCCCCGGGAGGGCTGCTGCCCGGTGTGCTGCTGAGCCTGTGGATGCTCCGGCTCCGGCGCAGGGCTCGCCGCTAGGGGGCGCCCATGGGCGTCGCGTTCTTCGATCTCGACAAGACGCTGCTCGCGGTGAACTCCGCCACGCTGTGGATCCGCCGTGAGGTGGCCCTGGGCCACATCTCCCGTCTTCAGGCACTTCGCGCCAGCCTGTGGATCGCCCGCTACCACCTGGGCTTCGTCTCCATGCAGGACGCGGTGGTCGCGGCCATTGCCCAGCTGGCGGGCACCTCGGCTCAGGCGCTCCAGGATCGCACCACCGCCTTCTATGAGGCGCAGGTCCGTCCGCTCTATCGCCCCGGCGCCCTTCGCGCCGTCGAAGAGCATCGCGGCGCGGGAGATCGGCTGGTGCTGCTGACGTCCTCCTCGGGCTACCTCTCAGAGCTCGTCTTGCGCGATCTGCGCCTGGACGCCATCCTCTGCAACCGCTTCGAGGTGGATGCGCACGGCCTGCACACCGGCCGTCCTCTGGGAGATGTCTGCTTCGGATCGGGCAAGCTCACCCACGCGGAGCGCTACTCCCGGGAGGCGGGCTTCGCGCTGTCCCAGTGCTCCTTCTATACGGACTCGTATTCGGATCTGCCCGTGCTGGAGGTGGTGGGGAGGCCCGTGGCCGTGCACCCGGACTACCGCCTGCGCCGCGAGGCGGTGCGGCGCGGCTGGCCGGTGGTGGACTGGGGTGTGCCCTCCATCGGGGCCCCGGCCGCCGGTTCGCCTGCGTCTCCGCAGGCGGGCTCCGGCGCCGGGTGAGCGGCGCTCAGCGCCGCGGCATCTGCAACTTGATGTTGAACACGTAGTCCACCGCGACCACCTGGCCCTTATAGAGGATGGGCTTGTAGACGCGCGACAGCAGCGCCGCCACCACCGTCTGCTCCATGAGCGGCACGGACTTGAGCACGCGGCAGCTCTGCACGCGGCCCTCGCGGGTGATGGTGCACTTCACCAGCATGGTTCCCTGCACCCGGGCCGCCAGCGCCTCGCGGGTATAGGTGATCTCCTTGCCTTCGAGCTGCTCCGGCCGGCTCATGCCATCGCCGTACGGCATGGGCTTGGCGCCCGCCGCAGCGAGCACGTTGGCCGGGAGCACCTGCACGGCCCCCCCGCTGCCTGACGTCTCCGTGGGAGCGTTGTCGGAATCGGCCGCCTTGGCCACGGGCGCCGAGGGCGCCAGGGACTCCGCCGGATGCAGCGAGGCCATGGAGGTGGCGGGCTCCAGGCTGGAGCCGCGCGCACTGGCGAACTCGGTCCTCGAGCCCGGCAGGCCTCCCCGGCGCCTCTGCAGCTTCTGCGAGAGCACCACGTCTCCCGAGCCACCGGTGATCACGGCCTCGGTCTGGTAGCCCTCGAGCGCGAAGACGAGCTCGGCCGTCACCGTGCCGTCGCCGCCCGCGGGGAGCTCCAGGACGAACGGCGTCGTGCCGCGCTCCTTGCCCTGGTAATAGACGCGCGCGCCCGTGGGCTCGCTCATGAGGCGGAAGCGCACCTTCTGGGGCGCCGCCTGCGTGGGCTCGGGCGCGGCCGGGGGAGGCGTCGAGGGAGCCGGGGCCGCCGCGGGCGTTGCCTCGGCCACCACGGGTGCGGCGGGAGGGGCCTCCTTCGGGCGCATCACGGCGAACGTCGTCCCCAGCCCGAGGACGATGGCACCCCCAGCCAGCGCCAGGGCCAGCGTCTTGCGCTTGCGGCCCTTGGCCGCCGACTCGGGCTCCTCGACGCTGATGTCCAGCGCCAGGGTGGAAGAGCTGGTGTCCGTGGCTGCGGCGGACGCGAAGGCAGGGGAGGGGTGGGGGCCCGTGGTCGCCCCGGCACCGGGACGCTTGAAGATGCCGCTGTGGCCACCGGCGGCCATGTTGGCCGTCCGCAGCGCCTCCAGCATCTCGTCCATGGACTGGTAGCGCCGCGCGGGATCCTTCTCCAGGCAGCGCATCACCACGTGCTCGATGTCCGCGGGTACGGGGTGGTGCGGCCGCAGCGAGTTGAAGGGCGGAGGCGGCTCCTTGCAGTGCGCGAAGATGAGCTCCAGGTGGTCCCGCGCGATGAACGGTGGGCGGCCCTGCAGCATCTGGTACATCACCACGCCCAGCGAGTAGATGTCGCTGCGCGCGTCCGACACGTTGCGCGCCTGCTCCGGAGCCATGTACTGCGGCGAGCCGAGGAACGTGCCGCTCTGGGTGATCTCCGGGTTGAGTGCCGCCTGGGCCTCATTCTCGGCGATGTACTTCACCAGGCCGAAGTCCAGCACCTTCACCAGATCCTGGTCCGACTCATTCAGGAGCATGATGTTGGCGGGCTTCAGGTCCCGGTGGACGATGCCGATGCCGTGGGCCTCGCGCAGGGAGCGACAGACCTGTTGCACGATGGCAATCACCCGGCTCCACGGCAGGGAGCCAGATTGGGCGAGCGCCTGCGCAAGTGTCCTACCCTCCAGGTACTCCATGGCGATGTAGTAGATGCCGTCTTCGCTCTGGCCGTAGTCGATCACCGTCACCGTATTGGGGTGGCGGAGCTTGGACGTGAGCGAGGCCTCGCGCAGGAAGCGCTGCTGAAAGCCGGGATCCTTGGTGCTGGGGAAGCTGGGGTTGAGGACCTTGAGCGCCACCACCCGGTCCAGCGGGGCCTGCATGGCCTTGTACACCTTGCCCATGCCGCCGATGCCAATCGGCTCGGTGATGCTGAAGCGACCATTGAGTGTCCGGCCAACGAGCGGATCCCCCCCGGGGGTCGCAACGGCCTCAGTGCTCGGAGCGTCACTCTTGATCATTCCTGCCCCCTGCCTGCAAACGACATCCATGCCTCCGTCCCGGGTCCCGGTGACCATCAAACCACAACCGCAAGTCCGCCGCGATCACCGCCCAGCACCCACCGTATCAGGTCGGACACAGCGTTTTGGAGCAGCCGAGGAAGCGACCTTGGCCGCTCGCCCGCATTGACGGTCCTCCATTGGGCAGACTACGTTTCGGACTTACCCGAGCCCGATTTTCGGGTGGGTCTCCCCGATGGCTGAAACTCCCACAAATCCGGCGGAATCCCAGGCCCAACGTGCCTCTGTCCAGCGGCGGCTGATCTCGCTGGAGAACGAGCTGGCGCGGCTGCGGCGAGAACTCTTTCACCTTGGCGGCGAACACCGGCTGCCCGGGCTTTTCCTCACTGTAGAGGTCGCCGGCACCCAGGTGCTCTTGCCTTCTGACGCAGTGCAGGAGGTGGTCCGGCTGGTGGAGCTGCAGATCCTCCCAAGCTCACCCCCGCATGTGCTGGGCGCCTTCGTCTACCGAGGCGTGTCCGCCATCGCGGTGGATCTGGCCCGGATGATGGGGGTGGAGCGCGAGCCCTCGCTGGATGCCCACCTGGTGGTGTGCTCCGGCATCCGCACCGTGGCGCTGCTGGTGGACCACGTGCAGGACATCGTCGAGGCACCGTTGCTGGTGGATCGGGTGGAGGAGACCGAACAGAGGTCTCCGTGGGACAAGACCGGCTTGATGGCGGGGCTGTGCCGCTCTTCGGATGGCGCCTTGCGCCCGCTCTTGAAGACCTCGGCCATCCTAGCGGTCCCGGAGGAGACGTGAGTGAGGGGCCGCGAGTGGACTCGCTCGATGAGGCCACGCTAAGCCGGGTCGAAGAGGTGCTGCGCGAGGCCAGCGGGATGACCCTGGCCTCCAGCGTGCGGCGCTCGCTGAGCACGGCCATCACCCGTGCGGCCGAGGCCCGGGGCATGGAGATCCCCGCCTTCCTCCAGAAGCTGCTGGCCCGCGAGGCGGCGGTGGTGGAGCAGTTCATCGAGTACGCTGTCATTGGCGAGACGTACTTCTTCCGCCACCCCGAGCACCTGCGCGAGCTGGGCCGGGTGGCCGCGCTGAAGGAGGACGGCCTGTTCCGCGTGTGGAGCGCGGGCTGCGCCACCGGCGAGGAGGCCTACAGCATCGCCATGACGCTGATGGCCGCGGGGCTGCCCGTGGAGCGCATCCGCGTGACGGCCAGCGACATCTCCGCCCGCTCGCTGCAGCGCGCCCGCGCCGCCACCTATGGCCCCTGGTCCGTGCGCCGCATCGAGCCCTCCATGGAGCGGCGCTTCCTGACGCCCCAGGGCGATCTGGTGATGGTCAGCTCCCAGGCGCGGCGGCCGGTGGAGTTCCTCCGCCACAACCTGGTGCTCGACACGGCGCCCGTGTCCGAGCAGGACGCCGTCTTCTGCCGCAACGTCCTCATCTACTTCCCCCACGAGTTGGTGCGGCAGGTGATCGCCAAGCTCATCGGCGCGCTCGTGCCCGGCGGGCTGCTCTTCCTGGCGCCCGCGGAGATCCCTCTCACCAATGGCATGGGGCTGGAGCAGCTCGACGTGCAGGGCTCGCCGGTCCTCCGGCTGCCCCGGCCCCGGGCCGCCACGCCCGTGGAGACCGTGGCCGTCACCACTCCGGCGGGGCCCGACCCCAAGCAGGAGCTGCTGCGCAAGCTGAAGGCGCCCGTCCTCGGCTCGGTGTCCACGGTCCGCCCGGCTCCGGCTCCCGTTCCGTCCCCCGAGCCCCCGGCGCCTGTCCGTACAGGTGCGTCCGCAGGCTCCGGTGCGGCGGCCAGTGATGACGTGATGCGTCAAGCGCTGAGAGCAGCCCAGGAAGGAAAGTTTGACCAGGCTGAAGAGCTGGCCAAGGAAGCGGCTCGGAAGCTTGTCCCCGAAGCATACCTGCTGCTGGCCATGGTCACGGAGACCCGGGGCAACCTGAACGCGGCGGTGGATTTGGTCCGCAAGGCACTGTATCTGGACCCGTCGATGGCGCTTGGCCACGCTACGCTGATGACGCTGTACTCGCGGCTGAGCAAGCGGGAAGAGGCGGAGCGGGCCCGGCAGAACGCGTTGCGCGCGCTGGATGGGTTGGACGACGAGCATCTACTCCGGGGAGTGGAAACGATGACGGCGGGAGGCTTGCGGCAGGCGCTGGCCGCTCGCAATCGGACATGATGGCAGGGGCGCAGTAAGGCGCGTGTGCGCGCAATAGCTGGGAGGTCACGTGGAAGTCCAAGGCAGCAAGCCGCCCATGCCAGGGCGTCGTTCGGTGGGACGGCTCAGCCTGCGCACCAAGATCTTGTTGATCACGGGCCTGACGGGCGGCCTGGTGGCCACGCTTTTGAGCGTGGTCTTCACGGTGCAGATGCGCGATGCCCTGCGCAATGAGCTGGCTTCGCGCGCCCGCGTGGTCAGCATTCAGCTGGCCAGCAACCTGGCGGCGGCGACGGCGGCCCGTTCGCAGGTCACCCTGCAGCAGGCGGCGGAAGCCACCCTCCGCGACGTGGGCGAGGTGGCCTATGTGGTGGTGCGCGACGGCCAGGGCGAGGTGATGGCGGTGGCCGCCGCCAAGTCCTACTCGGGCGCCGACAAGGTGGACGCCTCGCCCCAGCTCCAGGCCGTGGAGCGCGAGGTGACGGTGAGTGGCCGGCAGGTGCTGGAGACCTCGGCCCCCATCCTCTTCGGCACTGCGGAGGATCCGCGGCAGCCCTCGGCCACGGATACGCGCAGCCGGGTGGGCACTGTCCAGGTGGGCATCCAGATGGAATCGCTGACCGCCTCGGTGAATGAGGGCGTGGTGCACGCGGCCCTCATTGGCCTGGCCGCCCTGGCGCTGTGCCTGATCGCCGCCGCCATGCTGTCCCGGCTGGTGACGGTGCCGCTGGAGCGGCTGACGGGCGTGGCGGCGGGCATCGCCGCGGGCAACCTGCGGCAGCAGGTCGAAATCCGCTCCACGGACGAGATTGGCGAGCTGGCCCAGAGCTTCGGGAAGATGGCGCGCACGGTGACGGATCTGGTGGCGGACCTGCGCAACGCCGCGGCCGACATCGAGCGCGAGGCCAACAGCGCGCTCACCACCTCCTCGCAGCAGTCCGCCATGGCGCATGAGCAGGCCTCGGCCATCAGCGAGACGAGCACCACGGTGGCGGAGATCGCCCAGACGGCCAAGCAGGCCACCAGCTACGCGGACTCGGTGATCAGCGGCACCCAGCGCTCCGAGGCCCTGTCCACGGAAGGCCAGAAGGTGGTGGCCGAGAGCGTGGCGGGCATGGAGAAGCTGGGCGAGCAGGTGCGCGCCATCGCGGTGGCCATCACCGAGCTGAACGAGCGCACCCTGCAGATCGGCGACATCATCACCACGGTGCGCGACGTGGCCGAGCAGTCCAACCTGCTGGCGCTCAACGCCTCCATCGAAGCGGCCAAGGCCGGCGACCACGGCCGCGGCTTCGCGGTGGTGGCCATGGAGATGCGCGCCCTGGCCGAGCAGTCCAAGGTGGCCGCCAACCAGGTGCGCGCCCTGCTGGGCGAAGTGCAGAAGGGCACCAAGGCCGCCGTGGCCGCCACGGACGAGGGCAGCCGGCGCGCCCAGGCCGCCATGGCCTTGGCGCAGAGCGCGGGCTCCGCCATCCTCGGCCTGGCCGAGGTGATCAAGGAGTCCTCCGCGGCCGCGCGGCAGATCGCCGGCAACACGCGGCAGCAGACGATTGGTGTGGAGCAGATCGCCACGGCGATGAGTGAGCTGTCCGTGGCGATGGCTGACAGCGTCAATGGGACGCGTCAGATTGAACAGGTTGCGGGTAACCTCTCGAATCTCTCCAAGAAGTTCTCGGAGCTCGTAGGTAGATATCAGCTATGAACACGGCCGCGACACGAGGCGCACCGCTGAAGGTCCTGATCGTCGAGGACACCAAGACGATCACCAACCTTCTGCAGGTGTACCTGATGGGGTGGGGGCTCCAGTTCTTCGATGCCGGCAACGGCGTCCAGGGACTGGCCAAGGCACGTGAGATCAAGCCGGATCTGATCATCTCCGACGTGCAGATGCCGGAGATGGACGGCTTCGCGCTCTGCGCGGCGGTGAGGGCGGACTCCTCACTGCACGCCACGCCCTTCCTGCTGCTCACTTCGCTCAAGGACGAGGCCAGCCGCCAGCGCGGCCGGCTGGTGGGCGCCAGCGCCTTCCTCAACAAGCCCGTCTCCGTGGACGAGCTGCGGGAGCGCGTGCGCGAGCTGCTGAAACTCCCTGTGAAGGGCCCCACGGGCCGCTGAGCCGCCGATGGCCACCGAAGACACCAAGGTCGAGATCGACTACTCCACCCTCATCCAGCGCTTGGATGAGGCGCGAGCGGTGATCGAGAACGCCCAGGTGAGCCCGGAGAAGCGCCGCGAGGTGCTCTCCACGCGGGCGCGCGCCCTGGCGGGCTCTCGCGAAGAGGTTCGGCCCGAGGTCCTCACCGTGCTGGTGTTCCAGGTGGGCGGCGAGCGCTACGCGGTCCCCATCGAGCAGGTGGACCATGTGCTGGAGTCCCGAGGGCTGTGCGCCCTGCCCGGGGCGCCGAGGCATGTCATGGGTGCGCTGGTGTCACGCTCGCGCGTGGTGCCGGTGTTGGACCTGCGTCAGCTGCTGGGCCTGGAAGGAGGCGGTATGTCCGACCTGGCCAAGGTGGTGGTGGTGGACGTGGCCGGGGATGCCTTCGGCATTGCCGCCGAGATGGTGGACGGGCGCGCGGAGCTCTTGCGCTCCACGCTCTCCCAGCCTCCTCCCGGGCCCTTCCTGTACCTGACGCCGGATCGACTCACCGTGCTGGACGTGATCCAGCTGGGGCTTCCGTCCGCCGAGAGGCGGGGGTAGGCGAGGCGCATGGACGAGCAGGTCCTTCGCAGCATCTGGCCCATCTTCTCCGCGGAGACGCGCGAGCAGATTCAGGCCATCTTCGAGAAGATCGAGATCCTCGAGAAGGATCCGGCCGGCCGGGATCCGGACCTCTTCCCGTCCATGAAGCGGTTGGTCCACAGCCTGAAGGGCTCCGCCGCGAGCCTCGGGCTGTCGGAGATCGAGCAGGTCGTCCACGCCATCGAGGATGGGCTGGCCCGCTTCCGCTGGGACGAGCAACTGCCCGGTGAAGTGGTCAGCGTCACCGTCCGAGGGCTGCAGAAGATCGAGGACGCCCTGGGACGCGGTGACCAGGGCGGCGAGCCGGTCATCGACGGGCTCGCGGAGCTGCTGGCCTCCCTCGGACGGGGCGGGGAACTCAAGGGGCCGAACAAGGAGCGGGAGAAGGAGAAGGAGCGCCACCGTGCTCTGGAGCGGTTCCGCCAGGACGCGATGATGGTGCTGGGGAAGCTCGAGGAGGCGCTGATCGCGCTGGTCTCGCCGGACGTGCCGGATCGCCCGGGCACCGTGAGCGCGGCGGTGGCGCTGGCCCAGTCGCTCAAGAACAAGGCCGAGACCGCCAAGGAGACCCGCGTCGCTCCGCTCGTGGAGCGGATGGCCGCGGCCTTCTCGAGGATGGAGCAGGCGGGTGACACCGCCAGCATCGCCGCGTCACAGCTCACGGAGATCCTCGTGGAGCTTCGTGGCGTGCTCGTGCCCAATGAGCCGGCGCCCTCCGCTGCCCCAGAGTCTGCTCCGGCTGCCGCGCCCGTTCCGGCAAAGCAGGTTGCTCAGGCCCTGCGCGCCGCCAGCGAGGCCTCCACTGCGCCCGCTCCCAGCACGGGTGAGGGCAAGGGGCCCGTGGATCAGGCGGTCCGCGTCTCGGTGAAGACGCTGGAGTCGCTGGGGCTCCAGGTGGAGCACCTCATCTCGGGCCGCGCCTTGCAGATGCGCCGGACGGATGCGCTCCGGGACCTGCTCGACAACACGCACGACACCATCGTTCACCTGGAGCGCTCCGCGTCGCACCTGTCCCTGTCGGGCGGGGGCGAGGCGCTGGAGTCCCTGCGGACGGGTGTGCTCAACCTGCGCAGCATCCAGAAGCGGTTGGTGGAGCTGCTGAAGGAAGGCACCCGCGAGGGTGAGCAGCTCAACCTCGTGGCCCAGGTGGTGCGCGACGACCTGCGCGACATGCGCATGGTGCCCGCCGCGCAGGTGCTGGAGCCGCTGCGACGCACGGTGCGCGAGGTGAGCTCGCGCCTGGGCAAGCAGGTGGAGCTCTTCATCTCGGGCGGAGACGTGCGGCTGGACCGCCGCATCCTGGATGCCTTGAAGGATCCGCTGCAGCACCTGGTGCGCAACGCCATCGACCACGGCATCGAGATGCCGGACGTCCGCCGCGAGGCGGACAAGAACGAGAAGGGCAAGCTCTGGATTCGCGTGGAGCCGCGAGGCACCCGCATCGCCGTCGTCGTGGAGGATGACGGCGGAGGCTTGTCTCCCGCGAGGGTGCGCGCCACCGCCGTGAAGCGCGGGCTGTTGAGCTCGGAGGCCGCGGCGAAGCTCCCGGATGCTCAGGCCGCGCGGCTCATCTTCCAGCCCGGCTTCTCCACCCGAGACCAGGTGACGGAGACCTCCGGCCGTGGCGTGGGCCTGGACGTGGTGCTGGCCACCGCCCAGCGGCTTCAGGGCGCGGTGGACATCTCCTACACCGAGGGGCAGGGGACGCGCTTCACCATCGATCTGCCGCTCTCGCTGGCCTCCGCGCTGGGGCTGCTGATCCGCGTGGGCACGGCCATCGTTGCCGTGCCTTCGGACATGGTCGAGCGCGTGTTCCGGCTGGCCCCGGGTGACGTGGGCACGGTGGCCGGACGTGTGGTGGCTCGCGTGGACAACGAGCAGATCACCTTCCTCTCGCTCTCCGAGGCCATCGGGCTGCCCCGGCTGCCGCTGGCGCTCGAGGCCGGGAAGATGCAGACGGTCATGCTGCTCACGCTCGGCAAGGAGCGGGCGCTGTACGCCATTGATGAGGTGGTGGGACAGCAGGACGTCGTCGTCCGCACGCTGGGTCCGCACCTGAAGGGCGTGGCGCACCTGGCGGGCGCCGCCGTGCTGGATGACGGCCGCTTGGTGCCGGTGCTCAACGCGCCGGAGTTGTTGCGCGCCGCCGCCCCGAGCACGCGCGGCATCAGCACCGGCGAGATCCGCCGTCCTCGCGTCCTGGTGACGGACGACTCGCTGACCACGCGCTTCGCGATGAAGTCGCTGCTGGAGATCGCCGGCTACCCGGTGGTCACCGCGTCGGACGGCGAGGAGGCCTGGGAGGTGCTGGAGCGCACGCCTTGCCAGCTCGTGGTCAGCGACTGGCAGATGCCCCGGCTGGACGGCGTGGGCCTCACGCGGCGCATTCGCGCCCACCCGACGCTCAATCGCACGCCCGTCATCCTCGTCACCTCGCTCGACAGCCCCGAGGAGCGGGCCGAGGGCCTCGAGGCGGGCGCGGACGGCTACCTCGTCAAGCGCGAGGTGGAGCGCGGCAAGCTGCTGGAACTCGTGCGGCAGCTGATGCCTGGGTAGTCCGGGCGCTCCGGCTCAGAGCGCCTCCACCGTCACCGTGTTGTCTTCCGGCTTCCGGTCGATCAGCTTGTAGAGCGGATCCAGCCCCGCCTTGGCGGGGCGCGTGCTCACCTGCACGGTGAAGCTGACGTCCCCCTGCTGGATGAGGCGCTTCTCCAGGAAGAGGGGCTTGCCGTCCGCGTCGAGCACGCCCACGTCCACGTAGTCGTTGAGCGGGAGTTCCTTCTCCTGGCCCAGCCCGTCCGCCTCCACCTTGCGAGCCTTGGCGGTGATCTTCACCTCGAAGCGCCCGTTGGGCAGGGCCGTGGAGGTGGCGGTGACAGCGCGGTTCTCGTAGAGGGTGATGCGGTCGAAGAAGTCCTCGAGCAGGTAGCGCAGGTGATCGGGCGTCACCGCGCGCAGCTCGGCGATCAGCTCGGGCGAGTGGGTGAACGGAGGCGACTGGTACGCCGTCTTTCGGAGGAAGGAGGCGAGGGCCTGGTTCACCTTGTCCTCGCCCAGGTAGTCCTGCAGCGCGTACATGATGAGGCTGCCCTTGCGGTAATGGACGTAGCCCTGGTTCTCTACGCGCCCCAGGGGCATCTCCTTGTTGCGCTCGATGCTGCGGCCATTGAGGTAGCGGTCCAGCTCGTAGCGCAGAAAGCGGCCCATCTTCTCCGCCCCGTACTTGCGCTTCATCACCATCAGCGCCGAGTACTGCGACAGCGTCTCCGACAAGAGCGTGGCGCCCTGTACGTTGCCGCCGACCACCTGGTGCGCCCACCACTGGTGGGCCACTTCGTGCGCGGTGACGTAGTACGGGTAGTCCACGTCCTTGGGATCGTCCGGATCCACCCGGGCGATGAAGCCGATGCTCTCCGAGTAGGGGATGGTGTTGGGGAAGGACTGGGCGAAGGAGGCGTAGCGGGGGAACTCCAGGATGCGCACCTGCCGGTGCTGGTACGGGCTGAAGGCGTTCGTGAAGTAGTCCAGCGAATCCTTCACGGACGCGATCATCCGGTCCAGGTTGTACTCGTGGCCGGGATGGTAATAGACCTCGATGGCCACGCCGTTCCACGCGTCGCGCTTCACCTGCCAGCGCGCGGAGAGGAATGAGAAGAAGCTCAGGATGGGGCGGTCCATCTTGTAGTGGAAGTAGCGCCGCCCGCCCTCGGTCCACTCGCGCTCCAAGTAGCCGGGCGCCAGGGCGATCTGATCGGGCGAGGTGCTGACGGTGGTCTCGAAGGTGATCCAGTCCGAGTCCGAGCCGATATAGGTGTTCATCCGCGCCTTCAGATCGTTGACGTCGGCCATGCGCTCCTTGGGGGCCAGTCCCAGGCGGCGGCGGGTGTCCTCGTCCGACAGCTCGGAGTTCTCCTGGTAGCCCAGGTGAGGCAAGGCCTCGCTGTTGACGAAGGTGCCGTTGTCCACCACCTCCGTGGGCTGTGATCTGTTCTTGAAGCCTCGGGCTGCGTACTCGAGATCAAAGCTCAGCTCCGCCTTCGCGCCGGGCGCGAGCGGCTCTGGCAGGCGGTACGTATAGAAGCCGAGCCGCGTGTCCTGCTCCGAGGCGGTGTCCAGCCCCACCACCGAGAGCTTGTGGATCGTCAGCTCCGAGCGGGGCGGGAGGTTCACGTAAACCGTCTTCACCGGCTGGCCCGAGCGATTCTCCAAGCCGTAGATGCCCAGGAAGCGGACGCGGGCCTCCTGGGGATAGATGTCCGTCTGCACCTTCACCGACACGATGCGCGGCTGGGGCTCCGAGGAGAGGGCCTTGTACTTCTTCTCGTAGTCCGCCTGCTCGGCCTGCTGCTCCCGCTCGGTGAGGTAGCGGTTGAGGCGGTTGGTGTTGTGGAAGATGGAGATGCCCACTCCCGCGAAGCCGAGCAGCGCGACCGCGAGTCCCACACGCACCGGACCGGACAGCCGCGTCCCCACTGTGCGCAGCCGCCAGGAGGCGCCCTCCTCGGAGCCTCGGGCCCAGAAGAGGTGGGCCGCCAGGGCCAGCGCCAGGGCCGCCAGCCCCCAGTACAGGTGGAACCAGAAGTACGGCCGGAGGAACGGCCCGAAGCCGTTCATGTCTGAGTACGTGTACGAGGGCGAGCCCGCGTAGCTGTACAGGTTGTGCTCGAAGCCGAACTGCGAGGCGAACTGCGAGAGCACCAGGTAGAGCACCATGATGAAGTGCCCCACGTACTTGTGGTTGACCACCACGTGGATGAACACCGCGAGCACGCACAGCAGCCACAGATCCGGCAGCCGCAGGCCGAACAGCTCCGTCACGTAGAGGCCCAGCTCGAAGTGCGTGTAGCCCTTCGCAGCCTGGACGATGAGCCCGCAGAGGAACACCACGCAGGTGAGGATCACCTGCACACCCATGAGGGCCAGCAGCTTGGAGACGTATGGGAGCCAGCCCGGCGTAGGCAGCGCGTCCATCAGCCCGCTCATCTGCGCGTCTCGCTCCCGCCAGATGAGCTCGCCCGAATAGAAGGTGATGATGATGATGTGGAAGAGGGCGAAGGTGCCGCCCACCATCTCCAGCACCATGTACGTCACGGGCCAGGTGTTGGTGCCGTACATCGAGCCCATGGCGCGCGCGCTGATGAAGACGAAGAGCACCCCCGCGAGCACCATCACCAGGAAGTAGACGTTCTTCACCGTCTCCTTCAGGTCCAGCCACGTCAGCTTCGGGAGCAGCCGCAGGAAGGTGGTACCTCGGAAGTCCCGGTTGAGCGCGGGCAGCGGAGCGATGGAGGCGGGGAGCGCGGGCTCGGAGGAGGGCTCCTGCTCCTTCTGGCCCCGGAGGGGCAGTGCGTGCGTCCGCTGGAAGCGCACGTACGTGAAGACGAGCGCCACGATGCCCACCGCCAGCCACACCAGCCGGTTGAGCAGGAACCAGCCCTCCAGGGGCAGCAGGCGGGTGTTCTTCTCGGCCACCGTCCAGTACTCGGTCACCACGCGCTGAGCGTTGAGGCCGAAGGGATCGGCCAGCGCGGAGATCCACTTGGTCTCCAGCTCGCGCATCAGGCTGCCGCCGATGAGGTAGCCGATGAAGAGCACCACGGTGCCCACGTACACGGGGAGGATGCGCCGGGTGAGCGCGGCCAGCGCGAAGAAGAGGGCGCCCGCGAAGAAGAGGTTGGGCAACACGCTCGTCACGTACGGCCAGAGGTACGCGGCGCCTGAGTTGGGGCCCACCAAATGCTTCTGGAGCCACGGCATGTAGCTGCCCACGAAGGCCCCCAGGCCGATGCTCGAGAAGATGACGAGCAGGACGAGGAACGCCCCCAAGAAGCGGCCGAAGAGGTACTGGGCCTTGGAGATGGGCGTGGTGAAGAACAGCGTGTGCGAGCCCGCGGCGAAGTCCTGGTACACCGCCTGGCCCATCATCGCGCCAGAGATGATGACGCCCGTGAAGCCCAGGTAGGCCATCATCACGCTGAGCGAGTGAGGCGAGTTGGCCAGCACCTTGCCGCCCCCACCCGCGTTGAAGGTGACGGCCTCCCAGGCTCCGGCTGCGGCGTTCATCAAGATGAAGCCCAGCGCCAGGTACACGCCGAAGTACACCCACGTGGAGAGCATCTTGAGCCGGCGGCGCAGCTCGAAGAGAGCGATGGCGATCATGTCGCGCTCCTCAGGCCACGGCCGGTGTGGCGGGGACCGGCGCTGTCTGCACGTGGCCCTTGATGGTGGCGAAGTAGGCGTCCTCGAGATCCGGCTCCACGGGCTCGAAGCCCGCGCCCGGTGAGCCCTCGCTGTAGACGTGCACGCGCGTGCGCCCCATCACCAGCCGGGTGGAGATGACGCGCTGCTGGGCCTGCACGTCCGCCAGCTCCGCCTTCTCCACGAAGCGCCGCCAGATGCGCCCGGAGAGCCGCGAGATGGCCTCCTGCGGCTCGCCCGCGAGCAGCACCCGGCCCTTGTCCAGCACCGCCATCTGCGAGCACAGCTCGTGGACGTCCGCGACGATGTGCGTGGAGAGGATGACGATGACGTCCTGGCCGATGTCCGCCAGCAGGTTGTGGAAGCGGACACGCTCCTCGGGATCCAGACCGGCGGTGGGCTCGTCCACGATGAGCAACTGGGGGTTGCCCAGCAGCGCCTGCGCAATCCCGAAGCGCTGGCGCATGCCGCCGGAGAAGCTGCCCAGTGGCTTCTTGCGAGCCGCGTAGAGGTTGGTCTGGTTCAGCAGCGCGGAGACGCGCGCCTTGCGCTCCTTCGCCTGGCTGATGCCCTTGAGCGTGGCCAGGTGCTCCAGCAGATCCTCGGCGGACACCTTGGGGTAGAGACCGAAGTCCTGCGGCAGGTAGCCGAGCACCCGCCGCACCGCGTCCTTGTCCCGCAGCACGTCGATATTCCCGAGCGTGGCGCTCCCGCTGTCCGCCTCCTGGAGCGTGGCCAGGGTGCGCATCAGCGTGGACTTGCCCGCGCCGTTGGGCCCCAGCAGACCGAACATCCCGGGCCGCACGGTGAGTGTGACATCTGCCAGCGCCTGCGTCCCATTGGGATAGCGCTTGGACAGGTTCTGGATGCGAAGCTCCACGGAAGGCCCTTGGATGAAGAGGGCCGCATCATGGAAGCAGGTGGGAGCCTTTGGCTAGCGAGGCCGCGCGTTCACCGTGGCGGCGGGCAGATGGAGCCGCAGCTCGAAGGGCGCCTCGTCCTGGATCGAAAGGGCACCCCCCAGCCGCTGCAGGAGCTGCTCCAGCCGCGCCAGCTTCCGGGCCATCAGCAGCCGGGGCCGGTCCGTGGACACGCTCAGCGTCCACATGCCCAGCTTCTCCTGCTCCTCGATGTGCACCCGCACCACGCCGACCCGTGAGGTGCCCAGATCCCTGGCCAGCAGCCGCGTCAGCTGCGTCACCACCGAGCGAGGACCTCGCACCGGTGCCCACTTCGCCGAGCACTCGAAGTGCAGGGGGAGCTTCCGGGCCCGCGCCATCGGCTCGAAGGCCTCGAGCGCCAGGGCGCGCAGATCCTCCGGCGCCCCGCCGCGCGAGAGCTGCCGGGAGATGAGCTGGCCCATCATCTGGGTGGAGCCCTGCATGCGCTCCACATATTTCTCCATGGTGGGCGTGAGCTCGCCCGTCATGCCCTTGCGCATCATCTCCAGGTAGCCCTGGATGACGAGCAGCGGAGTCCGCAGGTCGTGAGAAGCCCGGGAGCGGTTGCTCTCCCGATAGGACAGCTCGCGCTGCAGCTGCCGCAACTGTTGGCAAAGCGAGGCTTGCCTGCCCTGAAGGCTGGCCTCTCGCCTCCACGCCTTGAGGAGCGAACCCGCCAGCCCGGCGAAGCGCTCCAGTGTCTCGCGTTGTTCTCCGCTGGTCCGCTCCGGAATCACTCCGAGTGACGAGCGGCCCTCCTCTATTGGAATGAGCTGGGAGGCGCGCAGACGGGACAGGGAAGGCAGCCGCAGCCCCGCCTCCGCAATCCGCACCCGCCCCTCATGGAGGGCGATGCCCGCCACCCCCGTGAGCCGCAGGGCTTCCTTCAGGAGCGCGTCGATGCCCGCGCGAGCCCCGTCCCGGAGAGAGCGCTCGGCCACCGCCGCCAGCGATCGCTCCACCTCTATTACTCCAACAGAATCTTCGGGCCGACGCCCGCTCAACGCTCCGGCATGCACGTGGCTAGGAATGAGCACGCCTTCAGATAGGCGCAACGGTACCCACTCTGAGGACTGATCGACACACGACAGAGAAACGACTTTCCCTCTCCGCGTGCGCAGTCATGGCGTTTTTACCGGTGCGCAGACCCCTCGGGAGACCCAACCCCAACAAGATCCACGGCTTACCCCTGGCCGGGCGATTGCTAACCGCTGACCCGGAGCGCGAAAGGGGCGGATGGGGACCTTCGACTATTACACGACGCTGGTTCGACTCGCTCCGGCAGCCGTCGCGAAGAGCGCGGTACGCCGGGTGCAGGGGGTTGCGAGGCAGGCTCTCTATCGCCGCCGGTACCGGGTGGATGAGCTGCGGATCCTCCAGGCGTATGGGGCCGAGTCCGCGGCGGAGCTCGCGGGCAAGCTCCTGGAGACGCGCCACTCCAGCGTGTGGTGTGAGCACCGTCAGCGCCGGTCTGTGCTCGAGGCGCTCGCGGCCGTGCCGGGTGCCCGGGAGCGGGCGCTGGAGCGGGCCGAGGCGGCGCTCCGCCAGGAGTTCCGTGTCTTCGGCACGCGCGTGGCCTTCGGTGAGGGCCGGTCGGTGGAGTGGTCCCTGGATCCGGTGAGCGGCTACCGCTACCCGCTGGAGCCCGTGGAGCAGCTCCAGTTGGTGCGGCCCGGGACGGATCCCAAGTACCCGTGGGTGCTCGGGCGGCTCGACAGCCTCGTGGCGCTGGGGCAGGGCTACTGGGTGGAGGAGAGCGAGCAGGCACGTTCCCGCTACGCGCGCGCCTTCGTGCTGCAGACGCTGGATTTTCTGCAGGCCAACCCTCCTGGGCAGGGTGTGCAGTGGGCGTGCACCATGGAGGTGTCGCTGCGGGCGGCCAACATCGCGCAGGCGCTCGCCATGTTCGCGGAGGCGCCCGAGGTTCAGCGGCCCGAGTTCCTCGTGCCCGTGCTGAGCTCGCTCGCCGAGCACACCGCGTGGGTGGAAGCGCATCCGGAGGACCAGGGCGCGGTCCCCAACAATCACCTCATCGCCAACTACGTGGGCCTGCTGGTGGTGGGCCTGCTGTTCCCGGAGCTCCCGGGCGCGTCGAACCAGGTGGCGCTGGCGGTGAAGACGCTGCGCACGCAGGTGCTGGCGCAGGTGCACGAGGATGGCACCTCCTTTGAGGGCTCCACCTCCTATCACCGGCTCGTGGTGGAGTTGTGCACCCTGGCGCACGTGGTGGCGCTCCGGGCCGGCGTGATGCTGGGCAAGGACTTCGAGGAGCGCCTCCTCAAGATGTTCCGCGCCACGCGCGCTTGGTGCTCCGAGCAAGGGCGGGTGGCTCAGATCGGCGACAACGATTCCTGCCGCGTCTTCCCGCTCCGGGAGCGCGACGATCAGGACCACGGCTATCTGGCTCCGCTGGGCGCGGCGCTCTTCGGCGACGCCTCGCTGGCGGGCGGCGAGTTCCCGGACGAGGCGGCGTGGCTGCTGGGCAAGCCGGGCCTGGAGCGCTTCCAGGCGCTGGGGACGGCTCCAGCGCCCTCCTCGGTGTGCTTCCACTCGGGGGGCTTCCACGTGCTGCGTGGAGCGGGGGCTGTCGTCACCATCAGCGCGGGCCGTCAGGGGCAGCGCGGGGTGGGCGGGCACAGCCACAACGACAAGCTCTCCTTCGAGCTGCACCTGGGCGGAGAGCCCGTGATCGTGGATCCGGGGACAGGCACGTACACGCGGGACGCGATGGTCCGGAACTTCTTTCGCGGCACCTCGGCGCACAACACGCTGGTGGTGGACGCGGTGGAGCAGGCTCCCTTGGAGCCCGAGCGTCTCTTCGCGCTGCCCGAGGACGCCCGGGCCCGGGTGGAGGTGTTCCAGCCGGGCGCGCAGCTGGATCGGCTCACCGTGCGGCACGACGGGTACCGGACGCTGCCGTCGCCCGTGGGCATCGAGCGGACCTTCTACCTGGACAAGCGGGAGCGTGCGCTCGCGGTGACGGATCGGCTCGTCGGTACGGGGGCGCACGAGGTGGTGGGCCGGCTGTACCTGCCGGACGAGCACGTGCGGCTGCGTCCCGCCTCGACCTGGGAGATTGCGCGGGCCTTGCGTGTGCCGGATGCGCCGCGGGCCTTCGAGCCGCTGTGCGTGGAGTTGGGGCCAGAGGACGCGCCGAGGGCGTGTGTGCTCTTCGCCTCGGGACTGACGCCCCGGTTGGACGGGGCCCTGTACTCGCCGGGCTACGGGCGGGTGAGGCCGGCGTCGGTGGTGACTTACGGGGCACGTCGCGTGCCTCCGGCATGGCTGCGGTGGGTGGTCGTCTTTTCGTGAACGGTGTTGTTGAGGCGCCGTGTCCCGCGGCGCCTTGCTTGGAGGGAGTACAGATGCGCGTCATGGTCAGCCCGCTCGTGGATATGATCCGCAAGCGGGAAGCTAAAGTGGGGGTTGTCGGTCTGGGCTACGTGGGGCTTCCGCTCGGCATGGCGTTCGCCGATGCGGGGTTCCCGGTGATGGGGCTCGATATCGACAAGCGCAAGATTGACAAGATCGCCAAGGGGGAGAGCTACATCAAGCACATCCCCAGCGAGCCGCTGAAGAAGCTGAGCAGCGAGGGCAAGCTCAAGGCGACGACGGACTTCGCCAAGGCCAAGGAGATGGACTGCATCGTCATCTGCGTGCCCACGCCGCTGACGGCGTCGCGTGAGCCGGACATGACGTACATCGTCCAGACGGGCGAGGCGCTGTCCCCGTACGTGCGCCGTAACCAGCTCTTCGTGCTGGAGTCCACCACCTACCCGGGCACCACCGAGGAGGTGCTCAAGCCGCTGCTGGAGAAGAGCGGCCTGAAGGCGGGCGTGGACTTCCACCTGGCCTTCAGCCCCGAGCGCGAGGATCCGGGCAACAAGAGCTTCAACACGAAGACGATCCCGAAGATCGTCGGCGGCTTCACGCCGGCGTGCCTCGAGGTGGCGCAGGCCCTGTACTCCAGCGCGCTGAAGGAGACGGTGCCGGTGTCCTCCACGCGCGTGGCGGAGCTCTCCAAGCTGCTGGAGAACATCTTCCGCTGCGTGAACATCGCCATGGTCAACGAGATGAAGATGCTCTGCGACCGCATGAACATCGACGTGTGGGAGGTCATCCAGGCGGCGAGCACCAAGCCGTTCGGCTTCATGCCCTTCTTCCCGGGCCCGGGCCTGGGCGGTCACTGCATCCCGATCGATCCGTTCTACCTGACGTGGAAGGCGCGCGAGTACGAGTTCCACACCAAGTTCATCGAGCTGGCCGGCGAGGTGAACACGCAGATGCCGTACTACGTGGTGCAGCGCACCATGGAGGCGCTCAACCAGCACAAGAAGACGCTCAATGGCGCCAAGGTGCTGTGCTTGGGTGCGGCGTACAAGAAGGACATCGACGACATGCGCGAGAGCCCGAGCCTCCGCGTCATCTCGTTGCTCAAGGAGAAGGGTGCCGTGGTCAGCTACCACGACCCGTACGTGCCGAAGCTGGAGAAGGGCCACGGCTTCAACTTCGAGATGACCTCCGTGCCGCTGTCGCCGGAGACGCTCGGCCAGTACGACGCGGTGGTGATCCTCACGGACCACTCCAACATCGACTACTCCATGGTGGTGAAGAAGTCCCAGTGCGTCGTCGACACGCGCAACGCCACGAAGCACGTGGGACCGGGCCGTGAGAAGGTGACGAAGGCCTAGTTGCACGGGGGCTGATTGCCTCCCAAGCGAGGGTCCTCGCCGCTCTGGAGCAGGGCGGTGAGGACCTTCGGTGCATTGCGGGGTGGTTTCGGTACAGTGGGGCCGTGCGACTTCCCCTCTCGCCCGTCCTTCCCCTGTTGGCTGTCTCCGCTCTCCTGGCTGCCGCCGCGCCTCCGGCCGATCCGCGTCTGGAGATGGCGGATGCGATGATCGCTGAGCTGACCCGCAGCCAGCAACAGCTCCAGCTCAAGGGCCACGAGCCGCCGTACTTCATCAGCTACCAGCTCAAGGACTACGACCAGTACGCCATCGCCGCGCGCTACGGGGCGATCTTCACGGATGACGGCTCGCGGGATCGCCGGCTGGCGGCGGATGTGCGGGTGGGCTCGTACCAGTTCGACAGCTCGGTGCCCGAGGAGCAGGACTTCCTCGTCTCCACCAAGGGGACGAGCTACTACGCGCGGCCGGACGGCCCGATCGACGACTCGCCGATGGCGCTGCGCACCGCGTTCTGGCTGCTGACGGATGAGAAGTACAAGTCCGCGCTGGCCCAGTTCCTCAAGAAGAAGGGCGAGGACGTCTATACGGTGGAGGATCCGAAGCGCCCGCCGTCCTTCTCCAAGGAGAGGCCGAACACGCACGTGCAGCCGTCCGTGGCGTTCCCGTTCGATCGGGAGCGGTGGCGCAAGGTGGCGCGGATGCTGTCGGCCCGGTTCAACGGGCATCCGGAGATCTTCGACTCGGATGTGCGCGTCACGGCAGACAAGGTGATGCGCGTGTTCGTCTCCACGGAGGGCAGCCGCATCATCACCGAGGAGACGCTCTACGGGCTGCACGTCACCGCGGTGGCTCGCGCGGAGGACGGGCAGCTGCTGGACAACTCGCGCAACTACTACACGCCCACCGAGGCGGGGCTTCCGGACGACAAGACGCTGCTGGAGGCCACGGACAAGGTGATCACGGAGCTGCTGGCGCTGCGGAAGGCGCCCGCGATCGATCCGTATACAGGGCCGGCGATCCTGGCGCCCGAGGCCTCGGGCGTGCTGTTCCACGAGGTGCTGGGGCACCGGCTCGAGGGGCACCGGCAGGCAGACGATCGCGAGGGCAAGACGTTCCGAGGCCAGGAGGGCAAGCAGGTCCTGCCGCCCTTCCTCTCCATCTCCGATGACCCAACGGTGCGAGAGCTGAGCGGGGAGAAGCTCAACGGCTATTACCTCTATGACGAGGAGGGCGTGAAGGCGCAGCGGGTGCCGCTGGTGGAGAAGGGCGTGCTGCGCAACTACCTGCTGTCGCGCCAGCCGGTGGAGGGCTTCCTGCAGTCCAACGGGCATGGCCGGAGCCAGGGCTCGCAGCGGCCGGTGGCGCGCATGGCGAACCTGCTCGTGGACTCCACGAAGCAGGTGTCCGACGAGGAGCTGAAGCGGCAGCTGATCGCGGAGGCGAAGCGGCAGGGCAAGCCGTACGGGCTCATCATCCGCGACATTACCGGCGGCAACACCAACACCTCCAGCTACGGCTACCAGGCATTCAAGGGCGTGCCCCGGATGGTGTTCCGGGTGGATGTGCGGGATGGGAAGGAGACGCTGGTGCGGGGCGTGGAGATCGTCGGCACGCCGCTGTCGGCGGTGAACCGGATCCTGGCCTCGGGCAGTAGGCAGGGCGTGTTCAACGGGTTCTGCGGCGCGGAGAGCGGGATGGTGCCTGTGTCCACCGTGGCGCCTGCGATGCTGCTCCAGGAGATCGAACTGCAGCGGACGATGGAGGGTAAGGACCGCCCACCGATCCTCTCCAGCCCCTCGGCCGCTTCGCGGCAGCCCGAGGCGAAGAAGCAGGAGTAGGGCGGTACGTCCTTCGTTCAGCTCCCGGGTGCTTCTGCGGGTTCTTCTGGAGCACTTTGCTCCTCGGAGGGAGCAAGAGCATCGGGGGAGGGGTGCAGCAAGCGCCCGCCCTTGAAGCCTCTCAGGCGCAAGTAGCGCGAGAAGTCCCGGAGAAAGGCCTCGGGCGGTAGCCCCACGATGGAGGTGAAGGCCCCCGGGAAGTCCGGCCCCCGGCTCATCTCCTCCAGCAGCTTGCGCACCGTGTCCTCCCCATAGCGGTTCACCAGGAAGCTGAAGGCGTGGTGGGCTGCTCCGTAGGCCACGGGCATCTGCTCGGCGTAGAGCGGCTCGGGGCGCAGCAGGGGTTCCCAGGAGGGATTCTCCTCCAGCGTCCGTGCGAGGGTCTCCAGTGTGGGCCAGCGGTAGCCCTGGTTCGCCGTGTACGAGGCCATGCCCTCGCGGAACCATCCGGGGATCTTCTTCTGCCGCCAGCCGCCCAGGTCCGCCGCCGCCTGGTACATCACCGTGTGCGTCAGCTCATGCAGGAGTGTCTCGTTCAGGTCCTGCTGCGTGGCGCTCAGCGGGCTCCAGGTCTCCGGCGCTTGCACATCCACCACGTCGTAGCGCGCCCACGCCCGCAGCCACTCGTAACCCGAGCGCTTCGCGGCTCGCTCCAGGGACTTGTGATCCGGATGGACCCGCACCGTTACCGGCTCGTGGAGCCTGCCCCACTTCACGAGCTGGTGCCCTGCATTCTCCAGCGCGGCTCGGACCATGAGCGCGCCCGCCTCCTCGCGGGAGGGGTACTCGATGCGGAAGGTCCCCACCGCTGTCTCCACCGTGAGGAGCTCGGCCTTCAGCCCAGAGCGTGGCCCCACGCATCCGGCGCTCACCCACAGTGCGAGCACCGCGCTGGCCATCGTTCCCCTGTGGCTCCTGCCCACCGTCACGCGCACCTCACTCCGCGTCCAGCCAGCGCAACACCGTGCGCCCCACGTCCGCCACGGTGGCCAGCGCCTCCACCTCTGGCGCAGGCGGCCCGAAGTAGAGCACGGGCACGGGGTTCAGGGTGTGGCTCCGTGTCGAGAGATCCTCCACGTTGCCGTGATCGCTGCAGATCAACACCCGCGCATCCGGCGGCCGCAGGGCCACGATCTCCCGCGCGAAGGCATCGAAGGTGTCCAGGGCCGCCAGGGCTGCCTCGAAGTCTTGCGCGTGCCCGGCCTCGTCAGCCAGGTAGTGCTCGAAGAAGGTGAAGTCCACGCCCTCGGCCACCTGCCAGAAGATCCGCGCTGCTTCCTCGGGCGTGCGCTGGGGCACGGACAAGCCCATGCGGTGCGCGTGAGTGCCGGTGATGTCATGGGTGAGCCCGTCCCCCGCGCGCGCGTCATCCAGCGTGCGCAGGGGTACGCCTCCCGCCGCGAAGGCCAGGGTGGATGCCGAGGGCTTCAAGCGCTTCGCTGCCGCAGGAGGGAAGACGAACTCCGGGGGCGTGGTGGAGGCTCGCCGGTGCAGCTTCAGCAGGTCCAGGTATGGCGCCGCGTAGCTGTTGGCGAAGGTGGCGGTGCGCCCAGCGGCCACCAGCCGCTTCACGAGCGAGCGCTCCGCCAGGATCTCCCGCAGGGGTGGGTTCGGGTAGCCCAGCACGTGGCGCTGAATGAGGGCAGGCGCGGGGTCGCCCGTGAGGATGGCCGTCTGGTTGGAGGCTGACTGGGGGCGGCCCTCCACACCGAAAGTGGTATCCACAGGGATACACCACCCCCCTGGGGGCAGGGGGGTCCCGGGGGCGTCCCCGAACTGGGAGAGCAGGTGGGCCCTCCCAGCGAGCGGGTTCACTGCCGTGTCCTTCCGGCCTACACCCACACCATCGATGAACAGGAGCGCGACTCGCACGATTTCTGACTGTATCCTCGAATTTCTGGAATCCGTCACCCATGGCCCTTCACGGCGACCTCTTCAGTTATCCGCTTCCTGAACTTCTGCAGTGGCTCGACGGCTCTCGCAAGACGGGGACGTTGCAGCTGTCCTGGGAGGCCGGGGAGCGCAAGATCTTCGTTCTCTCCGGCCAGGTGGTCGCCACCGCCAGCCGGGGGCTGCGTGAGCGCGTGGCCCGGCTCCTGGAGCTGGCCAAGCTGAGCTCGGGCAGCCGAGTGCTGGCCTCCTTCGAGGAGCTGCAGCGCACCCCGGATGTCGAGCAGGCCTTTGCCACTCACGGCGTGGACGTGCGCATGGTCCGGGAGATGGGGCGCGAGGAGCTCTTCAGCTCGATGATGGACCTGACCATCGCCGGGCGCGGCACGTTCCACTGGACGGAGGATGCGGACCGCACGGGCGAAGACTGGGTGCCCTCGGACATGAGCATCCGCGAGATGCTCTTCGAGTCCCTGCGCTGGGTGGACGAGCACGGGGATGTGGAGCAGGCGCTGCCCATCGACGCGATGAGCGTGCGGGCGGTGGCTCCGCCGAGCGCGAGCCAGCCGCTGTTGCACCGGGTGATCCTCACGCTGTGCGCCAACTCGCAGAACCTGGGGCGGCTGAGGCTGTCGATGGGGATGTCGCGATCGGCGGTGACGCGGCGGGTGTTCGATCTGCTGCGCTTGAAGCTGGTGGAGGTGGAGGGAGCGCCGCAGGTCGAGGCGGATCCGGTGGCGGAGATGCTGGAGAAGGGGCAGGTGTTGGTGCGTGAGGGACAGTACGACTCGGCGGGCATCATCTGCGCCTCGTTGCTGGCCAGTGATCCGGCGGATCGGCGCGTGCGCGAGTTCGCCCGCATGGTCCAGCGCGAGCACGTGGCGGCCCTCTATGGGGAGCTGCCTCCGGTGGCGGTGCCGGTGCCGGTGCACGATCCGGAGGGCATGGCGCTGCTCAAGCCCGAGGAGCGTCAGATCGCCGGCCTGGTCAACGGCGGCTGGGATGTGTCGACCTTGGTGCTAGCCGTACCCGCGCGGGAGCTGGACACCCTGCGCACGTTGGCGAAGCTGGTGCGCATGGGCCTGGTGCAGCTCACCATGCCGATGCGCTGATCCAGGGCCTGTGATGGAGGGAAGAGCGCGGCCCCAGCGCTGGCGGGCTATTGCAGGTGTGGAGCGCCCCCATCGGCTGAGGAGAGGCCCCCATCTGGACTGACAGTGGGGACTCCCCCGTCTGCCTGTTCCGCCGGGCTCCTGGGCTTCCCTGCGTCCGGGACGCTGGGGCCCCAGGGAGCCTCAGGTTCAGTTCCGATGACCCGACGGAGAATGCGGCCGTTGGTGCTGATGGCGTACTTCGCGCCCGTGTCCACGGAGATGTACTGCGGACCGCAGAAGTCAGGGTCCTCCATGATGCGGACAAAGATGATGTCGTCCTGACGGATGATTCGATAGCGATATGCCTCCGGCCTCATCCAGCAGGGCCGGTTCTCGTTGTCCGAGGGGAGAAAGTCATGGACAGCGATGCTGAGGGCTCGGAGGAGCGTGCCATCCAGCTCGTACGGCTTCTGTCCGGCACCGACCGCCACCGCTGAGTCCGCGAAGAACGGTGGGAACGCAATGGACGGATCGTTCTCCTGCGGGAGCTGGCGCGAGCCCGGGGACCGCGCACATCCCACGAGGATCAGGGCCGCAAGCCACAGGGACACGTTGGTCATCCGCATGGGGCCCTCTCGACGCACGTTCCGCCGCAGCAGGTGATTACTTCGCAGGAGCAAATTGGAAATCCGTCTCACTGGTCCAGTGGACGGTGCCGACGGGGGTCTTGTGCCACTGGCCTTGTGCATCCGGTGTCCATTTCAGCACCTCGGTGCTTCCGTGGCTGTACTCATAGAAGCCGTCGCACGAGAACGGTTCCGGTGGGTGAGCGTTCGAGATGAAGGCGACGATGCTGACAGGGACGACGCCTTGCTCCGTTTGAACAGAGCCGCCATGAATCCGGGCGATCTTCGCCACGGCAGCGATGTCTTCCTCCGAGATGTTGGTGGGCGTGGCGGGATGGTTGTGAAGGAAGTACAGGTATTGGAGGCTGCGAGGGGGATATCGCGGGTCCTCCACGAAGGCCGGGGCTCTGCAGCCCTTTTCGCCGTTGGCGCGAAGCGGCTCCGTGCTCTCCACGAGGTAGCTCAGCTCGTATTGGTGGGTTGGCGTGTAGTAGAGCCAGGCGCAGTACTCGTTTGATACGCGCCACCGCACAGGGAAACTCGTGTCATCCGAGCGCCCAGCCGTTGCGTTGCGCTGACCCAGGATGAGTGGGCAGGCCGCCAGCAGCGCATCCCAAGAGGTGGGGAACGGTCCCTGGCCTGGAAATGGGCCGGCTACGCTGGAAGGGATCTTCCCGGACTCAAAGCGCACAACGCCTGGAGGTGGCGGAGTGGGAACGCATCCCCAGGCCGCAAGAAGCCCCAGCAGGTAGGCCCAGAGTGGTCTCCCCACATGCATGGTCCTCTCCTGCACTGATTGTAGGTGGACCTTACGCCGTCTCGGGGAGGCCCGCGGCGTTCAGCCGGGTGAAGACCTGCATCACGAGGTACAGCGCGAAGGCGGCGTCATCCACCCGCGCCGTGTCCACGTGGTTGGACAGCCCCTGCAGCCGCAGCAGGTCCGAGCCATCCACCCGCAGCAGGAAGCCCTGCTGTGCCAACGAGCCCTCTCCCGCCAACGCCAGGGCTCGCCGGACCGCGTCCACGCACGCTTTCACGCACTGGGCATACTGTCCGCTGGCGAATGCGGTCTCCGCCGCACGGGCGTGGTCGAACAGCTCTCCCGGCGCCAGCGCCGTCGCAGGCCCCATCGCCCGTTGGCCCGCCGTGCGAGGGACGGGCACCGCCGAGGAGTTCGGAGTCACCTCCATCCGAGCCGCAGGAGCCATGGCTGCCGCCACGATGGGCGCGGGCCCACCCGCCGAGGCCACCGCAGGCAGTGTCGTCGAGGAGGGCGGGTGCTGCCGGGGCGTCATCGCCGGAGGTTGCACTGCCTGCATCGTCTGGGACGGCCGCGTCGGCAGGTGCTGGCTCAGCTGCGCCTCCAGCCCTGCTCCCGGAGCCACAGGGCTCGGGGTCGGGCGGGGCGGGGGAACGATGCGCTTGGCCCGGAGATCCTTGATGACCAGCCGGGTGATGGCTTTGAGCGAGTCCAGCACCCCCTGGCCGCTCGTGGCCGAGGTCTCGAACTCAGGCGCGCCGCGCGCGTTCAGCGCCGCTCGCATCTGCTCCACGGGCATTGCCTTGTCGATGTCCCGCTTGTTCCACTGCATCACCAGCGGGAACCGATCCAGCCGGATGCCCTGCTCGAGCAGGTTCTCCTCCAGGTTTTGCAGCGACTCGCGGTTGGAGTCCAACGCCTCCGGCTGCGAGTCCGCCACGAACACCACCCCGTCCGCCCCCTGCAGCACCAGCTTGCGCGTGGCGTTGTAGAAGACCTGGCCCGGCACCGTGTACAGCGCCAGCCGCACGGAGCAGTCATTCACCCGCTCCACCTTCACCGGCAGGAAGTCGAAGAAGAGGGTGCGGTCGCCCTCCGTGGCGATGGACATCATCTCGCCTCGGTGCGCCGGCCGGACCGTCTCGTAGATCTTCCGCAAGGTCGTCGTCTTGCCCGACAACCCCGGTCCGTAGAAAACGATCTTCGCGGCCACTTCGCGGGCCAACAGGTTCACGCTGCTCACGGTGTAAGCTTACCTAGAACGACTCTGCGTCTCGCGCCAGTCGCCGACGGTACATTCGCTGGGGTCCCCAGCAGGTGCTCGGCCGCCAGCAAGGCAAAGCAGGCGGCTTCCTTGGCTCCTTCGGGAAACCCCAGGGTGTCCAGCGGCTTCACCGGCACAGGCCCCAGCCGCGCCGTGAACCGCTCCATCAGCGCCGGATTTCGGCTTCCTCCTCCAGAGACGTACACCGCCTCCAAGGACTTGAAACGGGGGAGGACGTAGGCCTCGTAGGCCCGCGCCGTGGCCTCCACCGTGAAAGCCAGCGCCGTGGCCAGCAGATCCGCCGGACGATCCGGGGACTGCTCCCAGAGGAAGGACACCAGCGCCTCGCCAAACCCCTCGCGCCCCGCGCTCCGAGGCGGCGGCAGGGCGAAGAACGGGTGCGTCAGCAGGTCCGCCAGCAGCGCCGGGATGGGCTTGCCCTGCCGAGACAGCTGCCCGTCCAAGTCACACTGGAGCTTGCCCCCCGTCATCCGCCGCGCCAGCCCGTCCAGCACCATGTTGCCCGGGCCCGTGTCGAAGGCGAGCACGTCGTCCAGCCGCTCGCCCACCACGCTCACGTTGGCGATGCCACCAATGTTCTGGAACGCTCGCACCGCCCCCGGCTGCCGGAACACCGCCCAGTCGAAGTAGGGCACCAGCGGCGCCCCCTGGCCCCCTGCGGCCATGTCCCGTGTACGGAAGTCACTCACCACAGGGATGCCCAGGCGCTCGGCGATGACGGAGGCTTCGCCCAGCTGCAGGGTGGAGGGCGTGGTGGAGAGGCTCGTGGGCAGGTGCGCCATCGTCTGCCCGTGCGAGCCGATCACATCCACGTCCCCGTTGCGCAGGCCCGCGCGGGTGATGACGGCCTGGGCCGCCTCTGCGAAGCGCTCGCCCAGCTCGAAGTTGAGCTCACAGAGCGAGCGCGCATCCTGCGGCCCGAGCACGCGCTGGATGAACTCCGGCGGGAACGGGCGGGAGACGTGCGTCAGCAGCTTCAGCGTCACGGAGGGGCCCGTGCCCTCGATCTTGCAGAGCACCGCCTCCACCGCGTCCACGCTCGTGCCAGAGATCAGCCCCACACAGAGGCGAGGGCGGCTCGGGTCGGCGGGGGAGCGAGGGGGGCGCATGGTCCGATTGTAAGCCCCCGGGCTCACGCTGGCCCGGAAACAGTGGATGCGCGAAGGGAGGGGGGCTGAGTGCTCGCCAAAACGGACGGGGCGTGAGAGCAGGCTACCGGTTGCAGGCCTGATCCATGCCGCCCTCGCAGGCCTTCTGGAACAGCTCGACGGCGCGCTTCGGATCCGCCGTCACGCCACGGCCTTTCTCGTAGAAGAGGCCGAGGTTGAAGCAGGCACCGGCCTCACCTGTCGCGCAGGATTGCTCGAAGATCTTGGCGGCGCGGCTGTCGTCCTGCGTCACACCCCGGCCCTGGGCATACAAGGCGCCGAGGTTGGTGCAGCCCCGGCTCGCACCCAAAGTGCAGGCCTTGTCGAAGAGCAGGGCGGCGTGGCCGTCGTCGCGCGTCACGCCGCTGCCCTGCACATAGAGGATGCCCAGGTTGGTGCAGCCGCGGGCGTCATCGCCATCGCAGGCCTTCTCGAAGAGCGGGGCGGCGCGGCTGTCATCCTTCTCCACGCCCACGCCCTCCCAGTAGCTGACGCCCAGTTGGTAGCAGCCCTCCTTGTCGCCGGCCGCGCAGGCCTTCTCGCGATCAACAAAGGTCGGCTGGGCGGGCGTGACGGCGGTGGCGTCGTGCACTGCGGAGGGAGCGGCGGCGGCGGGCTTGCTCGTGGCGCAGCCTCCAAGTCCCACTGCGAGCGCGCAGATTCCGAGCATGAGGGCTGAAGCGTAGGGCGACGGTGACATGACTGCCTCCTGGGGGCTCACGGCGTGCGTCGGGGTTTGGACTTCTGCTGCTCGAGGGTTCGCAGGGAGTCGCGCTGGAGCCGTGCTTGCGCCTCTTCCCGGCCCAACCCGGTGAAGTGCATCGCGAGCGCCGTCTTCACAGAGCCGCCCGCGGTGCTCAGCAGCCGTCGCGCCCGTGCGAGGGGCAGCTCCGTCAGCTCCGCCACCATGCGCACGGCACGCGCTTGGAGCTTCGCGTTGGCCGGGCGCACGTCCACCATCCGCCCGCGGTACACCTTGCCCAGCGAGACGAAGGCCGCCGTGGTGAGCGCATTGAGGATCAACTTGGTGGCGGTGCCCGCCTTGAGCCGCGTGGAGCCCGCCACCAGCTCCGGGCCCGTCACCGCCAGGATCAGGATGTCTACCTGGAGCCGAGGCCCAGGAGGGTTACAGCACACGAGCACCGTCCGCGCTCCCCGTCGCCGCGCCTCGGCCAGCGCCCCGAGCACATAGGGCGTGGATGCACTGGCGGAGATGCCGCACACCACGTCCTTGGGGCCCGCGCGGAACCGGCGCACGGACTGAGCGCCTGCGGCCGGATCATCCTCGGCGCCTTCCACGGCGCGAGTCAGCGCCCGGTGGCCTCCGGCGATAACGGCCTGGACCTGGGAGGGAGGAGAACCAAACGTCGGCGGGCACTCACTGGCGTCGAGCACGCCGAGTCGCCCGCTGGTGCCAGCGCCCACGTAGAGCAGCCGGCCCCCGGCCCGCAACGCATCCGCTACGGCCCGCGCTGCTTCCGCTACGGACGGGAGCGCGCTGCGGACCGCTCGGACGGCAGCCAGGTCTTCCTGATGCATCCGGCGGACGAGGGCCTCGACAGAGAGGAGGTCCAGCTCGTCCGCGCGGGGATGAAGCCGCTCAGTGGGCGGGAGCGCGAGCGGAGTCGAACGCGGCCTTCCCACCCTCGAGCGCTCGGCGATCAGGCGGCCTTGGTGATCTTGCCCGCCTTGATGCAGCGGGTGCAGGCCAGGACGCGCTCGGTACGGCCCTCAACGCTGGCCCGGATCTTCTGGAGGTTCGGCAGCGTCCGCTTCTTGGTCTTGTTGTTCGCGTGGGAGACGTTGTTGCCCACGAGCGGCCGCTTCCCACAGATGTCACACTTCCACGCCATGACAGCCAACTCCTTGAAAACAGGGGCTTTACAGGCTCTGCCCCGAAAAGAGCGGCGGAACCTACCAGAAATCCCCTGAAAATCCAGCCGATCCGTTGGGCCTACCCCGCCGTGGGGGTCTTCTTCTTGAGCATTTCCTGCACGAGCCGCGCGGCGCGCATCCCCGCGAGGAACTCGCCCTCCAGGCCCAGGCCAGGGAGCACCTCGCGGCCGGCGAGGAGGATGTTCTTCGCCGGCGTGCGCTGCTTCAAACCCGTGACGCCCAGGAAGGCTTCCGCCTCGAAGGTGTAGAGGGGGTGGGGCATGAGCCTGCTGCCTCGCACGCCGCCAGCGTCCAAGTACGGCGCCGAGCGCAGCACCCGGTGGGGCAGGGTGAAGGGCATCAGCGTCTCCAGCTCCTTGTCGATGCGCTGCGCAAGGACTTGCATGTGCTCTTCGCCCAGATCCCTCACGGAGGCGGGCACGAACGCGGCGGCGCAGACCACGCGGAGGGACTCGTCCTCCTGGCCCGACGGGGTGCGCGCCGGGTGGACCTGGATCAGCAGCGGCCGGAGCTCCACGTCCTCGCTCTCCACGAGGAGCAGCTCGCCCATGCCTCGGGGCAGGGCGTTCGCGGGGACCACCCAGTTCACCGCGAAGAGCAGGGAGCGGTTGGTGGAGGCATCCAGGTGCTCGAGCAGGCTGCGGTGCCGCTTGCGGTCGGTGATGAGCCGCCGCAGCGCGCTCGAGTCCATGGCCGACACCAGGCACGAGGCCCGGTAGACGACGTCCGAGCGCACCAACTTCACGCCGGAGAAGCGCGCCCCATCGAAGGTGATCTCCTCGACGACGTAGCTGTCCGAGTTCTCGCGGGTGAGCACGTCGCCGCCCAGCTCGGAGAGCCGCTTGACGATCATCTCGCGCAGGCCCTCGTTTCCGCCGGGGAAGCGCTGGGGAGACTGGAGCGCCTGGGACAAGGGGCGGGTGAGCGACAGGGGCGAGGAGGCCTCGTCCAGGTGGATCAGGAAGGGCAGCAGGCCCCGCAGCAGGGCGCCGGGCGGGGTGTTGTTGGACAGGCGCGGGTGTTTCTCCAGGCCCTCGTGCTGGCCGATCTTCTTTTTCAGGCCCCACGCCTCGAAGAAGCCATCCGGGGGCAGGTTGGGCTGCTCCTTGAGGAAGGCGTTGCTCTCTTCGTGCTGGGAGGCGGTGGTGGTGAGGGCAGCGAAGAGGCCCTCGGCCGCGTCACCGAACTCGCGGACCAGCTCGGCGCGACGGCGCGCAGGATCGGGCTGCAGATCCACCCGGTGGCGGGGCAGGACGAGCTGCAGCTCGGGCTGGTGCGGGCGCAGGGAGCGCTGGACGGTGGTGGTGAGGCCCAGCTCAGTGAAGGCCTCCTCCACGAGGGGCATCGCCTTGAGCGGGGGCGTGATGGAGGGTCCGTAGGGGAGCACATAGCCGCCGTGCTCGTAGCCAGTGCCGGTGCCGTCATGGTCGATGAGCAGCACACGGTGCTTGCGCTTGGCCAGGAGCGCGGCCGTGAGGGCTCCGCCCAGTTGGCTGCCCACGACGATGGCGTCGTAGACGTGCCGGGAGGGACCCGAGGGAACCTGGAGTCTGGCGGGCTGGGTGGCCATTCGGGGGGCACACTACACAACGTCCCGGCTCCTGGCGCCTTTCTGATGCGCGGACCTGTCGGGTGCCCTGCGAGTCCGGGTGGGGCCTCAGGGCCTTGGACTGGGGGCGGAGTCCCGCCGGTTGTGCGCTCAGTAGGGGCAAGGGTGGGAGCGCGCGGGCGGGGTCAGACGGCGCGCGCCGCCGCGATCAGGAGCCGGGCCTCCAGATCGGGCGGGAGGGTGGCGAAGTCTGGAGCCACCCACTGGGCGCCTGCCTCGCGGAGCACCTCGGGGGGCGTGGTGCTGGTGATGCCCACCGCGGCCATGCCCGCCGCGCGTGCCGCGATGATGCCGTTCACCGCATCCTCGAAGACGACGCACGAGGCGGGATCGACATCGAGCGCCTTGGCTGCGGCCAGGAAGATGTCCGGCGCGGGCTTGCCCCGGACCACCTCTTCGGCGCCGACGACGCGCGCGAACAGCGAGCGGATGCCGAGCCCATCAAGCACCAGTGCACGGTTTCCCGTGGGGGCAGCGGTGGCGACGGCCAGCCGGGCCCCCGCGCTTCGCAGGCGGGCGATGAAGGCCTCGGCGCCTCTCATGAGCGATAGGTGGGGCTTATAGAGCTGGCGGTAGTGGGTCTCCTTCTCCTCGGCCAGCTGGTTCAGTTCTTCGGCAGAGAGGGGACGGCCCAGCAGGATGGGGAGGATCTCCTCGTTCTTCTTGCCCGCGAACTCGCGCTCGAACCGCTCGGCGGTGGCGTCGATGCCGAGGCGCTGCGAGAGGGACACCCAGGCCTCGGAGTGGAAGCGCATGTTGTCGACGAGGGTGCCATCCATGTCGAAGATGGCGGCGTGCAGAAGTGTAGGCGCGATCATGTCTCCTGAATTATCGCGTCCCGCGCCAGGATGGGATCGGGAAGCGCACGGAGGTGTCTGTCTGCTTGAGTGGGAGGAGGCCAGACCCGTGCCTCACAGCTCCTCGTCACTGAGGATGATGACCCCAGCGGAGTGGAGCAGGGCGGCTGTGACGCCTCGGCCCCGGACCACCTGGCCGTTCACGTGCGTGCCTTGGCTGCCGCATGAAGGGCTGCGCTCCTTGAGCACGGCCACCTTCACTCCGAAGCGCTTTACCGCCTCCAGGGCCAGCTCCGCGCCGTAGCGGAACGCGGCTGTCCGGTCATCGCCCGTCGCGGCCACCACCGCCTGGGCCTGGCCCGCCAGCACCGCCTCTCCCGTGCCTCCGCGCAGCTCCACCGCGGGCCTCGGAATGCCCAGGCCCGCGCCCGTCTCCGGGCACACGGGCACGAGCTCCTTGCCCTCCAGTGCCCGCATCACCGGGTTCGAGCCTTTCGACTTCCCGTCGTACCGGCAGGCTTCACCGAATAGGCACGCACTCACCAGCACCACCGAAGCCTCGCGCAGCGCCGCTAGCCGCTCCTCTTGCGTCAGCTCCACAGTCATGGCGCCCCAGGGCTCCGCAGGCTCTGCTCGCTTCCCGTGACTTGCGCGGCCACCCGCGTTCCAGTCCCTTCCAGCGTCACCTTCCCCGTCACCACCAGACGCACCGCCAGCGGGTAGAGCTTATGCTCCTCCGCGAGGATGCGCGCGCTCAGGCTTGCTTCGTCATCCCCTGGCAGCACCGGCACCGCCGCCTGCGCGATGATCGGCCCCGTGTCCGTGCCCGCGTCCACGAAGTGCACCGTGCATCCGGCGATCTTCACCCCGCGTTCCAGCGCCTGCCTTTGGGCATGCAGCCCCGTGAACGCTGGTAGCAGGGAAGGGTGGATGTTCAACACTCGCCCCGGAAATCTCGCCAGGAAGTCCGCGCTCACCAGCCGCATGAAGCCCGCCAGACACACCCACTCCACGCCCGCCTTCTCCAGCTCATCCCCGAGCGCCCGCTCGAAGTCCGCCCGCGAGCCGAACGCATTGTGATCCAGCGCCACCGCGGGCACTCCCGCCTTGCGCGCCCGCTCCAGCCCGAACGCGGTGGGCACGTTGGACACCACGCACACCACCTGCGCCGGGAAGTCCGCCTGCGCGCACGCGTCCAGCAGCGCCTGCAGGTTGCTCCCGCTGCCGGAGATCAGCACCGCCAGCCGGGCTCGCCCGCCGCTCATGGCTCGATGACCGCCGTGGCCTCGCCCTGGCCCTGTTCCACGCGCCCCACCTCCGATGCCTTCACGCCTCGCGCGCTCAGCACACTCAGCGCCTGCGCCACGTCCTCCTTCGCCACCACCACGATCAGCCCCAGCCCCATGTTGAACGTGGAGAACATCTCGTCACGCGCCACCCCGCCCACTTTCGCGATCAGATCGAAGATAGGAGGTCGGCTCCACGCCTTCTCGCTCAGCACCGCCCGCGTTCCGTCCGGCAGGCAGCGGGGCAGGTTGCCCGGAATGCCGCTCCCGGTGATGTGCGCCATGCCCTTCACCTTCACCGCCTTCGCCAGTGCCAGCGCGTCCTTCACGTAGATCTTCGTGGGCTCCAGCAGCGCATCCGCCAGCGGCCGGCCCAGGCCCGCGGGCGTCTCCTTCAGCGGCAGCTTCCCGTCGTCCAGCAGCACCTTGCGCGCCAGCGAGTACCCGTTCGAGTGCAGCCCCGACGACGGCAGGCCGATCAGCGCATCGCCCGGCATCACCGTCCGCCCATCGATGATCTCCGAGCGCTCCACCACCCCCACGCAGAACCCCGCCACGTCGTACTCGCCCCGTGAGTAGAACCCCGGCATCTCCGCCGTCTCGCCGCCCAGCAGTGTGCATCCGGCCTGCTCGCAGCCCAACGCGATGCCCTTCACCACCGCGGCTGCCGCGTCCACCTCCAGCCTCGATGTGGCGAAGTAGTCCAGGAAGAACAGCGGCTCCGCGCCACAGGTGAGGATGTCGTTCACCGACATGGCCACCAGGTCGATGCCCACCGTGTCGTGCCGCCCTGCCAGGAATGCCACCTTCAGCTTCGTGCCCACCCCGTCCGTGCCCGCCACCAGCACCGGCTCCCGGTACTTGCCCGGGGGCAGGGCGAACAGTCCTCCGAAGCCGCCCACTCCAGCCACCACCTCGGGCCGCATCGTGCGCGCAGCGTACGGCTTGATCCGCTCGACGAAGGCGTCTCCCGCCTCGATGTCCACTCCGGCCTGCTTGTAGGTCGTCACGGGCGGCCTTCTACCGGCAAGCCCCCGCCCTTGTCTCGGCCCAGAAGCGCAGGTGTCGTGTTTGCGGCTACCATGGCGCCTCACTTCCGGATGAAGAACTTTCTCTCGCGCCATCGCTTCGAGGTGCTCGCCCTCGGCCTCGCCGTCCTCTTCGGCTTCCTGCATGTGTGGGTGGATGACGCCCCCGTCATTGGCAGCCGGGTCGATGACAAGGCCGCGCCCCTGCTCATCCGGGCCCTCCAGGCCGCCGAAGGCCGCATCACTGATCTCCAGTTCGCTCTCCGAGGCCGCCGCCCCGCCCACCCGGATGTCGTCGTCGTCGCCGTGGACGAGAAGAGTGCCCAGCGTTACGGCCTCTGGCCCTGGCCGAGAGATCTCCTGGCCCGCGCAATGGACCGGCTCCGAGAGGCAGGGGCCGGGGCTGTCGGCCTCGACATGATCTTTGCCGACGAGGTGGTCGACCGGCGCGCCCAGGCCTACGCCGGAGCGCTCGAGGAGCTGGATCGGGCGCTCTCCCAGGGCTCCCCCGAGAGCGCCGCCGCCCTGGCCGCTTACCGCGAGGAACTGAGCCGGCGGGCCGCCGTCAACACGGACTCCATCCTCGCCGCGTCCCTCAACCGCTTCCCTCAGGTCGTCCAAGGCATCGTCGTCTATCCCCCGAAGGAACGGGCGCGGTTCGCCAGCAAGGCCGAGGAGTGGACCCGGCTCCTTGAACCTCACCTGATCCGCGAATTCCCGGGCGAGATCGCCGGGTCTTCACTCACGCACAAGGTAGACCTCGCCACGCTTCGCAGCTGGCGCATGGACTCCGCGCAGCTCCCGCTGTCCCTGTTCGCCGAGGCCAGCCGGCACCTGGGGTTCTTCAACTCCGCCGTGGATCCCGACGGCACCTTGCGCCGCATGCCCCTGTTCGCCTTGCTGGAGCGCCCGCGCGGGCTGGCCGTCTCGTTGGAGCTCCAGACGGCGGCCGCCTACCTGGGCGCCCAGGTCGAGCCGGTGGCAGACCCCGCCCAGAACCAAATCATCGGCGCCCGCTTCCGCCGCCCGGACGGAAAGCTGCTGCCCCTGCGCGTGCCCCTGCCGCACGACGAGCCCTTCTGGCTCATCAACTACCCGGGGCCTGCCAGCAGCTTCGTCACCCTGAGCCTGTCGGACGTGGTGGACGGCGCCTTTGACCCCGCGGCAGTGCGCGGCAAGGCGGTGCTCGTGGGCGTGACGCTGGTGGGCAACTACGACCAGCGCGTTACCCCCTTCAATGAATTCGAGTCCGGCGTCTACATCCACGCCGCCGCGCTCTCCAACATCCTCTCCCAGGACTTCCTCTTCCGGCCCCAGGAGACCCAGCCGCTCGAGCTACTCTTCATGCTCGGCACGGCCCTGCTATTGGCCCGCCTCCTGCCCCGGGTGCGCTTCGCCTGGAAGCTGGGCTCCGTGGCGCTGCTCATCACCGTGTGGCTCGTCGTGGATCAGGTTCTCTTCACCCGCGGCATCCAGGTGGCCACGGTGATGCCCCTGGTCAGCCTCATCACCTCGGCCTTCGCCGTCATCTTCCTGGGCTACTTCTCCGTGGATGCGGAGAAGGCCCAGCTGCACGCCGAGAAAGCCCGTCTGCGCAAGGCGTTCCAGCACTACCTGGACGCCAGCGTCATGGAGCAGGTGCTCGCCCACCCGGACAAGCTCAAGCTTGGCGGCGAGCGCAAGGAGCTCTCCGTTCTCTTCTCCGACATCCGCGGCTTCACCACGCTCTCCGAGCACATGACGCCCGAGCAGCTCGTCAGCTTCATCAACCAGTACCTCACCCCCATGACGGATGTCGTCTTCGCCCAAGGGGGGACGCTCGACAAGTACATCGGCGATGCGATCATGGCCTTCTGGGGCGCTCCGGTGGATCAGCCGGACCACGCCGTGCGTGCCTGCGCCGCTGCCCTGGGCTTCCTCGAGAAGCTCTCCGGCCTGCGGGCCCGCTGGCGCGCCGCCGGTCTGCCCGAGATGGACATCGGTGTGGGCATCAGCAGTGGCCTCATGAACGTGGGCCACATGGGCACCGAGAACCGCTTCAACTACACCGTCATGGGGGACGCGGTGAACCTCGCCTCGCGTCTCGAGGGCCTCAACAAGGCCTATGACACCCGCATCCTCATCTCCGCCGACACCTATGCCCAGGCGCGTGGCCATATTGCCGCCCGGCGGCTCGGAGTGGTCCGTGTCAAGGGAAAGCGCGAGCCCACCGACATCTACGAGCTGCGCGCCATGGGCACCCCCGTGGGCCCGGATGCCGAGGCCATCCAGGCTTTCGAGGCCGGTGTGGCCTGCTTCCTCGCCCGAGACTTCTCAACCGCTGAGATTCACTTCCGCCAGGTGGTGGCCCTCTGGCCCGAGGACGGGCCCAGCCTCCGCTACCTGGAGGAGATCAACACCCTGAAGTGGAACCGCCCCGGGCCCGACTGGGACGGGGTGTTCACCGCGACCACGAAGTAGGCCCCCATCTAAATTTGACCCCGAGGGTGGGGGCTGCTTGACTCGGTCTCCAGATGGGCGCCGAGGAAACCCTCTTTCAACGTTTCGGCAAGGAGTTCGCCAAGGGCACGGTCCTCTTTCAGGAGGGGGAGCCGGGCAAGGACATGTTCGTCCTTCAGTCCGGGAAGATCTCCATCTCCAAGAAGGTCCGTGACGTGGAGAAGGTCCTGGCCTTGTTGGGGCCTGGTGAGTTCTTCGGGGAGATGGCCATCATCTCCAACAAGCCGAGGAACGCCACCGCCACGGTGATGGAGGACGCCAAGCTCCTGGTCATCGACCCGAAGACTTTCGAGGCGATGATCCGCGGCAACGCCGAGATCGCCGTGCGGATGATCAAGAAGCTGGCCGAGCGCCTGTCCGAGGCGGACGCCCAGATCGAAAACCTGCTCCTGTCCGATCCGGCCAGCCGCGTGGTGCACCAGGTGCTCCAGGTCTGCCAGACGCGCGGCCGGCCCATGGAAGAGGGCATCGAGGTGGACTTCCCCGTGCGCGAGCTGCCCCGGCTCATCGGCGTGGGCGAGCCGGCCATCCGCCACATGCTGGACCGGCTCGAGCGGGCCGGACTCATCGAGCGCAGTGGTGACAGACTGACCGTGTATGACACGGCCCGGCTGCACGACTTCCTCCAGTATCTGGAGATGAAGTGGAAGTTCGGAGACCTCTAGGGTGAAGCTGCAAGTCCTCGGCTGTCACGGCGGCGAACTGCCCTCGTGCCGGACCACATGCTTCCTCGTGGATGACGTGCTCGCGCTGGACGCGGGCGCGCTCACGAGCACGCTCACGCTCGATCAGCTGTGCAAGGTGGACGACATCCTCGTCGGCCACAGCCACTTCGACCATGTGAAGGATCTGCCCCTGCTGGCGGATCTGGTGATTGGCCGCCGGGACTCGCCCGTCACCATTCACGCGTCGCGCGAGTGCGCCAAGGCGCTGCGCGACTACATGTTCAACAACTCGTTGTGGCCGGACTTCACCCGCATCCCCACGCGCAAAGAGCCGGTGCTCCGCATCAAGACGTTCCGCGCCGGGAGCACCTTCGAGGTCGGCCGCTACACCGTGCAGTCCATCCCCGTGAGCCACCCGGTGGAGTCCTGCGGCTTCGTCGTCTCCCATGGGGGCTCCTCCCTGGCCATGAGCGGCGACACCGGCCCCACCGACAAGCTGTGGCGGGCGCTCAACCAGGTGAAGAACCTCAAGGCGCTGCTGGTGGAGACCAGCTTCCCCAACGCGCTCCAGGAACTGGCGGACCTGTCCGGCCACCTCACGCCCAAGACGCTCCAGTCCGAGCTCACCAAGTTCCACCGCAACGGCGCCGAGGTGCTGCTGTACCACCTCAAGCCCGCCTTCGTGAGCCAGCTCAAGCGCGAGCTGGCAGGACTCCCCGTGGAGATCCTTGAACTCGGAGATACCTTCGAGTTCTGACGGGGTGCGTTGTACCGGAAGGGTTGACGGCCGCCCCCGGCCAGATTAACCCCGCGCCTCCATGGCATGGTTCTCCAAGAAGCCCCGTATTTCGACGCGTCAGGAGCCCTCTCAGGAGGAGCCCTCTCGCATGCAAGGCCTCTGGGCCAAGTGCGAGAGCTGTGACGAGATCATCTATCGCCAGGAGCTGGAGAAGAACTGGATGGTGTGCCCGCACTGCGAGCACCACCACCCCTGGACGGCGCGCTCCCGGCTGGCCGGCCTCCTGGACCCCGACACCTTCGAGGAGTTCGACAAGGAGCTGGAGCCCCAGGACCCGCTCGGGTTCGCCGACAGCAAGAAGTACAAGGACCGGCTGAAGTCCACCCGCAAGAACCTGGGCGAGAACGACGCCTTCATCTCCGGCGTGGGCCGCATCGACGGCCACCAGATCTCCGTGGGCTGCTTCCTGTTCGAGTTCATGGGCGGCTCCATGGGCTCGGTGGTGGGTGAGAAGGTGACCCGCGTCTTCGAGCGCGCCCACGAGCTCAAGTGCCCGGCGCTGCTGTTCTCCGCCTCGGGCGGCGCGCGCATGCAGGAGGGCATCTTCTCCCTCATGCAGATGGCCAAGACGTCCGCGGCCATTGCCCGCTTCCGCACCGGCAACAAGCCCTACATTTCCGTACTTCTGCACCCGACGACGGGCGGCGTGGCGGCCTCGTTCGCGTGGCTGGGGGACATCATCCTGGCCGAGCCCAAGGCGCTCATCGGCTTCGCGGGTCCCCGCGTCATCGAGCAGACCATCCGCCAGAAGCTCCCCGAGGGCTTCCAGCGCTCCGAGTTCCTCCTGGAGCACGGGATGATTGACGCCATCGTCGCCCGCAAGGACTTGCGGACGAAGCTCGGCCAGGTGCTCGGGCTGGTGGGCTGAGGCGTTTTCCCGAGGGGGCCCAGCCCCCTTGGTGACTGGACTCATCAGCCGATGACTGGAGTCCCACGGCACAGGGGCCCCCGGCTGATGACTGGAGTCCCGGGAAGCCCTCCCGGGAGGTGAACCGGAAGCCCCTCGAAACCGGCGGCTTCCGAGCGTTCCCCTCTGAAAAGGGCTCCGTCAGGTGGCGACTGTGGGAGGCCGGAGCCGTTGGCACACCTCCTGCTCTAGCTCATGCACGTCAACTACCCGCTCTCGCCTCCCCCGAGAGCATGACCCCTGAGGACGCCATGACCACGATCGCCGCCAACGCCCCCCGCATCCAGCGCTCCAACTCTGCTCCCGTCGCCGCCCCCGCGGCCAAGCCGGAGCTGAGCCGCACCAACAGCGCGCCGGGCAAGCTGCAGACCCCGGCGGCCACGGCGGCCCAGGCTCCCGCGGCTCAGGCCAAGCCCGCTGCCGCCTCCGGCATCGGCGCGAAGATTGGCGACAGCTTCAGCAAGGCCGGTGGCTCGGTGAAGGGCTGGTACAACGACTCGTCCAACCGCCTCACCACCAGCCACCAGAACGGCGGCACGGGCGTGGTGGGCCGGGGACTGGCGGGAGCGGGTCTGGCGGGCGGGCTGGCCGGCATCGGCTCCAACGGCAAGGGCCTGGTGGACGCCATCAAGAATGGAGAGGGTGGCCACGCCATCGCGGAGAACGCGCTGGGGCTGGGCCGCAGCATCCTGGGCGCGGCCAAGGGCGGGCTGGACACGGCGGCCGCGTTCACCTCGGCCAAGGACTTCGGCAAGCTGGCCGAGGCGGCCAAGGGCGCGGTGGCGGGCAAGGGCGGAGCGTTCGCGGGCGCCATCGCCAACGCGGCGGCCGAGGCGGCGCACAAGGGCGGCCCGCTGCGTCACGCGGACGCGATGGCCTCGGTGCTCAAGGAGAAGGGCGGGGTGGGCGGGCTGATGGCCGGAGGGAAGATGGCGGTGGCGGACCTGCTGCGTCAGGGCGGCTTCGCCGGAGCGGCCGGGAAGATTGAGAAGGGCGTCATCCAGTCGGGGACGAAGGTGGTGGGCAACGCGATTGACGCGGCGCAGCTGACCAAGGGCGCTGGCGCGGCCCTCAAGGGGATTGAGGCGGGGGCCAAGGGCGTGGGCACGGCGGCGAAGGTGGCCGGCCGCTTCGCGCCGGGCCTGAACATCGGCATCGCGGCGCTGGACGCGGGCATCGCCGCGCGCACCTGGGCCGACCCCAAGTCGAGCACGGCGGCGAAGGTGACCTCCACCATCACGGCCGCTGGCTCTGCCGCCGCCGCCACCAACATCCCGATCGTCTCGCAGATCGGCGCGGGCATCTCCGCGGTCTCCTCCATCACCGGCATGGCCATCGAGAACGCCGGGAAGATCAAGGAGGGCTTCAGCAAGCTGGGCGACAAGATCAAGAGCCTCTTCTAATCCCTGTCGTACCTACACCCACCCTCCAGGAGGAGTTCACCACGAACGCCATGCTCGTTCCCGAGCTGGCTGATGTGAGGTGAGGGCGCCGCAGGTCAAGGCGCTCTCGCTGGAGGGATTGGAAGCAGCCGAGGACGTTGAGCAGCACTTCCTCTCCGAGCCGGTGGCTTGGAGGCAGGAGGTGCTGCTGCACGTTGCGGGCTTCTCGAGCGGCCGCCTCATCCCCTTTAGCGCCCGTGAGTCGCTCGTCGGCCACCTGCCCAACGAGATGGCGGTGGTGGACCTCACGCTGCCAGCCAAGCACTCCCGCTCGCTTCGTGGTTCGGGTGTTGGACGAGGTGGCCGCGTGCACCCAGGTGAAGAGCCCCGCCGGGCTCGTGGACCAGAAGATCCTCGTGCCCAGGAGCGCCAGCGAAGGCGCCTGGGATGATGAACCGGGCGCAGGTCCGCTTCGAGCGCGCTCAAGCCAAGCCGCTGAATGCACCGGGCCGGGAGGCACGCCCGAAGGGCGCCAAAAAACAACGGACCGGCGGAGCGCTGAGGCTCCACCGGTCCGCTTGTCTGACAGGTTGGGCTGAGGTTCCGCCGGCAGGGCGCCTGCGGACTAGGAGGACTCGCGGCCGAAGGTCTCCGCCGCCTTGGAGCCGCCACCGTCGTTGGCGTTCAGCGGCACCGTCAGGGCCGCGTTCGACTGGGCCAGGGCCTCGGCGGAGGTCGCGCCCTTCGCGTCCTCCACGAGCATCATTCCGCCGCTGTTGTGCTTGAACCAGTTCTGATCCACGGCGTTGGTCAGGTGGTTGAAATCCACCCCGTAGCTGGAGCCGGTGGCCGGATCCTTCACCGTGTAGTTGCCCTTGTCGTCCTTGCCGTCGACCACCACCCAGTGCGCGCCACCGGTCTTGCTCGGGTCGCTGCCCGGGGTGATCTGCGCGGAGTCCACCATGGCCATCAGCTTGCCGCCCTTCTTCAGGGTCTCGTCCACGGTGGTCTGGTCGAACTTGAAGGCCGCCTGGTTCACCTTCATGCCCTCGCTGCCCAGCATCTTGGCGAGCTCCTGGGCCGAGGTGCCCTTGCCGTCGGTGAACTGGGACTCGAGCTGCGCCATCCGCTGCTCGGCCGAAACCCCCGCCACCTGGCCGCGCGAGCCGGCCGCCATCACCGCCGCCGCAGCGCCACAGTTGGTATCCGTGGTCTGCTGGATCACCGGAGCCGAGCCCGAGGGCGGCAGGGCATCCGCCGAGAACTTCGCCGACCACTCCTGCTGCTGCGTGGAGGCCTGCTCGAAGCCATCCTGGAAGGAGACCGGGGTGGCCGGGGCCTGGGGAGCGGTGGGAGCAGCCGCGGGCGTGCTCTGCGGCGCGACGGGTGCGCTGGTGTCCTGACGAAGCTGCTGCAGCGCGCGGAAGATGCTGGACGTGATCGAAGTGCTCACGGTGCTCTCCTGGAGGTAAGGTGCACGGCGGGTGCTGAATTATCGGGAGGAGGCCTCAAAAAGTTTCCTCTTCCCGCATTCCCTGGCTGTCAGGGCTTGAGGAGTGCCTATATCAAAAGGTGTGCCAGGGGGGGGTAAGAATTAAAAAGTGGGAGGCCATTGGAAATTCAGGCGCTTGGCTCCCACATGCCGAGAGCCCCCCCGATGACACCACCCATCAGCTGATGACTGCCGTCATCAGCCCGGCTGCCTCGGGAGGCGCTTATTCCTGATGACCCGCGTCATCACCCGCGCCGCCCGTGGCTTTCTGATCCAGCCCGTGCTTGCGAAGGAGTTTGCGGAGATAGACGCGGTCGATGCCGGCCTCGCGGGAAGCCCGGGAGATGTTGCCCTCGCAGCGCTCGATGAGGCCCTTGAGGTAGTCGCGCTCGAAGCCCTCGATGAGCTTCTCCTTGGCTTCCTTGAAGGGCAGGTCCAGATCGGGCCCGGTGCCCTTGTTGGCGCCCTCGCCCGGCAGCGGGTCCATGGCCGGGAGGGCCTCTTCGCCCAGGCTGACCACCTGCTCCACCACGTTGCGCAGCTCGCGCACGTTGCCGGGCCACGGGTACTGGGCCAGCAGGGCCCGCGTCTGGTCCGACAGAGCGCTGGGAGGCCGGCCGCTGAGCTCCAGCATGGTGTCGATGAGCAGCGGGATGTCTTCGGGCCGCTCGCGCAGGGGGGGCAGGGTGACGCGCAGCACCGCGAGCCGGTGGAACAAGTCCCGCCGGAACTTCCCCGCCTGCACCGCGCCCTCCAGGTCCACGTGCGTGGCGGCGATGACGCGCACGCTCACGGTGCGGTAGTCGTTGGCGCCCACCCGCTTCACCTGGCGGCGCTCCAGCACGCGCAGCAGCCGGGGCTGGATGTCCATGGGCAGCTCGCCAATCTCATCCAGGAAGACGGTGCCCCCGTTGGCCCGCTCGAAGGCTCCGGCGCGGTCGCCCTGGGCGCCGGTGAAGGCGCCTTTGACGTGGCCGAACAGCTCGGACTCGACGAGCGAGGGGGGGACGCCCGCCAGATCCACGATGACGAAGGGGCCTTCCTTGCGGGGGCTCTCGGTGTGGAGGGCCTCGGCACAGCCTTCCTTACCAGTGCCCGTCTCGCCCTGGATGAGGACGTCCGCGCCACCGGCGGCCATGCGCTCCAGCAGGGTGAAGGCCTCGCGCATCTTCCGGCTGGCGCCCACCAGGCCGCCGAAGCGGTTGCGCGAGGACAGCAGCAGCGAGCGCTCCCGGGTGTCCTCGGGGGCGATCTTGATCTCGGTGTTGCCCAGGGTGATGACGCTGCCTGGGCGCAGGTCCATCTGGGAGAAGCGCAGCCCCTCGTAGAAGGAGCCGTTGCGGGACTCCATGTCGATGGCCCGGACGGACTCTTCGCCGACCTCCAGCTTCAGGTGCTGGCGCGAGATGGCTTTGTCGGTGAGGACGACGTCACACGTCGGGGCCTTGCCGATGACGTACTCGCGGGGTTCGAGCGTGAGGTTGTGCCCAGCCTCGGGACCCGAGAGCACCACCAGCTTCAGGCGCACACGGCCCGCCCTGGCTCGGTGCAGGGTGGCTGTTGGATCCAGGTTCTCTTCGTCTTCTTGGGACTCCGCCACGGGTAGGGATGCTAACACGCTCACGGGCGCGCGGCAGCCACGGACTTCAGCCAGGTGTCCACCTCGGTCACGCGGGCGGGTTGCCCGGCCTGGGAGAAGCGCTCGCGCGCCCGGGTTGCCTCGCTCCGGGCTTGCGTGGACTGCCCGGAGCGCCAGAGCGCTTGGGCCAGGGTGAAGCCTGTCTGCGCCAGGTAGGAGTCCGGTGCCGACGTGATGGAGAGGGCATTGCGCAGGGCCTCGATGCCCTCGGGCACCCGCCCCAGCCCGAGCAGCGCCTGTCCCACACCATCATAGGAGTACTGGAGCAGCTCGGAGTCCGCAGGCAGGGTTTGCTTGCGGGCCGCGAGGGTCTCCTCATACAGCTTCAGCGCCTCCTCATAGCGCCCCAGCCCCAGCAGGCACATGCCCACCTCGTCCTGGGCGACGGCGAAAGGGAAGCTCTTGGGGCCGAGGGTGGCCTTGGCGATGTCCGCCGCCGCGCGTGCGTGCTCCAGCGCCCGGGCGTAGTCCTTCTGCTGCCGGAGGGCCCAGGAGAGCGTGCCGTGGCGTCGCGCCATGTCCGGGTGCAGCGCGCCCACGGACGCCTCCGTCTGCTTCAGCGCCTCCTCGAGCATCACGACTGCCTGCGAAGTCTCGCCCATCTCGTTCAGCACCCGCCCCAGCAGGAAGGTGGTCCGCGCTCGCTTGGGGTGCCCCGGTGCCAGCGCCCGCGCCTGCAGCGCTCGGGCCTGCTCCAGCAGCGTGCGCGCCTCCGCGAAGGCGCTCTGGGACATGGCCAGGTTGGCTTGGTTCACCCGGACATCCGCCTCCAGCAGGGGATCGCCGCCCAGGCGCCGGATCGTCGCCTCCGCCAGCTGTCCCCACCCGGTGGCCTGCCCAAAGTGCTTCTGGCCGTCCTCCACGAAGAGCAGCTTGTTGAGGATGGCGACCTTCAGCCGGTCCTCCCGCCCGGCCTCGGCGTCGAAGATGGCCTGGGAGAGCAGCTGGGCCGCCTCGGGCGAGTGGCCGAGCTGCTCCTGGATCCACCCCAGGTGGAAGCGCAGCTCGGACATGAGGGGCAGGTAGCCGGTGGCCAGCACGGGCGCCTCCAACTGTCGTGCCTCCTCCTGCGCAGCGGGGTAGCGGCCCGCGTCCACCCGCGCCCTCACCTCCGCCAGCCGCTCCTCGAGCCGATCAATCTCCGCGCGCTTGGCCGGATCCGTGGGGCGCCCCTGCTGGTCCGCGAGCGCCTCCACGTCCTCGCACTCCTGGAGCTGAGGCAGCGCGTGCGCCGCATCCAGGGCCTTCTCCACCAGGGCTCCGTCCGCTCCGGACAGCAGGTCCACCGTGGCCCGCATGTTCTTGCGTCGCCGCTCCAGGCACACCACCCGCCGGGCGAGCAGCTCCTCGGGCTGCGTCCCGCGCTTGCGGGAGGCCTCGCACACCGCGGTGTTCTGCCGCTTCCACTCCGTCGCGTAGCCCTCCAGCACCTGCACCACGCGCGAGGCTGTCTCCGCCGCGAAGGGCCGGTCCGTGGCCGCGAATGCCGCCTCCAGCTTCTGGCGCGCCGCGGGGCTCCAGATCTGCTCCATGGGCGCCCCTGCGCCCGCACACGCCTGGGACTGGTGGTACACGCCCCCGGCCATCACCGACAGCCCCGCCACCGTCGCGACAGCCACCCCGGCCCAGAGCCGCCGCTGGGCCCGGCGCTGCTCCTGGGAGAGCGCCTGCAGCAGCTCCTTCATGGAAGGGAAGCGGGCCCCGGACTCCAGCGCCAGGCCGCGCAGCACCGCCTGCTTCACCCACGCCGGCACCTTCACGTCGCGGGGTGGCTCCTGGATGAGCACCTCGGCCTTGGGGAGCTTCTTGGAATGGGAGCCCGGCGGCGTCAGCGGCTGGGTGCCTTCCGGGGTGATCGGCTTGGGAGGAGGCTGGGAGGCCAGGTGGGAGTGCAGCCGGTCGGGATCAAAGGCCCGCTGGCGGTAGAGCCCCCAGTAGAGCGCGGCGCAGAAGCTGAACTGGTCCGAGCGCGCATCCAGCTCGGAGTCCATCATCTGCTCCGGGGACATATAAGCAGGCGTCCCCATCACCATGCCCACCTCGGTGATGGTGGTCTCCAGCATCCGGCGATCCGCGGACAGCTGCCGGGCCTGCTCGGGCAGCGGCTCCTCCCGCCGGGGAGCGCCCACCTGCCGGGCCAAGCCGAAGTCGGTGACGTAGACGCGCCCGTTGCGGCTCAGCAGCACGTTGGCGGGCTTGAAGTCCCGGTGCACCAGCCCGGCCTCGTGGGCGGCCTGCAGTCCCTGCCCGGCGGCCAGGAACTTCTCCAGCACCTCGCGCCAGGGATGCCCCCCCTCCTGCTGCAGCCAGGCGCTCAGCGTGCCCCCGTCCACCAGCTCCATGGCGAGGAACACCTGATCGCCCCACACGCCCACATCGAAGATGGGGATGACGTTGGGGTGGGAGACGCGCGCCATGGCCTGCGCCTCGCGCAGCAGCCGGGCCCGCGCCTCCTCCGAGTCCGTCTGGATGTCCGGCCGCAGCAGCTTGAGGGCGACCTTGCGCTCCAGGTCCGGATCATAGGCGGCGTAGACCACGCCCATGCCGCCCTCACCGAGCCGCTTGAGCAGCAGGTAGCGGCCCACCTGCGACATGGGCTGTACCGCCTCACGCGCGGGCCCCACCTTGGCGCTTGGGGGGTCCGCGAGAGGGGTGCGCGTGTCGTCACCGACACTCCCGGTGTCTGGGTCACTCATTCCGGGGTGCATCTATCCCATGGATTCCGCTCGGTGTGCCACCTGGTGACAGGACTCATCACGTGGGGCTGGCGTCACCAGGGCTGCTCCTCGGGGAGCCCAGGGAGCGGCCGGGACTGGCGTCATCAGGCCGCCGGGCCTTCCCCAGGGAAACCGGGTTGGCACGGCTGATGCTGTAGGGAGAAATGCCAGCAACGAGGCACTCCTCCTCCCCCAACCTTCCTCCTTTCTGAAAAGGACCCCGTCATGAACGTCTCCAACCTCCGCCAGAACCCGAGCCTTCAGACCCTGGATTCCTCTTCCTTCCGCCGCGGTGGTGTCGAGCAGGGCGGCCTCAAGGGCCTCTTCGGCAAGGGTGGCGGGCTGCAGGAGCTCATCAAGGGCACCCAGGACCTGCTGAAGTCGCTCCAGGCGGTCGAGAAGCTGATGCAGGGCATGAAGACGGGCGGGATGCAGAAGGCCGCCTCGCCGTCGCAGGGGTGCTCGCCGTCTCCGTTCTCGCAGAGCAGCTTCGCTCCATCCGCGGGCAAGGCGCCCGTGGAGCTCAACCCGAGCGCCAGCGGCCCGAGCAGCATGGGCGGCACGGGCAGCGCGGGTGGCTCGAGCAGCGTGGGCTCCGGCGCGGGCATCTCGGGTGACGCGAAGCTGGGCGGCGGCTTCCCCTCGGCCTTGGGCCAGTACAAGAACGCCATCGAGTCCGCGGCGGCCAAGACGGGCGTTCCGGCCTCCATGCTCGCCGCGCAGATCTGGCAGGAGTCCCGCGGCAACCTGGGCGCCACCTCGACCAACGGCGGCAACGGCCTGACGGACACGGGGCTGATGCAGATGAACCCCAACACCTTCAAGGAGCTGCAGGGCAAGTACCCGGAGCTGCAGGGCAAGAACCTGGCGGATCCGGAGACGAACATCCTGGCCGGCGCCTACTACATGAAGGACATGAAGGAGCAGTTCGGGAACTGGGATCTGGCGCTGCGCGCGTACAACTCGGGCCCCAACGGCGTGGACCGCAGCAACCCGAACGCCATCCCCGCGGGCACCGGTGACGCCACCTACGTGCAGAAGGTGAAGCAGTTCGCGGAGACGATCGCCTCGGGCAAGGGCACGCTGCCCGCGTAGTACCGCACAGAGAGCGCGGCAAAAAGGCGGGTTCACGTTGCATGAGGATGCCCGATGCCGGGTTCCTCGCAGCGTGGACCCGCTGCCGCATTTCGAGGCTCACTCCGGAACGGGGGATTCGCCTGGCTGGACGGCCGCCGGGGGAGCGCCTGCCCTGTGCAAATCCGCCCATCCGGCGCGCTCGGCGCGGTTAGAGTCTGCGGCCCATGTCGTTGCCCACGCTGCTCACCGCCGAGAACCTCCGCGCAACCGCGGGGAGCGCATTTGCGCGAGGCGAGGTGTACTGGCGTGAGGGGCGCGTGCTGTCCTGCGTCCTGGAGAACGACGCGCTCGATGGGCTGGTGGAGGGCACGGCGAAGTACCGCGTCCGGGTGACGGCTCCTGGCGGAGTGCTCGTCGCCCACTGCACGTGTCCGGTGCGGGATGCGGTCTGCAAGCATGCGGTCGCGCTCAGCCTCTCCTTCCTGGCACAGCGCGGAGCGGTGCTCGAGCCGCCGCGCGAGGCCGCCGTCGTGGTGCCGTCTCAGGAAGGGCCGTTCGCGACGCGGGACGCGCTGGATCGCTGGGCGGAGGAGCACGAGGTCCGCCATGCGCTCGCGGTCTCCGTGGCCGTGCTCTTTCCGGAGCTGCCCATCAATGAGGCGCAGCGCCAAGGGCTCCAGCATGTGCTGAACGGACTGGCGCTGAGGGACGTGGGCTCGCGGGACGGGGCGCTTCGCTATGTCGGCGCGCGCGGGAGAGGCCTGGAGACAGCGCTGACCGAAGCGGCGTGGGCATACCTGCAGCAGGAGGCGCACGCCGTCCGGCAGGGGCTCACCGAGGAGGCCGCGCGCCGCGAGTCCCACCCGGACGAGGTGCTGGCGCCGCTGTGGACCCGCCTGCTCGAGGTGCGCCGCACGCTCAGGCCCCATGCAGCTCCACGCTCTCGGGAGCGGCGGGCCTTGGGGACATGGAGCTTCGATGCGGCTGCGTGCGTGCTCACGTGGAGGGAGCGCGATCGCGTGGTCCGTGGCGGTCCGGACTACGGCACCATCGGAGTCTTGACGCGGCTCACCTTCCCCGGGGGGTACGAAGGGCGGGTGGAGTGCAGCTGTGCGACCCGGCAGCGGGGGTGCGTGCATGCGCTGGCGCTCGTGGACACCACCCTCGATGTCCTGGACGACAGCGCGCGGAACGCGGAGGCGCGAAGGATCGCCGAGGAACTCCTTCGCCCGAGCTGGGCGCGCGCGCTGAAGGAACTCGAGCTGTTCGAGGAAGAGTCGGCCAAGCCTCGGCCCAGCATCGAGGTGTGGTGGTGCATCGAGCAGGAACTGGGCACGCAGTCCGTGTCGCCCGTCGTGAAGAAGCAGACCCGCCGGGGCATCATGAGCGCAGGTGCGAGGATGACCGCGGCGCGCCTGCTCGAAGAGCACCGCGAGCTTCTCTCCGAGACCGATCTTCGGGTCGCCGAGCAGCTGGCTTCATGGGCCCCGGCGTCCCGTGCCGCTGGGACATACCCTTCACGGGCATTCGCAGGGCTGGTCGGGCACCCACGGGTGTTGCTCGAGTTCCGCCCCGAGGAGCCCATCGAGGTGAAGCGCGTGCGGCTGGGGTTCACCGCGCTCTCCGCCGATAACCACATTCGCCTGGAGCCCTCCATCGAGGGCGAGCGCTTCAGCCCGAAGCTGCTGGGAGCCCTGCTGCGTGCGTTCGCGCCGGGGGAACCGCTGGTCACGGTGGAGGAGCAGCGGAACCGGTGCCTGCTGATCGATGTGAACTCCGAGGCGCGGCAGATCTGGAACGTGCTGGAGAAGCACGGAGACCAGTTCCCTCCCGAGAGCCATGAGCAGCTGCTGGAGCGCCTGTCCCGGCTCGAAGCGCGGTTGCCGCTCGTGGTCCCGCCCACGCTGAAGGGGCGCGAGCTCTCGTCCGAGACGACCACCGTCGTTCGTCTGCGCCTGCTCCCGGACGTGTCGCTGGAGCTGGAATTGCTCGTTCGGCCGGGGCCAGGGGCTCCGCTGTTCCATCCCGGCGTGGGTCCGAGAGACGTGCTTCTCACTCGCAACGGTGAACGCGGCTACGTGCGCCGTCAGCTGATCCAGGAGGAGCAGCGGGCTCGCGCGGCGATTGCCCCACTGCCGCTCGAGGGCGCGGAGGAGGGGCCGCCGTTCTGCTTCCGGATGGGGGACACGGAGTCCGCGCTGCGGCTCGTCGCGGCCCTCCAGAAGCCGCTGCCGGGAGTGGAGGTGGAGTGGCTCGACGATAAGCCGTTCGTTGCTTCGGCTGCGGGCCCGGAGTCCTTGAAGGTCGTGATCGAGCGCAAGCGGGACTGGTTCGGCATCAACGGGGATCTGAAGGTCGAGGCGGGGCGCATCGAGCTGGCTGTCCTCCTGGATGCGGCCCGGCGGCAGAAGCGCTTCGTGCGCGTGGATGCCCATCGGTGGGTCGAGCTCAGCGACACTTTGCGGAACCGCCTGCTCGCGGTGGCCGATCACACCTTCCTGGGCAAGAACCGCGCGGAGCTCTCTCCAGGAGCGGTCTCGGCGATCAGCGCGTTGCTGGAGGCGGGGGCCGACGTCCAGGCCGCGCCCGCGTGGCAGTTGATGACGGATCGTCTCGCCGCGTCGCTGTCGCTCAAGCCGAAGCCTCCCTCGTCGCTGGGGACCACGCTGCGCGACTACCAGGTGGAGGGCCATGCGTGGCTCAGCCGCGTGGCGGCCTGGGGAGCGGGAGCGTGCCTCGCGGATGACATGGGGCTCGGGAAGACGGTGCAGGCGCTGTCGGTGATGATCGAACGCTCGCGGCTCGGTCCGGCCCTGGTGCTCGCGCCGACCTCGGTGGCCTTCAACTGGACGCAGGAGATCCAGCGCTTCGCGCCCACCCTGCGGCCCGTGCTCTACGCGGAGCAGCCGGATCGGGCGAAGTGCTTGGCGAAGCTCAAGAAGACCGACGTGCTCATCGTCAGCTACGGCTTGCTGGTGCGCGACGTGGCGAGCCTCAGCACGCTCTCATTCGCCACGCTCGTCGTCGATGAAGCGCAGGCGTTGAAGAACCCGAGCACCCGGCGGGCCCGGGCCGCGCGGCAGCTGAACGCGGGCTTTCGGATCGCGCTCTCGGGGACGCCGCTGGAGAACCACCTCGGCGAGCTGTGGAGCCTCTTCACGATCGTCTTCCCGGGTCTCTTGGGGAGCTGGGAGCAATTCCGAGAGCGCTTCGCCTCGCCCATCGAGCGGGGCAAGGATCCCACCGCGAGCGCGGCGCTCTCCCGGGTGATCCAGCCGTTCCTGCTGCGGCGGACCAAGCAAGAGGTGGCGCGCGAGCTGCCGCCGAGGACGGAGATCCAGGTCCCCGTGGCGCTCTCCGAGGAGGAGTGGACGCTATACGAGGACGCGCGGCTGGCGGCGGTCGCGGAGCTCAGCAAGCAGGGCAAGGGGCTGCGCACCGAGCAGCAGCGCTTCCAGGTGCTCGCGGCGATCACCCGGCTGAGGTTGCTTGCGTCTCACCCGCGGCTCTACGACGGGCAGTCGAAGCTCGCGTCCTCGAAGATGCGGCGTCTGCTGGAGTTGCTGGAAGAACTGCGGAGCGAGGGCCACCGGGCGCTCGTGTTCAGCCAGTTCACCTCACACCTCGAGCTCGTCCGCGAGGAACTGGATCGCGCCGGCTTCACGTACCAGTACCTCGATGGCGCGACGCCTGCGGCGACCCGAGCGAAGCGGATTCAGGACTTCCAGGAGGGGGCAGGGGAGATGTTCCTGATCTCGCTCAAGGCGGGAGGTACGGGCATCAACCTCACGGCTGCGGACTACGTCATCCACTTGGATCCCTGGTGGAACCCGGCGGTGGAGGATCAAGCGACGGATCGCGCCCACCGCATCGGCCAGACGCGGCCGGTGACGGTGTACCGGCTGATCGCCCGCGGTACGATCGAGGAGCAGATCCTCTCGCTGCACTCGGACAAGCGCGCGTTGGTGGCGGGAGTGCTGGAGGGGACGGATGTGGCGGCGCGGCTGACGACAAAGGATCTGCTCGCGCTACTGGCGGGGGGCGACTCTCCTCGCGAGCGGCAGGACGACGGGGAAGAACCCCGGGCCCGAACGGTGCACTGATCGTCCCTAGGCAGTCCTCATCCAGTGAGGCCGGAGAGGCGCAGGATGGCCACGACGAGGCCCGTGAGTCCGAGGAGCAGTCCGAACAGAGCCGCCCCTGCGGCATCGAGCTTCTTCCAGGTCCATGGAGTGTCCATACCCGGCTCCAGTCCGTGCCAAACGGGTCTGACAACCAGACCGGTTGCCGCTACGAACGAGCAGTGGGCCCCCTGGCGGCGGCGGTTTTTGGAAACTGGTCTGACAAGCAGACCAGTTCAGTCGGATTGCGACGGGAGAGGGTGGGATGCCCACATGGTTGGTGACTTCTTGTCAGACCCATGAGGTAGGCTGGGCTGAGTGGGGACTCGAAGGTCCTCGCCGGAGACGGTCATGGGGAAGAAGGTCGCCTCGCTGGATGTAGATCCGCTCAGCCTCCCGCTGGGGATGCGGATGGGGCCCTGGCGGATTGTGGGCTGGGGCGGCCGAGGCGCCTACGGCACCGTTTACCGTGTGGAGCGCGTGGGACATGAACTGGAAGGTCCCTTTGCGCTCAAACTGGCGGTCTTCCCCGAGGATGAGCGCTTCGAGCGAGAGGCGTGGTTGCTCCGCCACATCCAGAGTGCTTCGGTGCCTCACCTCTATGCGCAGGGGGTATGGGAGCACGCATCGGGGCGCTATCGCTACCTGGTGATGCAGTGGGTGGAGGGCGAGCCGCTGTATGAGTGGTCCGCTCGGCGCAACCCCACTGAGTCCCGGGTGGTGGAACTGTTGCTACAGGTGGCGAAGGCGGTGGAGGCCACGCATGCGGTGGGAGCGGTGCACCGCGACGTGAAGGGCGGGAACGTTCTGGTGAGGCTCACGGACGGGCGAGCCTTCCTGATGGACTTCGGGGCAGGGCACTACCGGGGAGCGGCGACGCTGACCTCGAAGGTGCTCCCGCCCGGCACTCCCGCGTATCGCAGCCCTGAGGCCTGGGGATTTCTCCGCCTGTTCCTTCGCCACCCGACGGCTCACTATCCGGCCAGCGCGAGCGATGACCTGTTCGCCCTGGGAATCACGGCCTACCGGTTGGTGACGGACGAGTATCCGCCCTCCACGGATCCTCAAGCGCCAGGGGCGGAGGTGTGGCGCGAGGGGGGACCAGGACCTCGGCCGCCCCGTGAGCTGAACCCGCGTGTGAGCCCCGAGCTGGATGCGCTGATCCTGAGGCTGTTGGCGCCCGCTCCCGTGGATCGCTTCAACGGCCGGGCTCAGGAGTTGGTCGCGGCGCTGGAGGAGATGAAGGAGAGGGCGGGGCCCGAGAGGAATGAGCCTCTCTTCGGCTGGTCACACGCGCACGACACACGCTGGCGATCGCTGGGAGGCGTGCGTCTGGCTGAGGAGCGGGACGCGGCAAGGAGAGAACGCGAGAAGCGCGAGCTGGAGGTCCGGGCTCGCGCAGAGGCTGCGAACCGCTTGGCGGAGCCCCCGCGCTCAGTGGCTGTGTGGAGCGTTGAAGGGGGGATAGCCGCCATGGGGCTGCTGCTCACCTGTCTGCTGGTGACCGGGCTCTATCGGGGCCAGCAGGAGGCGCAGACTGCTTCGGCGAAGGAGCACCGCCAGAGGGACACGGCCGCAGTAGGGGACGGCGCGGGTGCCATTTCCGCGTCGGCGGATGCCTCGGTGCCTGCGGGGAATGCGAAGTCGGCAGTGGGGCTTCCGCTGCCCGAGAAGCTCTTCCCTGGCCAGCGGAAGCCGCCGTGCAACAGGTTTGGAGAGGTGGAGGTCCGTGGCGGCTGCTGGTGGCTCTTGGGCGCTGGCAAGCCGCCTTGCAAGGAGAAGGGCAAAGAGGACGGCTATGAGTGGAAGGGGGCTTGCTACACGCCCTCATACCAAATGGGTCGCGAGCCCACGTCCAAGCCGCCGTGAACCGTGGCCAGGTTCAGCATCTGCGTCAGTGGAAGCGGATCAAGCGTGGGCTTACTGGCGGCGCGAAAAATCCCCACGAGCGTGTGGTAGGAGGGCACTCGTGAAGAGGATGTCCCCCGTGAGCAACAGCTTGGTGACCCCATGACGCTTCCCCGGACGCCAGAGGAAGCGGTCGAATTCCTCGCCCGGCTCAGCCCTTCCGTCATCAAGCCCGGCCTCGAACGGATGAATCCGGCTCTCGAGGCCCTCGGCCATCCCGAGCGCCGAATCCGCTCGCTTCATGTCGCGGGCACCAATGGCAAGGGCAGCACCTGTGCCTTCGCCTCCACCGCCCTTCGCGCCGCGGGCCACCGCGTGGGCCTCTACACCTCGCCTCACCTGGAGCGCGTCACCGAGCGCTTCCAGATCAACGGCGAGGAGATCTCCCCCAAGCTGCTCGGCCGCCGCATCCTCGAGATCCTCGAGCGCTACCCGGAGGCCGCCGCCACTCCCGCGCCGCTCACGTACTTCGAGTTCGGCACCGTGATCGCCTTCTGGCACTTCGCCCAGGAGGCCGTGGACATCGCTGTCCTGGAAACTGGCCTCGGTGGCCGCTTGGATGCCACCAATGTCGTGGCCCCGCTCGTCACCGTCATCACGCCTATCTCCTTTGATCACATGGAGTATCTGGGCCACACGCTCGGAGCCATCGCAGGCGAGAAGGCCGGCATCCTCAAGCCCACCGTCCCCGTCGTCGTCAGCCGCCAGGAGCCAGAGGCCCTCGAAGCCATCTCCCGCGTCGCAGCCCAGGTCGGCGCTCCCATGCTCCTCGAGGGGCTCGACTTCGCCGTGGAGTCTCTCCCCACAGGGCTCTCCTACAGGGGACCGCGGTGGAACCTGGACGGGCTCTCACTCTCCCTCCGAGGCCCTCACCAGCGGCAGAACGCCGCTGTCGCGCTCGCGGCCCTGGAGCAGCTCGATGCCTGGGGCATCTCCGTCCCCACGGATGCCGCAGTGAAGGGCCTGGCCTCCGCTCGCTGGCCCGGCCGCTTGGAGGAGGTGAGCAGCCAGCCAGCCGTCGTGCTCGATGGGGCGCACAACCCCGGCGGAGTCGCTGTGCTCCTGGCCTCGCTCGACAGCCTGTACCCCGGCCGACGCATCCACGCCGTCTTCGGTGTCGTCGCCGACAAGGACCGCGCTCCCATGATGCGCGGCCTCTTCCCTCGCTGCGCCTCCGTCCACCTCACGCCCCTGGACACGCCGCGCTCGCTTGCCCCCGAGCGCTACCTCGCGGAGGCCCGGGCACTGTGCGCCGATGTGCGGGCCTATGCTGGCTTGGATGACGCCCTGGCAGGCGCCAAGGCCCTCGCGATGGAGGGGGACGTCATCTTATGTACGGGCTCACTCTTTCTGGTGGGAGCGGCTCGCGCGCGCTTCGTCAGAAACCTTGGCGCAATGCAGCAGCAGTCATAAATTCCAGGTATGCGCCTCCCGGATGATTGGAGAACCGCGCCCACGGGGCCGCGGATACCGACGGTCGACGAGGTCGACTTCCGGGCGCTCTACCAGAAGACGAAGTACGTGGTGGAGACCGCCGACGGCTGGTCATTGATGATGACCCGCTACCGGCCCGTGAAGCAGCAATTCCCGCAGCCGCTGTTCGGCGAGGTGCTGCTCCTGGTCCACGGCTTCTCCCAGAACCGCCACGCGTGGACCAGCGGGCAGTTCGTGAAGAACCTCCTGTTCTTCGGCGTGGACATTCACATCCTCGAGCTGCGCGGCCACGGCAAGAGCTCCCTGGATCTGCAGCGCGAGCGCTGTGCCCGCTTCCGCCGACCTCTCCCGCCCGACCTCGAGTACGGCTGGGACATCGACAGCTACTTCCTCTACGACTTGCCCGCCGCTGTCTCCGGCGTGAAGCGCATCACCCGGCGCGACAAGATCTTCTACTGCGGCCATTCCATGGGCGGGATGCTCGGCTACGGCTACGCCGGCATCCACGACGACTTCGAGGGCCTGATCACCATTGGCTCCCCGGCGGATCTCGGCCGGGGTTTTTTGATGCTCAAGGCCCTGGCCATGGGCGCGCCGGCGCTCGGTGGCCTGGTGGACATGACGTTGGCCGGGCTCAACGTGCAGAACCGCATCGGGCACCTGGGCCGCACGCTGCTGTCCAAGGGCGCCCAGGCGGTGAGCCGCGAGCTGGGCCAGCGGCTCAAGCCGACGTCGGAGCCGAAAGACACCCTCTTCAACTACGTCCCCGTGGACGCCTGGCTGAAGTACGCCGAGAAGAAGCTCGCTCTCGCCGAGGGCCACCCCATCTACGAAGAGGTCGTCCGGCGCATCAACAAGCTGAGCAACCCCGCCCGCGTGAAGGCCCAGGACGTCCGTTGGCTCCTTCGCGAGGGAGGCGAGCGAGAGCCTCGCAAGGTGATCGAGCAGTTCGCCCGGTGGATCCGCCGCGGCGAGATGGTCTGCTACCGCACGGACTACGACTTCAAGCGCGGCTTCTCGAAGATCGCGATCCCCATGGCCATCATCTTCGGAGACATGGATCCGCTGGCCTCGGTGGAGTCCACCCGCAGTGTCTACCGCGCCGCCAAGAGTGAATACCTCCTCTGGCGCCCTGTGAAGGGCAACAGCCACATCGAGCTGACCATGGGGCACGACATCCGGCAGATCTGTTACGACATCAAGAACCTCATCGAATACGCCAGAACCCACCGCTCGCGTTCCCCGGTGCTGCCGCGCGTTCGTTAGACCCGGGGGCCGGCCCCGGGCGTTAAGTTGGAGCCAGGGGGCCCATGCTCTACAGTCGGGTTCTCTGAGAAGGGGTGTCGTTCAATGAAGTGGCTGGCGGTCTGCGTGCTCGGTGGGGTGCTGCTGCCCCTGCTGGCGTTCGCGCAGGACAAGGTAGAGCTCAACGCCATCACCAGCGTGAAGGTGAACGGCTCCACGGTGGAGATCACCGGGAGCAAGAAGCCCAACTTCACCACCTTCACCATGACAGACCCGCCGCGGCTCGTCATCGATATCTCCGAGGCCGTCCTCAAGGGTGTGCCAGAGGAGATGCGAGTGAACGCCGGCCTCATCACCGGCCTGCGCGCCGCCAACTACGGCTCGGACTCGTCCGCCATCGCTCGCGTTCTCATCGGCTACGACCGGGACGTGGAGACCGACATCCTGGTGAGCGGCAGTGTGCTCTCGGTGAAGGTGCTGGACGGCTCCAGCCCTGCCGTGGCCCAGACGCTCCCGGAGCCCAAGCAGCCCCTCGTGGCCGCCAATGGCCCCACGGCCGCCGAGGCCCAGGCCGCCGCCACGCAGGCCACTCAGGCGTCCCAGCAGGAGCGCGCCACCCAGGAGACGGCTGCGGCGGAGGCGGCTTCGGCGGCGAAGAAGACCGACGCGGAGCTTCGCCAGCAGGAGGAGGCCGCGCGCGTGGCCTCCGCGAAGAAGTCCGAGGAGGATCGCCGCGCCCAGGAACTGGCCGCCGCCGAGGAGAAGAAGCGCCAGGAAGAGCAGGTCCGCGCCGAGGCGGAGGCCCAGAAGCTGGCCACCGCCGAGGAGAAGAAGCGCCAGCTAGAGCAGGCTCGCGCCGAGGTGGAGGCCAAGAAGCAGGCCGAACTCGACGAGAAGAAGCGCAAGGCGGAGGAGGCCGAGGCAAAGCGTCTGGCCGCCACCGAGGAGAAGAAGCGCCAGCTAGAGCAGGCTCGCGCCGAGACGGAGGCCAAGAAGCAGGCCGAGCTCGACGAGAAGAAGCGCAAGGCGGAGGAGGCCGAGGAGCGCCGTCTGGCCGCGCTGGAGGAGAAGAAGCGCAGGTCCGAGGAGGCTCGCGCCGAGGTCGACACCCGGAAGCAGCAGGAGACCGACGAGCGGAAGCGCCGTTCCGAGGAGGCCGAGGCGAAGCGCCTGGCCTCCGCCGAGGAGAGGAAGCGCCAGGAGACCGAGGGTGGCAGTCGGGTGGCCAGTGCCGAGGTGCCTCGCCGGACCGAGCCTCCCGCCGCCTCGCCCGAGCCCGCCACCACGGGCCGCCGCAAGACGCTGGAGATTGTCGGCTTCCAACAGAAGACGGGTGGCTCACGTGTCTACGTGCGTACAAATGAGCCAGTGAGCTACAAAGTCTCCGAGGGACGCAACGAGATCGTCCTCATGCTGGAGAACACGCAGATCGGCAAGGGCAACAACACCCGTGCGCTCGACACCTCGTTCTTCGATACCGCCGTGGCTCGCGTGGACCCGACCGTGGGGCCTGACCGGTCCGTCCGCGTCTCCATCAAGCTCAAGGAGCAGGTGTCCGTCCAGACGCGCCAGGAGGGCAACACCATCACCCTGGAGTTCCCGCGCCCCGAGCGCTGAGCCGAGGAGGCCATGAGCCTGCTCGCCCCGGCGGCCCTCGCGCTGCTCGTCTCCGCGCAGATTCCGCTGGCCACCCAGATCCAGCTCCCCACCGGGGACACGGTCGAGGTGGCCGCGGACTACGTCGTCTACGAGCCGGACAAGCAGGTCCTCACCGCGCGCGGCCACACCGAGCTGCGCACCGCGGAGACGCTGCTGCGCGCCGAGGAAGTCACCTACGATCAGGCCAACCAGAGGGCCCGCGCCAGCGGCGGGGTGATGTTCGTGAGCGGACAGTTCGCCGCCGTGGCGGACGAGGTGGAGGTGGACCTCAAGTCCAACGAGGCCAACGTCAAGGGCGGCCTCTTCATGCAGAAGCGCAACGTCACCTCCGAGGCCCTGCGCAGCGCGGAGACGCCCCAGCAACTGCGGCAGATGGGCGAGACGCCCGTGCTGATCAGCGGTACGCGAATCAAACGCACGGGGCCCAACGCCTTCGCGGTGGATGATCTCGCCTTCACCCCGTGCGAGTGCGGCCCCGGTGAGCCGAGCTGGCGCGTGGAGGCCAACAACGCCAACGTGCAGATGGGCGAGCGCGCCATTCTCACCTGGCCCGTGGTCTACGTGCACTCGGTGCCGGTGTTCGCGCTGCCGTGGCTGTACCTCCCGCTGGCCGAGCGGCGCTCGGGCCTGCTGGTGCCTCGGCCCACCACCTCGAGCCTCTTCGGCTTCGGCATTGATCAGCCTGTCTTCCTCACGCTCGGGCGCAGCTACGATCTCACGCTGACGCCGGGCTACTACACGGGTGGCTCCCAGGAGGATCATGTTCTCTCCGAGGCGGTGACGCGCAAGGAGCCGCGCTACTTCGGCGTCAAAGGCCCGCGCCTGCACACCGAGTTCCGTTACGTGCCCAGCGAGCGCACCCGGGGCCGGGCCACCTTGGGCTTTCTCTATGATCTGCGGCCCCCGCGAGACCCGAACAATGGCACCTTCTACCGGGTGGACGGTGGCACCAACGAGGCCCTCTCCGAGCATCGCGGCCTGCGCGCAGAGGCCTCCTGGCAGCACACCCAAGACATGGGCAACGGCTTCCGCAACCGGGTGGATGCCGCGTTCGTCTCGGACGGCTTCTACACGCGCGACTTCACCGCGGACATCGTCGCCCGCGAGAACCAGTACCTGCGCAGCAGTGCCGTGCTCTACCACCGGGGCGAGGAGCACTACGCGGGCGTGGATGTGTCGCTCCGCCAGGACATCCGTTGGGGCTTCTCCTTCCTGAGGGAAGACCGCGTCCCGGCTGCCACGGATCCGACGCGGCCACTCGTCCCCGGGCCGCTCACCTTTCAGCGTCTGCCCTCCATCACCGTGGCCCTTCCCGAGCGCCTCCTCGGCAAGCGCTGGGCGGCGGGGCTGCGCGTGGAGTTCTCCCGGCTCTCGCCGCTCACTCGGAGCTACGGCGACGAGGGCGAGGACGGCCTCTTCAACGCCTCGCGAGCCTATGAGGTCCTCAACGAGGATGGCACCAAGACGCCGCTGCCCGATTCCACCCAGTCGAACGGTGTGTTCGATGCCTCGGATCGCGAGGCCCGGAACCGGCTGGACTTCTTCCCACGTCTCTCCACTTCGGTGGGGTTGGGACCGTATGCGCGGCTGACACCCTCGCTGGCCCTCCGCCAGGACTTCTACCTGGGCGAGCGCTCGGGCCACGTCGCCCAGCGTGGCTACCCGCTGCTCGGGGTCGCGGTGGACTCGGAGCTGGCTCGCACCTACGAGGAGGGCTCTGCTGCATGGCGTCACACCCTCCGACCTTCCGTGGAAGTGCGTTATGTGCCAGGGGTGTGGGGAGGCGTGCCTTCACCCGGCGCTTCGCCCGATCGTCCGCCCCAGCGCTACGACGAGCTTGACGCGGCGCTTCCCGTTGGCGCGGACGGCCGCGATCGCGGCTTCCTGCACGCAGTGGTGGAGGTGAGCCAGAGCCTCCAGCGCAAGCAAGGGGACCAGCGGCGAGAGGTGCTCCGCCTGCGCCTCGGTCAGGGCTTTGATCTGTCCCGACACGCCCCTACCTTTGGAGGTGGCTCCTACGGAGAGGAGAGGGGAGTGTTGCGCGATACCTATGCGCGGGTGAATGCCAGTGCAGGTGTGCTCAACGCGGGCGCGCTGGTTCGCTTCGATCCCATTTCCGAACAGATCTCCCAGCTCAGCGCGGATGCCTCCATCGACAACGGGAAGGGCGAAGCGCTCTACGCGCGTTATGACGATCTGCTGGCGGTGGGTTCGGATCGACTCCGGCGAGGGATCGACGCCTTGGTTGGCCCCGCAGCGGAGAGTCGAGCCCGTGCTCAGCTGCTCGTCGCGGGTTCGCGTTTGTCGCTCGGAATTGGACTCGGTCTGCGATACGAAGCCATCGTGCAGCCACTTGCGAAGACGCAGTCTCCGCTCGCCCAGCAGGTGCTGGGCGTATCGTATGGTCCCGCTTGTGATTGCTGGCGTATCGAGGGAGTGGCCACGCTGAGGCGGGGCCAGAAGCGTCCAGACTTTGGTGTGAACTTGAGTGTGGCCGGTGTTGGCGCGTTCGGGTCAGGAAGTTGACGGACAGAGGAATCCACGGATGCGCCCAGTGGTTGTCTCAAACCTACAACATTCCCAGGAGGGAAAAATCTTCGTGTCGGAACTCGGAAAACGTATCGGCCAACGCATCCGCGAGCTTCGCACGCAGCGGCCTGAGCGTTGGACCCAAGAGGAACTCGCGGAGCGGGCTCAGATCAGCGTGTCCTTTCTGTCGATGATTGAGCGGGGAGAGCGAGTCGCCCATGTGGAGACACTCGCCGCGCTCGCCAGCGCCCTGGGCGTCAGCCTCGGGGAGCTCTTTGCCGGGACGGAGCAGTCTCTCGCTCAGACCGAGGACCTGCTTCGGCCGCTGTCGGACTTCGCTCGCGCGCGGGGCCTCACTGCCCGTGATGTCGATCGCCTGCTGGGCGTGGCGCGGGTGATGTTCAACGGTTCGACCGCCTAACCACGGTGCCGCGGCCCGTTCGCGAGGGGTCCGCGGCACCGTGTCCAGTTCTTGACTCAATGCAGGGCGGCCCTGGAAGATAAGTCCTCACTTCCAAGGAGTTACCGCAGATGCGTTTGGGTCTCGCCTCATGCGTGGTGCTCGCCAGTGCCTTGCTGGTGGCCTGCGAGCCGCCGCCCCCAGCCACGCTGGAGTTCGTCGATCAATCTCCGGCCAGTCCCCGGCTGGGAGAGATCACGACCCTGCGGTTCCGGGCTATCGACAGCCGCGGCAATCCGCAGGCAGGTACCACCGTCACATTCAAGCTGCAGTCGGAGGTCCCGGGGGTCACGCTCAATCCCACCGAGGGCTCGACGAACGTGGGGGACGGCATCGTCTCCACGCAGCTGGTGGCCAATGGCCGCGTGGCCTCGGTGGTGGTGATCGCCACCGCGGGCGACAAGACGGCGGTCAGCCCGGCGGTGGCCTTCGCGGGCGCGGGCGCCAACGGCAAGCAGTTCACCTTCCAGTGCGGCGAGATCGCCGGTACCGCCTCGGGCGGTATTCACGGCATCGGCGCCTATGATGAGACGCGCTACCTGATTGCGGGCGTGAAGCTGCGCTGCACGGCCCACGTGGCGGACCGCAACGGTGACGGCATCGCGGGCGCCCAGGTGTCCTTCATCACCGAGGCGGGCACGCTCGGGCCGTCGTCCAGCTCGGTGTCGGACGTGGTGGGCAACGCGGAGGTTCTCTACAAGACGTCCTACCCGCTGCCGGTGGAGACGGATCCAGGCACCTTCACCTGGAACCCGCCCAATGACGCCACCCACACGGGCGACTACATCGCCCCCTTGTGGATGCACCCGTTCTATTGGACGGCCAACCCCATCCGCGACTACGGCTCGCTGATCAACCCCATGGAGCCGCGTCCGGAGCCGTTCCGCGACGATCCCATCCGCCCCAACCGGCGCAACAACCCGCGCGACAACCTGGTGGCCATGATCGCCATCACCACGGGCGAAGAGGGGTACGACGACAAGAACAACAACGGCCAGTTCGACGAGGGCGAGTTCGACCCGAAGTTCGACCTGACGGAGCCCTTCGTCGACAACAACGACGACGGCACCTGGCAGGACACCGAGCGCTTCGTCGACACCAACGGCAACGGCAAGTGGGACGGCAAGAACGGCAAGTACGACGCCTCCACCCTCATCTGGGTGCAGGAGCGCATCCTCTGGACGGGCTGGCCGCACCCGCTGGATCGCGACGAGACGGCGCTCAACCGCTCGCCCATCGTCCGCCAGCTCAAGCCGCCCGTGGGCACCACCCTCATCCTGGAGCACTTCACGCATGAGGAGGCCGTCTTCCTGCTGACCGATCCCTGGTTCAACCGCGTGGCCCAGAACGAGGACGGCGATGGCTGCTCCGGCGGCGCCATTGGCCCTGTGACGGTAGACAGCCTCACCCAGGGCATCGCCTTCACCTACCCGTCCTTCTCCATCGAGCGCTTCGTCCTGCGCGACCAGCATGATCCGGCCTCCGTCCCACCGACGCCGGCCTACGCGGCTCCGGGCATCAAGTTCGAGGTGGCCGCTGGCTGCAAGTACACGGCGTCCCCGGAGGACGGGCACGTGGTGCTCCTCAGCTCGCCGACGATTACGGGCCGGGTGTTCTAGCCCGGTACGAAGGGCATTGACCGGCGGCCCCGCCGTCCGTAGGGTCCTCTGCGGCTGATTTCCAAGTCAATTGGCCGCGGAGGACGAGTTGAGCCAGCAGAGCCAGAAGGCGGCCGACGGAGGGACGCGCGAGAGCGAGCGCCGGCACACCATCCTCCGCGCCGCCATTGAAGTGTTCGCCAGCAAGGGCTACCACGGGTGCCGCATCGCGGACGTGGCCAAAGAGGCGGGCGTGGCCTACGGGCTCGTCTACCACTACTTCAAGAACAAGGATGAGCTGCTGGAGACCGTCTTCGAGGCGGGCTGGCGCGGCTTCTTCACGCGCGTGAGCGCGGTGGTTCAGGGCGAGGGCACGCTCGAGCAGAAGGTGCACCGGATCGCGGACGTGGCCATCGAGGCGTACCGGGTGGATCCGCGCACGGTGAAGGTGCTCATCCTCGAGATCGCACGCAGCCCCGGGGGGCGGGTGAACCGGCAGACGGCCTTCGCGGAGGCCCTCCAACTGTGCACGCAGATGCTGATGCAGGCCCAAGAGGCCGGCGAGCTGCGGCCGGACGTGGATCTGCAGCTGGCCGCGGCCCTCTTCTTCGGCAACATCGAGATGGCGTTCACCGCCCTGTTGATGGGGAGGGTGGATCCCAAGGATGTGGAGAAGCTGGAGCGGGCCAAGCGGCAGCTGGGAGATTTCTTCCTTCACGGCGTCCATGCTCGAGACGCTTCGTCGTCCTCGGAGGTCTCATGGAAGAAGGAGCAGGAGAAGTCCGCTACGCGGTCCAAGGCGCCCAAGCGCTCATAACCATCGACCGGCCGCGGGCGCGCAACGCCCTGTCACCGGCGGTGGTGCAGGGGCTGATGGAGGCCATTGCCCGGGCGGAAGCGGACGCGCAGGTGCGCGTGCTGGTGTTCACCGGCGCGGGGGAGAAGGTGTTCTGCGCGGGAGGCGATCTCGGGCAGATGGGGGACGGCGGCTTCCTGTCCATGCACGACGGACGGCGTGCGTACGCCACGCTGCTCTCGAGGCTTCAGGGCTGTCGCAAGCCCACGGTGGCGCGGGTGAATGGGCACGCGCTGGCGGGCGGGCTCGGGTTGGTGCTGGCGTGTGACTTGGCCGTGGCCGTGGAGGGCGCGGAGTTCGGCACCCCAGAGATCGACGTGGGGCTCTTCCCCATGATGATGATGGCGCTGCTGCAGCGGCACGTGGGCCGCAAGCGGGCGCTGGAGCTGGTGATGACGGGGGATCGGCTGCCGGCGCGCGAGGCGCTGGTGCTGGGGCTGATCAATCGGGCAGTGCCTGCGGCGGAGCTGGACGCGTCCGTGGGAGCGCTGGCGGGCAAGCTGGCGGGCAAGAGTCAGGCGGTGATGGCGCTGGGCAAGCGGGCCTTCTTCACGGCGGAGGATCTGCCGCTGCCTGCGGCGCTGGAGTTCCTGGCGTCCCAGCTCTCGCTGAACGTGCTGGCTGAGGACGCGGGAGAGGGCGTGTCCGCGTTCCTGGAGAAGCGCCCCCCGAAGTGGAACGACCGCTGAGAGCGCCTGGCCTCCGTGGCCGAGGCGCGGCCGGAGGTGCTCAGCTCAGGGCGTCGCGGTGACGGTGGCGGTGCCTTCGTTCTGGCTGGGAGCCGGGGAGGGTAGAGCGGCGGGAGTCTCGGTGGTGGCCACGCGAGGCTCCGGCTTGCCGAAGAAGTCCAGCTTCAGCAGGGACAGGCCATCCACCCAGAGCCCGTCCAACTTCACGCCCCAGTGGAGGTGGGGACCGGTGACGCGGCCCGTCTTCCCCACGAGGCCCAGCTTCTGGCCCTGCTGCACCTTCGCGCCCGTCTTCACGTCCATGCGGGACATGTGGAAGTACGTCGTGTACAGGCCCGCGCCATGGTGGACGATGACGGTGCCGCCCGAGCTGTAGCAATCACGGACCATCACCACCGTGCCCTCGTTGGCGGCGAAGATGGAGTCGCCGGTGTTCCCGTCGATGTCCACGCCGAAGTGCTGGCTCTGGAGCTTGCCGTTGAACGAGCGCCGATCGCCGTATGGCGCGGTGATGCGATCCTGGCGGGGCCAGGCGAAATTCTCAGTGAAAAGCGGCGAGGCGAATGGCTGGGCGAACGCGGCAGCGAAGGCGGCGCGATCCTCGGCCATGCGGGCCTTCACGGACGCGGGCGGCTTGACGTACTTGCCAGCGACCTTGAGCTGCCGCTCGGGGTAGCCAGGCTCCACCACGTCCAGCGTGCCCGCGAGCTCCAGCGCCTTGCCCTGCGCGGGGCGGGGGGCCGTCACCTTCACCGCGACGGTGCCCAGGGACTGCTCCACCGGGAGCCCCGAGAGCGCGAGCCACGCGCCCGAGGTCTCGAAGAACTGCAGGGGCCTTCCGGCCAGCGTGCCCGAGGGCATGCCCTCCACGCCCCGCACGGCGACGAGAACCGGGTCGCCCGGCTTGGCCGTTCCCGGCTGCACGGAGAGGCTTGGCTGAGCCTGGGCTCCGAAGGCCACCAGGCCCAGGGCGAGCAGGGCGAAGGGGAGCGAGGCGGAGAGGCGGGGAAGGGAGGGCGCGAGCGGCATGAGGGCCGCAGTTGTACCACCGGGGCGCCCTGTGCACCGATGCCCCGTTTGCAAGGCTCGCTCGGACGGCTGCTCTTCGTGCCTGTCAGGCCTCGGAGCCGAGGGGGCATCGCCCGCTGGTCAACATCCAAAACGAGAGATGGGCCCCGCTGGTCAAGGAGCGAACGTCCGGGCGGCGCGAGCGCTGGCGCAGGTGTACCAAGGGCGGAAAGGGCTCCCTACTTTCTCTGACGAACTGACTTGCCATCGAGGGGGATGTTGGATGCCGCGTTCTTATAGCTTCGACCATTTCCAGGTGCCCGCAGCCGAGCCCCGCAGCCGGAGCTTGCGGCGCCAGGACAAGCAGCACTTGGCCGAATCACACCATGCCGTGCCTGCGCAGGACGGGGGGATCCACTACGGCAGGAGCCACGCGCAGACGGAGGAGATCCTCAAGGCGCGCGCCCTGGCTCCGCCGCGCCGCGAGAGCGCTGGGGCGAAGGCCCGCGCGGCGCAGGCCACGCCGAGCCCGGAGCGGCTCCAGGCCACGCCGCGGATCAACCGCAACACCACGCCCATTGGCGCGCTGCCGGCCACCGAGGAGCTGCCGCCGCGCGGGCGCTTCCAGGATCTGATGGACGAAGCGACGCGCCAGTTCGAGGCCATCCAGGGAGGTATTGGCGACGTGAGCAAGGCGGCGGTGCGGCTGGCCTCGCTGCCGCTCGAGGTGGTGCGGCTGGCGGCGCGACGCCTGCGTCTGGTTCACGGCTGAGGGTTCGGGCGCCGTGGAGCTGACGCTCGTCTCGTACAACATCCACAGCGGCATCGGCACGGACGGCCGGTTTGATCTGCACCGGGTGGGCGAGGTGCTGCGAGAGATTGACGCGGACATCATCGCCCTGCAGGAGGTGGGGGACTTCCGGGGCAAGACATCCCGGGAGGACCAGCCCGAGCACCTGGCGGATCTGCTCGGGCTCCACATGGCATTCGGCCCGAACGTGGTGCGCCAGGGCCGGCGCTATGGGAACGCGGTGCTGGCGCGCCTGCCCATCCTCAAGTCGAAGAACTACGATCTCAGCGTGGAGAGCCGCGAGCCGCGCGGCGCCCTTCGGTGTGATCTGGATCTGGGTGGGGGGCGGCAACTGCACCTGTTCTGCCTGCACCTGGGGTTGTCGCTCGGCGAGCGCCGCAGGCAGGAGAGCCTGCTGCTGTCGTCGGACATCCTCCGAGATGCGGTGCGCAAGGATCCGGTGGTGGTGTGCGGAGACTTCAACTACTGGGGCAACAAGCCCGTCCCCGCGCTGGTGCGGCGGGCCATCCACGACGCGGCGCTGGAACTTCGCACCCCGGCGCGGACCTACCCCTCCCGGCTGCCGCTGCTGCGGCTGGATCGCATCTTCGTGGACTCGGGTGTCCGCCCGCTCACCATCCGGCCACACCGTTCCTCCTTGGCCACGGTCACCTCGGACCACCTTCCGCTGGTGATGCGCTTCGAGGCCCCGGTGCTGACCGAAGCCGTGGCGGTCTCGGCACCCGTGCAGCTCATCGGCTAGCGTGGGGGCTCCAGCGGCGTTCATTGGCCGACGCTTTGCGGCCGCTGGACACAAGAAGCACGCGACGGGTTGTCGCGGCGGGGGTGGATGCCTAGGTTGGCTCCGCCTGTGGGATGAGAGCAGCGCCGGCCGGAGAGTCGATGAACTTGGGGACGGAACAGACGGAGCGCGGGATCTCCGCGATCGTCGGACGGATGGCGGACAGCTTCAGCCGTCTGGTGTCTCAGCACATCACCCTGGCGCGCCTGGAACTGGCCGAGGATGCCAAGGCCATGGCTCGCGACGTGGCGAGCATCGTCGTCTTCGTGCCTTTCCTGATGGTGGGCTGGGTCTTCCTGTGCGGCGCGATCGCCGTGGCGCTGGCGCAGGCGATCGGCTACGGCTGGGCCTTGGCAGCCGTGGGCGGCGTCCACATGGTGGGGGGAGGGATCGGCATCTGGACAGCCCTGTCCCGGCTCAAGAATCGCCAGGTCATGAATGACACGGGCGAAGAACTTTCGCGCAGCATGGCGGTGCTCACCTCGGCGAGCCCCGCCGCAGTGCCCTCTTCACAGCCTCGCAACGTGCTCAAGGAGCCCCCGAATGCCCAGTAATGGACAGCCCAAGGCTGAGCCCCGAAGTCCCGCCGCGCTGCGCGCCGAGATCGAGCGCACCCGCGCGGAACTGGCCACCTCGGTCACTGCGTTGCGCCAGGAGGTCGCCGAGACCGTGGACTGGCGGGCCTGGGTGCGCAAGCGCCCGCTGCTGGCCGTGGGCGCCGCGTTCACAGTTGGGTTCGTGATCGCCTACCGCCGCTGACGGCCGCCAACACCTTCACCCACCACTGTCATTCGTTTTCAACTCACAGGAGAGGCTTCGATGGAGATGAATCCGCAGCAGATCCAGGACCGCGCGCGTGAAATTCAGGAGCGTATCGTGCCGCAGATCGAAGAGGCGCGGCGCAACCTGGTGGATGTGAACACCCGCGTGGTGAGCTTCATCCGCGCCAACCCGGGCACCTGCCTGGTGGGTGCGGTGGCCCTGGGCTTCCTCATCGGCAAGATCGCCTCGCGCCGCTGATCCTCGCCGTCCTTTCGTCACACCGAGAAAACACCATGACGACCTTTCAGAACACCCAGAGCAACGGCTCTCACACCAGCGGCGACGATCAGGGGTTTGGCGAGCGCGTGGATCAGATCGGCTCGGAGGCCCAGCAGCTGTGGAGCAATGCGCGCACTGCGGTGTCGGACCTGGGCCAGACGCTGGATCTCAAGGGCCGGGTGGATCGCAACCCGTACGGGATGATGGCTGCGGCGATCGGCGTGGGCTACGTGCTGGGCGGGGGACTCTTCACCCCGCTGACCGGGCGGATCCTGAAGCTGGGCGTGCGCTTGGCGATGCTGCCCTTCGTCAAGGACGAGCTGCTGGGCATGGCCGAGGCCGCGCTCCAGGGCTATCAGGCGGGCCAGTCCAGCGTGGGCGGGCAGAGTGGGGGAGGGGGGCAGAGCGGCGCCACGGGAATCGGCACCTCGCCTCGGACGGGCGGTCCTGGCAACATCAGCTGAGCCGTCGTTTGCGCGCCACATCTTCACTTGAACCCTGGGAGTTCCCGCATGTTTGGAGTCAGTGACCTCAAGAAGTTGGACAAGGACGAGCTGCTCAACCTGATCGGGCTCGAGACCCGGAAGGAGACCAGCGACTACCTGCTGCCGGCGCTGGGCGCCTTTACGGTGGGAGTGCTGCTGGGCGTGGGCGTGGGGCTGATGCTCGCGCCCAAGCCGGGCAATGAGCTCCGCAATGATCTGCGCAACCGGTTCCAGCCCGGCCAGGAGCCGGTTACGGGCGCTGGTGCGACGCGGACCGAGAACGTCTCGCGCGGCGTGTAGCCGGGCACAGAGGGTTTCTCCTCGGGCCTCCCCTGGGCGCGCCACCCGCGTCCGGGCGGAGGCCCGTGCTTTTGGAGCGCTCCCTACCCAAGAGGTATGTCAGACCCAGCTGGTTTCATGAGGTCACCTGGAACGAGGAAGGTGGCGGACATGGAACCGATGGGGCTCGTCTCACGCGTCGCGGGGGATTTGGAGCGGCTGATCGCGCAGGACCGGCTGCCGAGGGATGGACGGCTTCCCTCGGAGCGACTGCTCTCGCGGCAGTATGGCGTCTCACGGACGACGGTCCGGGAGGCGTTGAGTCACTTGGCATCGCGAGGGCTGATCGTGCAGCACCCGGGCCGTAGGAGCCGCGCGGTGGTGCTGGACGAGACCGTGAACCTGGAGACTCTGGGGGTGGCGCTGCAGGGAGAAGGCCCAGCGCACCCAGAGAGGAGCCGGCTGCTGGAAGGGTTCCTCTCGCTCAAGCGGGAGCTGATGGTGGAGTTGCTGGCCATCTGCGGCGAGCGCGCTTCCAAGGAGGAACTGGACCTGCTGGCGAATGCCTGTTTGGCGCTGAGGGATGCTGCTCGCTGGGAGGAGAACCGAGGCCAGTGGGCTGTGTGGGAGTTCGAACTTCTGAGGCGCGCGGCCCGCGTAGCCGATCGTCCTGGGCACGTGCTGCTCATCCATTCATTGGAGAGATCCTTTTGGAAGATGGCAGGCCGGGTGCTGCCGCATCTTGATTCCGAGGCCATCTGCCGGTGGGCCGAGTGCGCGTTCTACGCTCTGGTGACGAAGGACGTGCAGGCCCTGCGCAAAGACCTGCTGCCACTGTTGGAGTCTTGCGATGAGCGGCTTTTTGGCAGCCGCGAGAGAGTCGGCAAGAAGGCCGGCTCGTACACAGCGTTGCCTGCGGAGGTGACCGATTCCGAAGACATCCCCTCCGGAGCCACTCCCTTCGAAGCTTGCACCGTTGAAGCCACTGCTTCCGAGAGTGCTCCTCCCGAACTCAGGGTTGCCGAGCCTCCTTCTTCTGCGGCTCCCTTGTTCGAGGTCGCCATCGGTGAGGAAGTAACTTCCGACGGCTCCTCCTCCACCTCTGTAGGACCCATCTTCTCAGTGGGACTTGGGGCTGAGGAGAACTCGGCGCCCGAGGTCTCCGATAGACAGGGGCTGGCGGGCGCGGTTTGGACGAGGTGGTCTGATTGTCAGACCAGTTCGTACGAAACGACGTCGGCAGGCGCTCCTTCGCCCGAGCCAGACAGCGGCTGGCGGTCGGGTTGACCCCACAGAGTCGGCCTCTTCGCCCCGGTAAGGTGGAGCAACTCAAGTGGGTTCGCTATGAGGCCGCGAGCGTGCTTGCCGGTGGACTCCATGGCGCTCGGGGCTTGGGCCTTCCGGGCATGGCTCTGCAGGAGAACCCGTTCCTTGGGTTCACGTTCTGGCACTAGGGTAGACTGCGCGTCATGGCCAAGGGCAGGACTCCGAAGCAACGTCGGCCGGGAACGGGCACCAAGCGCAAAGCGGACCCGTCACCGCCGAAGAGAACGACCTCCGCCATCGTGACGACGGGCAGGAAGAGGCCCGTGCTTGCACCGACGCGTTCCGAAGCGCCTGCTCTTGTGCAGGGAATCTCGGAGGCTCGCCAAGATCTATCGAGAGAACTCCCGACGGCGGTCCCTGTGCCCGGGGAGAGCCGTGAGGGGTCCGAGGCGGTGCTTGCGCGGTTGCGCAGCTTGGAGACGCTGGAGACGGCTTATGAGGCGTGGCTCGCGCTGAAACTGGAGCACAGTGCCGCCCGCCTTCGCTTCAAGGAGGAGCGTGAGCGCCTGGATCAGCAGGGTTCGTTCCTCGTGGGCGCTGTTCGCGCAGCGGGCGTCGAGCCCAGGCCTGGCAGTGAGCCCGGTTTGCTTCCTGCTGGCGCTGAGAGCTTCCTTCGTAACGCCGAAGCCAAGCTCGCGCACGCTCGCGAGGAACTGGCTCGCAGGGAGGTGGAGTCGGAGGCCTTCTATCAGAAGGGCTTCGATGAGATCCGCACTACGCTCACCGATCGCGTCCAGCGCTACCTTGCCTCGTCTCGCCCCAGCTTGAAGCTGCTCTTGCGCAAGCTGGGGGTGACGCGCTCCATTTTGCACGTGGCACGGGTTGGCGGTGACGAGAGCGTGCTGCTCTGCTTTCTCTTCACCGGACGCATTCCCACCCGCTACGGCTTCCTCTTCGATGACTCCACCGAGGACGTCTCGCTGGCCCCCGCGCCCCTTTATCCGGATGAAGGCGTGGACATGCAGGGCACTCGCCCTGATGCCACGGCCCTGGGGGCGCGGATGGGGGCTCCCGGTGGGGCATTGCCACTCAAGGGGTTCTTGCCCGTCTTCGTCCCTCGCCCCGAGGGTGGAGAGGACTTCTTCCGGCTGCTCCAACGTGGACCCGTGATGGAGGTCGAGGTCGCCGACGGCGCCACGTTCCGCAATATCCTCTCCCGCGAGGAGTCAGAGCGCTTCGCGGGCCACCTGCTGCGGCTGAAGCTCGAAGAGAAGATCGAACTTGAGATCGAGGCTGGCTGAGGGGTGGTGAGGCAGGCCGCTGCCGCGCCTCGGAGGATCCGCCGATTTCATCCGAGGATTCACTCTCCTCCCGGAGTCCGTCCGCTCGTACTCATGTCCCATGACACTGGCCTCCGTGAGGCAGAGCATGACGGGACAGGATGTGGAAACCGTGGATGTGGTGATTGTCGGAGGCGGACCTGCGGGCCTGAACGCCGCCCTGACGCTGGGCCGCGCCCGGAAGCGGGTGCTGCTCTGCGACGCCGGGCCTCCTCGGAATGCCGCGGCCGAGCACATTCACGGCTTCGTCACCCGTGACGGAACGCCACCCCGGGAGTTCCGCCAGATCGCCCGTGAGCAGCTGCGGCCCTACGGCGTCCAGCTTCGCGAGGCACGCGTGGAGGCCGTACAGACGCTCGCCTCCGGCTTTCAGGTGGTTCTTCAGGGCGCAGGTGCCGTGAGTGCCCGTCGCGTGCTGCTGGCCACAGGCATGGTGGATGTGCTTCCAGACCTGCCGGGGTTCCGGGAGCTCTGGGGCAAGAGCATCTTCCAGTGCCCTTACTGCCACGGCTGGGAAGTCCAAGGGCAGGCCTTTGGTGTGCTCGCCACCCAGCCGCCGCTTCTGGACTTTGCCCTGTTTCTCACGGGGTGGTCCCCGCACATCACCGTGTTCACCGAGCAGCGCTTCGAGCTCCCTCCAGAGCAGCGGGAGCGCCTCCTGCGCGCTGGCGTGCAGCTCGAGGAGCGGCGCATCCGCCGGCTGCTCCCAGGAGCTGAGGACGGAGCGAGGGCTGGGTTGCTCGAAGCGGTGGAGTTGGAGGATGGGACGCGGGTGGCTCGGGAGGTGCTTTTCGCGCCCCCTCCCCAACAGCAGTCACGGGTGGTTCAGCAACTCGGGCTCGCGCTGGATGAACTGGGGTGCGTCCGCGTGAACGCTCACTATGAGACCTCCATCCCGGGCATTTATGCCGCCGGGGATCTGACGACGCGTCTTCAAGGCGCGGTGATCGCCGCCGCCGCCGGGTGTGCGGCCGCCTCCATGCTGAACCATGCCCTCAACCTCGAGAGCGCTGAGCATGGAAGCCGTTGAGGCCCCTCGAGGTTCTGGCTACGAAGGCGCGATGCCCAGTCCCCGTGCACCGCAGCGCCCACGACGCGAGCCCTCTCGCGAAGACTTCGAATCGCTCCGGGTGCCTCTTTGGGTCAGCCGCTATGAGCACGAGGAGCGTGTTCCCTGCGGCCCCCCTGGCCCTGCCGTTCACACCTATGCGGTCATCATCCTCGTCACACGAGGCCAGGCGCGAGTTCGTCACGCGGGCGAGCAGGTGCTGCGGGCCGGAGATGTTCACCTCATTCCTCCCGGAGATCCGCATGGGCCGGCTCATCTCGAGGAGGTCGAGGGATGGGCGCTCGCTTTCCGGCCCGAGGCCCTGTCCCAGGAGGACGCGGGGTGGGGGAGCGAGAGCGCGGTCCACCTGGGGCCCTTTGTCCGGATCCGCAGCGGGTGCCACCCCGTGCTCCGGCCTTCTCCGGCTCAGCGCGGCCGGCTCTTGCACTGGTTCAAGCTCATCCAGGCGGAGCTTGCCCAGGAGGAGCCCGGACGGGACGACGCCCTTCGCGCCCTGCTCCGGCTGGTGCTCGTCGAGCTGTCACGCATCGAGGCGCCCCAGAGCACTCCCGAGCTCGTGGGCCTCAGCCTGGCCCGACGTGCCCTCACGCATATCGAGGCCCACTGCCTCCAGCCGCTGTCGCTGACGGAGGTGGCGGCCGCCCTGGGCCGCTCCCCCACGCATGTGGCGGGCGTCGTCCGCCGGGAGACAGGGCGGACCGTCGGCGAGTGGATCCTGGAGTACCGCATGGCCGAGGCCCGCCGGCGCCTCCGGGGCACCGACGAGCGCGTGGACATCATCGCCGAGCGCGTGGGTTACGCGGATGTGACGCACTTCATCCGCCTCTTCCGGCGCGTCCACGGCGTCACGCCTGCCGCCTGGAGGCGCCGGGTGACCAGCGCTTCCGGGGGCTGAGCCGCGCAGGGCTATTGCGTGTGCACCACGCCCACGTCCGCGGTGCCGGCCAGCAGCGCGCTTCCCAGGAAGAGGTTCTCCGACTGGGGGCCCCCAGTGCGAACCGACTGGAAGATGACCAGGTACGTCTGCTTCGGCAGAGGGAAGGCACTGCCGGGGATCGTTACGCGCTTCACCTTCCAGTCTACCGGCGCGGCGACGAGCTTGATGAAGTCCAGCGGAGCCTTCGGCACGTTCGTGTAGGTGGGCTCGCCCTGCTGGCCGCTGTCGCTCACCGGGATCACCGTCACGAAGCCCAGCGTCCGCTCCTGCCCAGAGGCCGGCTCTGCTCGGTCGAACGCCAGCTCCGTGTTAGCCGCCATCCGCACCACCCCCGCCGCCGGATGCAACGCGGGGATGTTCTCCCGGGCGGGCGCCTCCTTCACCTGGCCGACGAACTTCTCGCCCCCGCGCTCGGCGATGAATTCATAGGTGGCCCCGTTCTGGTATGTCAGCGTCGCGTCGCTGTTGCTCGAGCGGCTGTACGAGCCAAAGCCGTCGCTGGTGAGGGACACCTTCTGGGTGCCGTTGGTCTGTATTGTCACCGTGGCACCCGTCAGGCCCTCGGGGGTGGCGTTCGTTCCGTTGCGCGTGCCCATGAAGACCACGGCCGCTGTCTGGCCCGGGAGGGTGAAGGAGGACTGGCCTCCGTCCGCCTGCACGCCCCCGTCCAGGCCCGCGACGGCCTCGGGCGAGATGGCCACATCCGGTGTGGAGAGCAGGGTGCCCACCATCACCGTCTCGGCGGAGATCTGGTTCGCGGTCTTCTCGAGATCGCACGCCAGGGGTGCAAGGCAGCAGACGGCTACAGCGGAAAGCAGGAAGAGGCGTTTCATCTGAATCGAATCCTTCCAAGAAGCCCGGCCCTGCAAGAGAGCATATCAGTCCCCCCCACGACAGGCGCGGGCGCGGTATCCTTGTGGCCCCGTGCAGAGCCGCCCCGTCCAGTCCTCCGGCCGCCGCTTCCTCAAGCGGCTGGGGTTTGCCCTCCTTCAGACCGCCATCTTCGGCTCCCTGATTGGCGGGCTCGTCTACGTCCGCGTGCCGCGGACGCAGCTGGACTCAGAGGGGGCTCCGCAGACGGTCCTCACCTGGCTGGTGGGTCTTATCGAGCGCCCCGAGAGCCTCACCTATGACGCCCGCGCGCGAGCCCTTGGGGAGTCCCTCCAGCGGCAGCGCCTCAAGGATGCCCAGCACCCGGAGCGCGTCGTCGTCGTGACGGTGGACGACGACACCCTGAGCAACGCGCAACAGAGCCAGCACCGGGAGCTCGCCTCCTACCCTTGGCCCCGCGAGGTGATGGGCGGGATGACGCGCCGGCTGGTAGAGGAGGGCGCTTCCATCGTGTTGATCGACACGCTCTTCCCCGAGTTGAGCCCGCGCGGGTGCTTCACCCAGGATCCTCAGGCCGAAGGGGGCTCCGAAGAGGCCTCCGATGACGAGCTCTTCCGCAAGGGGCTCAGCCAGGATCCCGGCCGCTCCGTGCTCGCCTTCAGCTGGAGTGTCCCCCGGGCCAGCCCGCCCTCGTTCCAGCTGTGGCCCTACCGCGCACGCGTGGGCTCGCACCCGGGACAGGCCGACGCCCGCACCCAGGCCCAGCAGGTGCTCGCCCTGCAGCGGCCCGCCTTCCTCATTCCCTCAGGAGATCGGGTGGAGGTGTGGGCCGGCGTCGAGGATGAGCGCGAAGGCCAGGTGCTCGCCGCCAAGCTCGGCTCGCCCCCGGCCCCGGCCCTCGTCCGGGAGCGCCGCAGCGCGGATGACGCCTCGCGAATCACTCCGCTGGATCTCTTCGTCTCGCTGGCCGAGGTGGAGGTAGAGGGGCTCGATCCTTCCCTGTTGCTGAAGGTGCGCACGCTGCGCCACCCCGTGGTGCAACTGCTGGGCTCCCAGAGCCTCCTGGGCTCGGTGACGGCCTTCCCGGACGCCGATGGCGTCGTCCGGGGCATGCTCCACCTCGTCAATTACGAGCCCCGCGAGGGCGAACACCACATCCTCCCCTCGCAGCCCCTGGCCGCCGCCATGAAGCTGGCGGGCACCCGGAAGCTCCGCTACGCCGATGGCCGCCTCTCCGTGGGCGACGCCTACTCGTTCCCCATGGACGAGACGGGCTACAGCCTCACGCGCTGGGAGGCCGGAGACGCGGGCCGCACGGCGGGCGCCTCGGTGTTCCGCACCCTCCGCGCCTGGAACATCCTGCTCAACCTCTTCGATCTCCGCGAAGGCCGGCCGCCGCGCTCGGCGCATGATCTCGAGCAGCGCGCCGTCGTCCTCACGAACACCTCCACCTATGCCACCGAGTACCGCGCCACGCCCATTGGCGAGACGACGCCTCGGGGCGCCGTGCTCGCGCAGTCGCTGGAGAACATCCTTCAGTCCGAGGGCATCGTCCGGGCCCCGCCCCGGATGGACCTGTACCTGACGATGGGCATGGCCTTCTTCGGGGCCACCATCGCCTTCTTCTTCAGCCGCAGCTTCCGCTCCGGCTTCGGTGCCGTCCTCTACTTCTCCAGCGCGGTGGCCGCGCTCGTGGCCTACTACTTCGTGGCCCGCTACGTCTTCGTGGAGAAGCAGCTGTGGATCGCCGTCGCCGGTCCGCAGTTCGCCATGGTGGCCACGTTCCTCCTCACCACCGTGTACACCGTCCGCACGGAGGACGAGATCCGCGACTTCGTCAACCACGCGCTCGGCCGCTACGTGAGCCCCGAGGTGGCCCGGCTCGTCACGAGAGATCTCTCCCTGCTGGTGCACCCCGAGCGCCGGCCGATGACGATCTTCTTCTGTGACATCGCCGGCTTCACCCGGCTCTCCGAGCAGATGGAGCCGCTGCGGCTCGTCCAGTTCCTCAACGAGTACCTCACGGAGATGACGCTGGCGGTGCGTGCCTCGGGCGGCCAGGTGGACAAGTACATCGGCGACACGGTGATGGCCTTCTGGGGCGCCCCCGTGCGCACCGATCGCCATGCCCACCTGGCCTGTGACGCCTTCCTGAAGATGCACGCCCTGGTGCAGGAGCGCCAGGAGGCCTGGGTGAAGAAGTACGGCCAGCGCATCCTGTTCCGCGCTGGCATCAACAGCGGCGACGTCGTCGTGGGCGACATGGGCACCGAGCTCAAGTCCAACTACACCGTGTTCGGCGACGCCGTGGGCCTGGCCTCGTGGCTGGAGGGCTGCAACAAGTTCTACGGCACCGTGGCCCTGGTGGGGGAGGCGACCGCCCAGCTCGCTCGCGACGCCTACGTCTTCCGGGAGGTGGATCGCGTGCTGGTGAAGAACAAGCCCACGCCCATCCGTCTCCATGAGCTGCTCGGGCGCCACGGGGAGATCTCTCCGCGCATGCAGGAGCAGCTCGGCCTCTACGAGCAGGCGTTGACCGCCTATCACCAGCGCCGCTTCAACGAGGCGCTCGAATTGTTCGAGCGCTGCTCCTCGGAGTATCAGGACACCGTCGCAGCCGTGTATGCGGGCCGGTGCCGTCGCTTCCTCGTCAGCGCCCCGGCGGAGGACTGGGATGGCGTCTACGAAGTCGGGGAGAAGTGACGCCGTGGGCCGCTCTCGGCGCAGGGGTGCGTCCTGGGTGCTCGGAGGGGTGCTCGCGGGGGCTCTCTCGGCGTGCCAGGCGGGGAACACGCCTGCGCTGCTCGCCCGGGCCGAGCAGAGCCTCGAGGAAAGCCGGGGCCAGCTGAGCCGCGAGCTGGATCAGCGCAAGGGGGTGGGCCTCATGGGGGCCTCGCTCACCGGGTGCTCCCTGGAGCGCCGCAAGGCCTACGAGCTGGACGCCGAGCAGGAGGCCACCTTGGGCCAGGCCGTCGCCGCGCGTCAGCTTGCGCTGCTGGGCGTCGAGCCGCTGCCCACCACGGAGCCGGTGGCGCGTTACGTGGATCAGCTCGGGCAGTACCTCGCGCTCGTGGCCGCAGCGGTAGGCAACGCCAACGGCCCGGATCGCGCCAGCGGACCCGAGCGGGCCCTCGACAACCGCCCCTGGCCTCACGCGGGCTACCAGTTCCAGGTGCTGCCGCTGGAAGAGCCGCGGGCCTCGGGATCTCCCGGGGGCATCGTCTTCATTTCCACGGGCTTCCTGCGCGCGATGGGCAGCGAGGAGGAACTGGCTGCGGTGCTGTCCCATGAGCTGGCCCACCTGCAGCGCGGGCACGGCGTAGAAGCCATCAAGGCTGCCCTGTGTGACTACGAAGCGCGCCAGGAGTCCTCGGCCAAGCTTCAGTCCTTCAATCAGCGTCTCAAGCTGCAGCGCCAGACGGCCGCTGCAGGCTCTCGGACGGCGGAGGAGGCGGCGAACCTCTCCCGCGAGGGCTTCCCCGAGGGGCTCGAGTTGGAGGCGGACCGTATTGCCGTGCGCATTCTGCTGGCCGCGGGGTACGACGCCCGAGCCTTCACCGGGCTGCTCCAGCGTCTCAACCTGGAGGCCCCCGCCAAGCACCCCTGGCGCCGCACGCACCCGCAGCCTCGGGAGCGGGTGGCGGTGGTGGAGGAGCGGCTGAAGGCGCTCGGGCCTTCGCAGGCCTGGCCCACACCCGAGACGGTGGCTTCACGAACCCAGCGCTTCCACGAGGCCATGAGCGTACTGCCCACCCCGGTGGCAGGACCGCAATCCCTCCTCCCGCCCCCGTAGGCGCGAGCGGTCTACGGATCCTCGTCCGGGTTGCCGAAGAGCTCGCGGATGGGCTTGTCCTCGGCAATGTGCTCGGTCACCACCCGGCGCATCTTCTCGGGCGTCATCCGCGAGTAATAAACCTCCCCAGGCCAGCCCATGAGCTGGAAGTCCTCGGGAGAGAGCGGATCCCGCTTGCGCCCGGTGTCCTCGCGGATCACCACGTTGGGGCCCATGTGGCAGAAGCCGTAGCAGCCGCCCCGGTACGCCTCGCAGCGCGGAACGAGGGCTCGCTGGGCGAGTTCCTCCTTGGCCGCGGCGAACACGGCATCGGACCCGTTGCCCTTGCAGTCCATGCCTTTGCACACGGAGAGGCGGTAGCGCTTCATCGGGTTCACCCTACGGGAGTTGCCAGAGACGGGGAAGAGGCGGCCAGGCGAGCGGCCCCCTGAAACGGCACCGGCCCGCGTCCGCTTCCTCGGCAGAGGGAGCAGGGCGGGCCGGAGCACCCAGCGCGTGGGGTTACTTGTGCTTCGGAGCCGTGCCCGCGTGCAGCTGCTTGGGCTCGTGGCCCTTGCCCACGGCGTGCGGCGTCTTGAGCTGCACCAGGCCCTCGCCAATGCGCGTGTGGGCCTCCTTGTGCACGTGGTGCGGCTCCTCGGAGCCCTCGCGCTTGTTCCACGGATCCGACGGGTGCGACACCGCCGGGCCCTTCAGCAGCTTGGGGATGTCGTACACGAAGCCCTGGCGGTTGTACTCGGGCTTGGTGTGCTCGTAGGTGTCCATGCGGATGGCGTCCTTGGGGCACGCCTCCACGCACAGGCCGCAGACGATGCAGCGCAGCTCGTCGATGACGAACTGAGTGGGGTACTTCTCGATGACGCGAGACTCACCCTCCTTGTCCGCGTGCTCGTACTCACCCGCCTCGATGTAGATGCACTGCGCCGGGCAGATGGTGGCGCACATGTAGCAAGCCACGCAGCGCGGCTTGCCATCATCCCGAGGAACCAGGCGGTGCAGCCCGCGGTAGCCGGGAGGGTAGGGGATCTTCTCTTCCGGGTACTCGACGGTGGTGATGAGGCTGGTGCCCTTGCGGTCCACCACCGAGGTGTTCGTGTCGCGCGTTCCGAAGAGGTTCCGGAAGAAGTGGCGCGCGGTGATGCCCAGCCCCTTGAGGAGCTCCGGGAGATAGGCCCGCTCGCGGACATCCGTGCGGGGATCTTGGGTCGCCTTGTAGCCCATGACAGTCCTTGTCTTTCCTCGGAAGCCTAATGCGTGGAGGCCGTGTGTGCACCTGCGTGGGCCGGGGCGTGCCCGCCCAGCGTCGCCGAGGCGTGGCCCGCCGCCGGCAGCGCGTGGCCGTGAGCCGCACCCGGCAGCCCGTGCGCGTCATGTCCACCGCCGTGGCCCAGGGCGCCGTGGCCCCCGCCGTGGCCGGGCTCACCCTTGACCATCTCCTTGCTGGAGAGCGTCAGGGCCACCAGCACGCCAATCTGGAAGAGCCCGAACAGCGCCAGGTAGCGCAGCGAGGGATCCCACAGCACCAGCGCGCCGCTGATGAACACGTTGGCCAGGCCCACGGGCAGCAGCATCTTCCAGCCCAGCGTCTGGATCTGATCGTAGCGGAAGCGGGGGAACGTCCAGCGGATGAGCAGCTGCAGGAAGCACAGCAGCAGCACCTTGATCCAGAAGATCGTCCCCATCAGCGTGGCGTACACCAGCGGGTAGTCCCGCAGGTGGCTGGCCACCCACTCGCCGCCGAAGGGCAGGTGGTAGCCGCCAAAGAAGAGCGCCGCGACGACGCCCGACAGCACCACCACCTCGACGAACTCGGAGATCATGAACAGGCCGAACTGCATGCCCGAGTACTCCACGAAGTAGCCGATGATCTCGGACTCACCTTCCGGCACGTCGAACGGGGCGCGCTTCGTCTCGGCGAAGGCCGCCGCGAAGAAGCCGATGAAGCCAATGGGCTGCAGGATGATGCCCCACGTCGGCAGGCCGAAGTCGAAGCCCTCGCCCGCGGCGCCGCCCGTCCACTGCCACAGGTAGCGCGCCTGGCCGGAGGCCTCGCTGCCCGTCTCCGCCGCCAGCGCGCCGACGATGGACGGCAGCTGCACGGAGGAGAACGCCAGCATGAGGCCCACCAGCGACAGGCCCAGCGCCACCTCGTAGGAGATCATCTGCGAGGAGGCGCGCACGCCGCCCAGCAGGGCGAACTTGTTGTTGGAGGCCCAGCCGGCCAGCGCCGTGCCGTACACCGCCAGCGAGGCGATGGCGAACAGGTAGAGCAGGCCGAAGTCCGGGGTGGCCACCACCATGTCCACGTTGTGGCCGAACACCTGCACCGAGGGGCCCGCGGGGACGATGGCGAACAGGGCGAACACCGGCCCGAACGCCAGCAGAGGCCCCAGGTTGAACAGGAACTTGTTCGCGTTCTCCGGCCGGAAGGCCTCCTTGGTCAGCATCTTCAAGGAGTCCGCCGCCACGAAGGGCAGGCCCGCCAGCGAGCGGTTCTTCAGGCCCGGCAGGGCGATGCGCGCGCGGTTCGGGCCGATGCGGTCCTGCATCAGCGCGCTCCACTTGCGCTCGGCCAGCGTGAGCAGCGTGGCGATGACCATCACGAACAGGAGCATCAGGAAGATGATGTTCGTGAGCCGGCTGGCGCCGGTGAACAGGTACTGCTCCGCCAGGCCACCCACCACGTAGGTGCCGAGCACCACGGCGGCGAGCAGGCCGATGATGAAGCCGATGGCGAAGAGGACAGTGAGAATGCGAGCCATTTAGATCCCTCTCACGCGGGGCGTGCCGAACTCGCGGTAGCCCGGGGGACGGCCGTCGGCGCCAGTGGGAATCGGGTTGATGCCCGGCTTCTCACGGTCCGGCGGGGAAGACTGCTCCCAGTTGAATGAAGCGAACTCGGCCACCTTCGAGGCCAGCTCGCGGAACACGTCGCGGGCGGAGTTCCAGGCCTGGGCCGCGCCCATCGCCTTGCTGATCTCCGCCACCCAGCGCCAGTTCGGCAGCGCCTCGCCCTTGGAGGGGTAGGCCTTGCGGAAGCGCTGGACGATGCCGTCCTGCTGCACGAACGAGCCCTCGTCCTCGATGTGCGCGGAGGCCGGCAGCACCACGGTGGCCTGCGCGGTGAGGGAAGACTCGTTCATCGCCTGGGCGACGAACACCTCGGCCTTGGCCGCAGCCTGCGCGAAGGCCGCAGCGTCACCCGGCACCTCGGTGCCGATGGCGTACAGGCCCTTCACCTTGCCCGAGTTCAGCCCGGACACCAGGTCCTCGAAGGGCTTGAGCGTGAGGCCCAGTCCCTTGGCGATGAACTCCAGGCCCTTGCGGTTGGGGTTCTTGTCCGCCGTCATGAGGTAGTGGTCCGCGGCGCCCTGCGGACGGCCGCCCACGTACACCTCGGAGACACCCAGGGTGTTCTTGGCGAACGACAGGCCCGCGAGCAGGTCCTCGTTCGAGCACACCGGCGAGGCCAGCACCGCCAGCTGCTGGGTGCCCGCCAGGGGCTGCAGCTGCTGGGCGGCGGCCTTGGCGGCCTCCACGCGGGTGAGCGCGGGGGAGACGGTGTTCGGAGCCTGCGTGGCGCGGCGGCCCACCGAGGCGCTCAGCACGCGATCCAGGTTCAGGGCCTTGTACGAGAGCCGGCCCTGATCACACATCCAGCTCTTGTTGATCTGCTCGTTCTCGCGTGGGCGGAAGCGGTAGGTATCCTGGGACATCCAGTCCGCGTAGATGTTGCAGCCGCGCGAGCAGCCGGTGCACACGGACGGGGTGGCGGACAGGAACCACGCGCGGGCGCGGAAGCGGAAGTCCCGGCTGAGCAGCGCGCCCACCGGGCACACGTCCACGGTGTTGAGCGAGTAGTTGCTGTTGAGCTCGTTGCCCGGGAACACGTCGATCCGCTCGTGGCTGCCGCGGCCGAACACGCCCAGCTGCGGCTCCTTGGGGATCTCGTTCATGAAGCGCACGCAGCGGGTGCAGATGATGCAGCGCTCCTGATCCAGAACCACATGAGGTCCCAGCACCTTGCGCTTGTTCTTCAGGGCCTTGCCGCCCTCCAGGCGCGAGGGGCGGTAGTCGTACTTCATGTAGTAGTCCTGCAGCTTGCACTCACCGGCCTGGTCGCAGATGGAGCAGTCGACCGGGTGGTTCAGCAGCAGGAACTCCATCACCGAGCGCTGGTTCTCCTTCACCTTGGCCGTGGTGGTCTTCACCACCTGGCCCTCGGCCAGCGGCGTCTGGCACGCGGGCACCAGCTTGGGCGCGTTGGAGGCCTCGACGAGGCAGATGCGGCAGTTGGCCGCGATCGAGAGGCGCGGGTGGTAGCAGTAGAAGGGGATCTCCACGCCCGCCGACTTGGCGGCCTCGATCATGTTCGTCCCCGGCTTGGCGACGACTTCGATGCCGTCGATGGTGCAGGTGACGAAGCCCGGGTTCTTGGGCGGAGGCGGCTTGGGCGGGCCACCGGCGGGGCCCGGAGGCGGCTTGGGCGGCGTGGTGCTGCTGTGAGCCACGGGCGGGTTGTCCGCCTTGGGGCCCGCAGGCGGGTTGGAGGGCTCCGGGCCGATCTTCGCGGCCGGAGAGTTCGTGGGCGCGCCCGGCGGGGGCGGCTGCGCGTCACCCGTCGGCTTCTTGGTGTCGTTCTCGCTCACTGCTCGACCTCGCCGCCGATCATGTTGATCATGTCAAAGGTGGGAATGAGGTCCGCCAGCATCTTCCCCTCGATGATCTGAGGAATGGCGGAGAGGATGGGGAAGCCCGGCGCGCGGACGTGGACCTTGTAGGGCCGGCCGCCGCCGTCGCTCACCAGGTACCAGCCCAGCTCGCCGTTGGCCGCCTCGGTGCTGTCGTACACCTCGCCCGGCGGCACCGGGATGCCCTCCATCACCAGCTTGAAGTGCGACATGACACCTTCGATGGTGCCGTACACCTCGGGCTTGGGCGGCAGGGCGATGCGCCAGTCATCCACGATGATGGGGCCGCTGGGCAGCTTGGCCAGCGCCTGCCGGATGATGCGATCCGACTGCTTCATCTCCTCGAGCCGCATGATGTAGCGGTCGTAGTTGTCGCCGTGCGTGCCCACCGGCACATCGAAGTCCAGCTGGCTGTAGACCCAGTAGGGCTTGGCCTTGCGCACGTCGTAGTCCACGCCAGCGGCGCGCAGGCAGGGGCCGGTGAAGCCAAAGTCCAGGGCATCCTCGGCGGAGAGGAGGCCGGTGCCCTTCATGCGGTCCACGAAGATGCGGTTCTTCATCAGCAGCCCCTCGACCTCCACGAGGAGCTCCTGGATCTTGTCCAGGGACTTGATCGTCTTCGGGATCCACCCCTCGGGCAGGTCGCGGTTGAGGCCGCCCACGCGCCCGTAGCTGGTGGTGAGGCGCGCGCCGGTCAGCTCCGTCACGCGGTCCATGATGAGCTCACGGCCCTCGATGGCGTAGAGGAACGGAGCGAACCCGCCGAGCTCCAGCGCCGTGGCGCCCACGCACGTGAGGTGATCGTGCATGCGGTGCAGCTCGGAGGCGATCACGCGGATGTACTGGGCGCGCTCAGGGATCTCCAGGCCGATGAGCTTCTCCACGGCGTTGAGGAACCCGAAGTTGTTCATCATCGCCGAGTTGTAGTTGAGCCGGTCCGTGTACGGCAGACACTGCGTCCACGTGACGTTCTCGCAGCTCTTCTGGAAGCCTCGGTGGAGGAAGCCGATCTCCGGGTCGGCCTTGATGATCGTCTCTCCCTCCAGCTCCACCTTCATGCGCACGGTGCCGTGCATGGCGGGGTGAGAGGGGCCCATGTTGATGTACATCCGCTTGGGCTGGAGGTGAGCCTCCAGCTCCGACTCGTGGGCGTACGCGTCGGTGTCCGGGTTGGGCGCTTCAGGCTGCTTGGAAGGGTCCGACATGGAGGAGAGTCCTCGGAAGGCGAAAGGGGCCGGGGCTTCAGGAGAGGCCGCTGGTGCCGGGGCCGCGGAAGATGTCCTTGATGGGGCGCTCGGGGATCAGCGGCTGCCGGTCGCGCAGGGCGTAGTCCTTGCGCAGCGGGTGCCCCTGGAACTCGTCGTACATGAGGATGCGGCGCAGATCCGGATGGCCCACGAACTTGATGCCGTAGAAGTCGTAGGTGAGGCGCTCCCACCAGTTGGCGCCCTTGTAGAGAGGAACCAGCGAGGGCACCTCGGGAGTCGTCTCGGTGACGCGCACCTTGAGGCGCACGTGCTCGTTTCGCGTGAGCGAGTAGAGGATGTAGATGATCTCGAAGCGCGGATCGCTCTCGGCCAGGTGCAGCCGGTCCACGGCATCGATGGAGCCGAAGAGCTTGAAGTTCAGCTCCGGATCATTGCGGAGATACGCCGCCACCTTCGGCAGGTGCTGAGCATGGATGACGGCCCAGGCGCCGCCGGCCCTGTCGTCGTAGCGCTCCGCGACCGCCTCCGGAAGGTGGGCGGAGACCCTGTCCAACGCGAATGTGCTCAAAAGGGGGCCCCAATGGCAGAAGAATCCGCGGCTTTATAGGGAGGGCAGCCCGCAGCGTCAACGTAAAACCCCCAGCCATGTAGGGCACTTACGCGCGCTAGAAGCGAGGGGGCCTCAGGCGGCGGCGGAGGTGCCCCCAGGGCGGGCGGATCCGTGGGGCTCGGGAATGAAGAGCGAGACGGGCAGCGTCTTGCCGGGGACGGTGGCCGGGGGGGCCTCTCGCCAGAGGAAGGCCTCTCCCGCCTGCTCACGGGTCGTCCGGGACACCAGCACGGGGGCGCCCGCCGTCTTGGTGAGGCGCTCAATGCGGCTGGCCAGGTTCACGGTGTCGCCAATGGCGGTGTACTCCAGGCGCCGGGTGGAAGAGCCGATGTTGCCCAGCACCACGGGCCCAGTGTGGACACCTACACCCATTCGCAGGCCTGGCTCGCCCCGGGCGGCGCGCTCGGCGTTGACGGCCTCGAGCTCGGCCACCATGTCCAGGGCGCACTGCACGCCCCGCCGGGCATGCTCGGCATCCGCGATGGGAGCGCCGAAGTACACCATCAGTGCGTCGCCGATGAACTTGTCGAGCGTGCCGCCATGGCGGAATACCACCTCCACCATGCGCCCGTAGTACTCGTTGAGGATGGCCACCACCTGCTGGGGGGGCAGGCGCTCGCTGAGGGCGGTGAAGTCCCGGATGTCGGCGAACAGGAGCGTCACCTCGCGCAGCTCTGGGTGGGTCTTCGAGATGGCCAGATCCTGGAGCCGCTCGGCGACGGCAGGGGAGAAGTAGCGGCCGAGCCGGGCCCGCTTGAGCTCCTCGCGCGTGACGGCCGAGAGCAGGGCGCGGATGCGCAGCAGCAGGTGGGAGGCGCCCGCGGCGCTGGCTGCCAGGACGACCACGGCGGCCACCTGCGCGCCGATGGCGATGCCGGCCTGCTGTTGGAGCAGCACCTCCGTGATGGCCGCGACCCCGGTGACCGCCAAGGTCCCCAGGCGGCGCAGGGAGAGGGCGGACAGGAGGATGAGGCAGACGTAGATGCCCAGGGTGAAGCCCGCCACGCCGCCTGGGGAGGGGGAGAGGGGCAGTGACAGGGTCTGGAGCCAGAAGATGGCGGGGACGTCGACGAGGGCCAGCGTCATGCCGGACCAGCGCGCGATCCACTGGAAGTGGTAGACGCCGCCCAGGACGAGTGCGGTGACGGCCCAGTACGCAGCGAAGGGGGTGGAGTAGATGGCCCAGTCGGCGAGCCCGCGCAGGAAGCCCAGGTAGAGGGTGACGGCGAAGACGGCAGAGACGGCGAGGAAGCGCACCCACGACAGATGGAGCGCATTTCGCGCCCGCTCAGTGTCGAGTGCCCGCGAGAGGCTCTGCTCGGTAGTGGGCGCTGCCGCTTCCTTCATGACGCCGGGCGTCCCTCCCGCTGTCCGTGTCAGCCGCTGGCACACTGTGGCACGGGTTGGGCGACCGTGCACGTTGCGTACCTCCTAAGAGGGCTCGTCTGTCCGGTTGGTGAGCTTTTGGGAAACAGAACCAGGTGGGTAGGCTCAAGTAGGCTCAGGCGTGGCGAGTCTCGTACCCTTCGACGCCGCAGTCATCGCAGCCGAACGGGTAGGAGGCCTAATTCGGCTGACAGACAAAGGGCCGGTCTGGCCTGTGTTGCCTGCAGACGTAGCCCTCAATGCACGCGTGGGGATCCTTTGGATCACACGGGGGCCTGCACCGCCATGCGTCGCAGATCAATCCGTCCCTGCACGAGGGATAATCCTCACCACACCGTTCCAGGCACTCCATCCACGCCTTATCGGGACGGGCGGGCTCTCGGAGCACCACGCACTCGCCGCCTCGCGGACAGGGAGCTTGTTGGCACTGGGGGCCATAAACGTGCGCGCACACGGAGACGCCTTCCTCGTACCGGACGCAGTGCTGATCCTCTGGGCACCCGCGTGTCTCACACGTAGGCAAGCACACCGGCTCTGGCGCTGTGTCCGCGCAAAAGAAGCCAGCGGGACACGCTGCGGCATCCTCTGTCTTGCAGGGCCGAGCACACCACGGTTTGCGAAGGCCGCCGCAAATCAATCCCGGCGCGCAGGCATCGTCGCGGCTCTCCCCCAACACATAGCAGGGCTCCCCTTCCTGCCGAACGCCCAAGGGTACGCAGTACCGCACCAAGGGGCCGTCTTCCACCGTGGCGATGGTGTGGCAGACTTGGCCGTCGGGGCATTGCGAGTCTGCGGTGCACTGACTGTCGGTGCAGATCTGCCGCCTGTAGCGCAATTCGGTGACGCACCCGAGAGGAGGCTCACACGGCTGACCGGCCCCGCAGCTGCGGCGGTACGTTAGGAACTGCGCGCGCTCCTCTGAGGTCAGCATTGGGCTGATACGCCTGCCACCCGCGCCCTTTTCAGGAAGGGTGGGCCGTAGCACGCCGCCCAATAATATGGCGAGGGGCACTGGCAGCAGCAGACTGGCAAGAGTCGCCAGCAGGGGACGCCAGCTCACCCGCATGTCCTGATACACTCCGGCGTGTTTTCCTTACCGCCGCCGCAGAGCTCGTCGTACGTCTTCTGGTCGCAATATTTACGGACGAGTTCCAGGGTGTCCTGATGGACGGCTTTGGCGACACGACCCTCCTTGCCAAACTCTGAAGGACAGCCAGTCACCATCCAGAGCACCACCAGGAGCGTTCCTGCGTCACGCCAGCGCATCATCCCCTCCTGCGAGCACTGATGACCGTACCAAGAGTCAACGGACAGGGCCACGCTGCCGGAAACAGGTAACTCACGGCGGTAGGGGAGCCATGGCGGACGCAGGGCTTTTCAGGTACACGCGGCTCGTCGCCATGTCCGTCCGTGTTGCTCCCAGGCTCCTTCTCTGGACGCTCCTCGCCGCTCTCGTAGGCGCTGGGCTGGGGCTGGGGTTGTTTGCTCTGGAAACGGAGCGGTTGCTCAGCGCTGGACTGGTGGGCGTGGGCATCGATGTGGAGGGGCCCTATGCGGCGCTGATGAATGCGATCCGGCCGCTGCTGCCAGGGCTGCTCGCTCGGGTCGCGGCGGTGTATGGGGTTGGCGGCGCCGTGCTCGGGCTCTTGGCTGGAGGGCTCGCTCGCGCGTGGGGACGGCAGCGGTTGGCGTGGGTGATCCCTCATTGGCTCGTGCTGCTCGCACTGCTGGCCTGGGATCGCGCCATCGCCCGGCCCGCGCTCTTCGATGATCTGCCCGCGCTGCGCTCGGTGCTGGGCTGGCTCGTGGACCATGGCCAGCCCTGGCACCCGCGTGTGACCGTGGGGCTGTGGCTCGCTCTTCCCCTGGGTTGGCTTGCTTGGCGCTCTCGCGAACATCAGCGCTCCCTGGGCTTGGCATGTGGGGCCGTGGTGGCGGTGGGGTTGCTCGGGGCGTGGATCTCCCGGACACCCTCGGGTGGAGAGAGACATCCGCTCGTTGTCCTCATCGGGGTGGATGCGTTCCGCCCGGATCGGCTGAAGGCGCTCGGAGGCACAGGCGCGGTGGCGCCTCACCTCGATCGCTTCGTGGAAGAGGGCGCCACGCTCTTTACCCGCGCGTACACGACCATCGCTCAGACGGAACCCGCGTGGCGCTCACTGCTCACCGCGCGCTGGCCGCATCGCACCGGCGTCCGTTACTCGCTCACGGCCGAGTCCCGCTGGATCCCCACCTCCACCTTTCCTGCGCGCTTCGCGGATGCCCACTGGCGCACCGTGTTTGCCACGGATTGCTCGCGCTTCCACGCCGAGGGCCCGGACTCCGGTTTCGCCACGCGCCTCCAGCCGCCTCGGGGCGCGGTGAACTTCCTGCTGGAGAAACTCCGCTACCGCGCCGTGGGCCTGTTCGCCGATCACCGGCTCGGCGCCGCGTGGCTGCCCGAGTTCATCGACAACCGCGCCCTCGCGGGCATCCACGATCCCATCGGCTACGCGGATCGGCTCGCGGCGCGGCTCGTCTTGGAGGCCTCCCAAGGCCCCACACTGTTCGCCTTCCACGCCACCGCAGCGCATTTCCCGGGCGACCCCACCTATCCCTTCTACCGGCGCTTCGTGGCTCCCTCCGAGCCGATCGAGCGCCGGCTGCGCATGCACTTCTCCCCGGTGGTGCCCGGCGCCGCCGGAGGTGCCGGTTCCTGGAACCGGGCCGGTGCTGAGGGGCTCTATGACGAGCTGCTCGCCCAGGCCGATGCACAGGTGGGTCAGCTCTTCGACGCGCTGAAGCGGACCGGACGCTACGACGACGCGCTCATCGTCCTGTTCTCGGATCACGGCGAGAGCTTCCACGCGGACCGGCCGGACCTCGCAGGTGCCACCTCGGTGCACGGCGCCCGGCTCTCCGAGGAGGAGAACCGTGTGCTCCTGGCGGTGAAGCTCCCCCGAGGCCAACAGGCCCCCGCTCGTGTGGATACCCTCGTCCGGCTGTTGGACATGGGCCCCACGCTGCTGGAGTTGTCCCAACTCCCATCTCTCCCGAGCGACGTGGATGGCGTCTCCCTCGCGCCTCTGTTGCGCGGAGAGCCCTTCCAGCCCCAGCCGCTCTACGCGGAGACGGGCTTCACGCACGTGAGCCCGGAGATCTTCGATCCAGGCCACTGGCCCGGAGCCCCTCGCAGCTTCGAGACCTACCGCATCCGCCAGGATGGCGTGGTGGAGGTGGACGGCTCCGCCCACGACGCCATGGTCCGAGAGAAGGATCGCGGCGCCTTCGACGGGCAGCGCTGGCTGGTGGATCGCCCCCAGGCGGACGGCTCCACGAAGCGCACGTGCGTGGGCGACTGCGCGGAGCCCGCGGTGTTGTCTTCCTGGCTGGACGCGGTGCTGAGCCGCGCTCCCTGACTTCGGGCTGGGGTAGGGTGCCGCCCCATGTCGACGACGAATACCCAGAGCCTCCAGGAGCGCTACGCCCCTCACAACGCCTGCTTCGGTTGCGGCCCCGCCAACGAGAAGGGCCTCCGCATTCGCAGCATGGCGGAGGGCGATCTCGTGGTCGCCGAGTGGACCCCCTCCGAGCACCACCAGGCCTTCCCCGGTGTCCTCAACGGCGGGATCATCGGCTCGCTGCTGGACTGCCACTGCAACTGGACGGCGGCCTACCACCTCATGAAGCAGGCAGGAGCGGACTCGCCTCCCTGCACCGTCACGGCGGACTACAGCATCCAGCTCAAGCGTCCCACGCCCATGGGCCTGGTGCGGCTCGAGGCGAAGCCCGTGGAGCTCAAGGAGGACCGCGCCGTCATCGAGGGCACGCTCACCGCCAACGGCAAGGTGACGGCCACCTGCCGGGGCACCTTCGTGGCGGTGAAGCCGGGCCACCCCGCCTACCACCGCTGGTAGCCCGCAAAGCCAAGGGCCCCGGCGCTCCCTCCACCAAGGGAGCCACGCGGGGCCCTGGAGCCTCACACCCCGAGGGGCGCGCTACTTGTTCATCGAGGCCAGCAGGTTGTGCTGGGCCGCGGTGGCATTCGGCTCGCCCTTGTCGGCGATCCGGTGCACCTGCCGGCCGATCTTGTCCTGCAGCAGCATCAGGCCGTCCAGCACCTGCTCGGGACGCGGCGGGCAGCCGGGGATGTAGACATCCACCGGGATGATGCGGTCGATGCCCTGCAGCACCGCGTAGTTATCGTAGAAGCCGCCCGACGAGGCGCACACGCCGAACGCCACCACCCACTTCGGCTCCGTCATCTGCTCGTAGACGCGCTTGAGGATGGGGGCCTGCTTCAGGTTGATGGTGCCCACCACCATGAGCAGGTCCGCCTGCCGCGGCGAGAAGCGCGGGAACTCGGCGCCAAAGCGCGCGATGTCGTAGCGGCTGGCCGCCACGGACATGAACTCCATGCCGCAGCACGCGGTAGCGAACGGGTAGGTGAACAGCGAGTACTTACGGGCCCAGCCCAGGCCCTTGGAGACCATCCGCTGGAAGAAGCCCATGGCCTCGTCCCGGCGGGTGGCAATCACAGGAGCGTTGTCGATCTCAGATGCCATGGTTCCTCAGCTCTCCCACTCGAGAGCGCCCTTCTTCCAAACGTAGATAAGGCCCACCACCAGGGTTGCAGCGAAAACCACCATCTCGGTGTAGCCGAACCAGCCGAGCGCCTGGAAGTTCACCGCCCAGGGGTACAGGAACACGGCTTCGACGTCGAACACGATGAAGAGCAGCGCAACGACGTAGAACTTCACCGCGAACCGCTGCCGCGCCATGCCGCTGGACTCGGAGCCGGCCTCGAAGGTCATCGACTTGACCGCGCTCGGCCGCCGAGGGCCCAGCAAGCCGGCGAGGGTGGGGATGATCAGCGCCAGCACGCCAGACAGCAGCAGCACCACTGCCAGCGGCAGATAAGGGGTGAGAGGAGTTTCCATCGGCGGCGGACCCTAGTGACACCCGCCACCTCTGTCAAAGGGAAACTCGGTCTCCTCACACCGTAAACCGTTGAGATAACAGCGAAAAGGCACCCTGACCCTGATCCCGCCTCTTCGGCCACGCCCCTGGGGACGGTGGCAGGTGAGGGAGGGAGCAACCGGGCACGCACGGGGTGTTTGACGCTCTCGGGTCCAGGCGCCTACCGTCGCACCGTCGCGCGAACTCGGGAGAACCAGGGCATGTGGGGTCGGCTCAGTCTACGGTGGCAGGTGGCACTCGCGGTGCTGGTGCCCACCATCGTCATTTCCGCCCTCACCAGCTTCTACTTCCCGCGGAAGCAGATGGAGATCGGCCGGCACCGGCTGAAGGAGCGGGGTCTCGCGGTGGGGCTGCTGGCCCAGCAACAAGCGGCCGCCATCCTCTCGGAGCCCGAGGCCCTGCGCACGGACCGCTTTCAGCAGCTCTTTGATCAGGTGGAGAAGGGCGGCAACGTCTCCATGCAGGCGGTGCTCGAGCCCGCAGGCGGCACACTGATCCAGCGCGGCAACCTGCCGCTCGGGAGCACCGCCCTGAAGGGCGGCGAGGGGTGCGCGGACGCGTTCCTCGAGGGCACCCTGATCGTGAGCTGCTCGCTGCCGGATGGGCGCGCCTACCTCGTGGGCATGGATGCCTCGGTGGTGCACCACGAGGAGGTCAATGCCTTCATGCTGTCCGGCGGACTCGTCTACAGCGCCGCGGCGCTGATCGGCCTGGCGCTGGCCTTCTTCATCGGCCGGGCCATCACCGAGCCGGTGTCGCGGATGACGGAGGCCGCCATCGAGGTGGCCAAGGGTGACGTGTCCCGCAGCACGCTGGAGGTGACGACGGCCGCGGGCGAGGTGAAGCAGATGGCGCAGTCGTTCAGCGAGATGCTGACCACGCTGCGCGGCACGGTGGCGGAGCTGGTGTCCCGCACCGAGCAGCTGTCCAGCGCCTCGCGCGGGCTGACGGGGGCCTCGGCGGATCAGGAGCACGTCATCAGCCAGCAGGCGGCGTACGCGCAGCAGATCGCCGCCACCTTTGAGGAGCTGAGTCGCACCGCCGAGCAGATCTCCAGCTCCACGGAGGTGGTGGAGTCCAGCGCGCGCCGCACGCACGAGGCGGTGGCCGAGGCCATGGCCGTAGTGGCGCAGGTGGTGGCCGGCATCAACGACATCCGCATCGAGGCCAAGGGCGTGGCCGAGGCCATCGTCGGGCTGAACCAGGACTTGCAGCAGGTGGGGAAGATCGCCCAGGTGATCAACCAGGTGGCGGAGCGCTCGGACCTGCTGGCGCTCAACGCGGCGCTCGAGGGCACCAAGGCGGGCGAGGTGGGCCGCGGCTTCTCGCTGGTAGCCGCGGAGATGCGCAAGCTGGCGGAGAACGTGTCCGGCTCGGCGCGAGACATCGCCCGCATCGTCGAGAAGGTGCAGGACTCCGGCGAGGAGGCCGCGCAGAAGGCCCGCGTGGGCATGGCCACCTCGGATCGCGGCGTGGAGGTGGCCGAGCAGGCCTCCTCCGTGTTCGAGCGGATCGTCGAGCTGGCGCGCGGTACCAGCGAGGCGGCGCGGCAGATCACCATCGCCACGCGGCAGCAGCGCCAGTCCAGCGAGCAGGCTGTGCAGGGCGCTCGCAACGTGGCCGAGCTGGTGAAGCAGGGCGTGGATGCCACGGGCCGCACCACCCGCATTGCTCAGGATCTGCAGGCGGTGGCCGAGGGGCTCACCGCCGTCACCAGCCGCTTCAAGGTCGCCCGCGACGAGCGGTCCTGAGTCCGCTCCCGAGCGCCGCCGAGAGGGCTCTCGAGGCCTACCGCGGCTCCTCTTGATCCGAGTCTTTGGGGACCAGCGTGTGTACCTGGTCGAGGAGCTGTTGCAAGGAGAAGGGCTTCTTGAGGAACCCGGACCACCCATGGTCCTTGGGCTTCACCGTGGGCGCGATGGCGCTCATGATGAGGACGGGGAGCTTCTCGAAGGCAGGCTTCTGGCGGATGGCCTTGAGCGTCTCGTAGCCGTTCATCACCGGCATCATGATGTCCAGGATGGCCAGGTCCGGCGTGTGCTCCTCCAGGCACTTGAGCGCCTCGCGGCCGTTGCCGCACGTCAAGACGCGGTAGCGCTCCTCCTCGAGGATCGCCTTGACCGCCTCGGCGATGTCCAGCTCGTCATCGACGATGAGCACCGTCTTCATGAGCGCCTCCGCCGCCGCAGGCCGCCCCGCTTGCCCTTCTTCTTCGCCTCAGAAATCTCCATGGGCGGGGAGACCTCCTTGTCCTTCTTGTCCGTGCCTCCGTTACGCACGCGCGCGTGGCCGGTGAGGATGTTCTCCGCGCTCTGGAAGGTGTCCGCCATGCGGATGCCCTCATCGGTGATGGAGAACTCGCGGATGCCGCTGTCGTACTGGCTCTCGCGCATCTTCATGATGGAGATGAGCCGGTACAGCTGCGAGCGCAGCTCCACGTAGCGCAGCAGGATGATGTTCTCCACGTAGGCGGCGGACTCGGCCAGCGGGGTCTCCACTCCGGGGCTGAGCAGGGGCGTCTCCTCGGAATAGAGCGTGGTGGCGTCCAGCATCCGCAGTTGGTGCGAGAGCGCGGAGAAGAAGCGCCCCATGCGATCCGGGTACACGGCGGCGGAGCGGAAGCCGGACACGCCGTCGATGAAGAGGCGGATCCGCTTCACGTTGCGCTCGTGGAGGCGCTCCAGGAGCCGCTCGGCCAGCGAATCCATGTTGTGCTCCAGCGGGGGCTGCCACTGGATCTCGATGAGGCCCTTGTCCACGTACTTCTTGAGGTCCTTCATGCCCACGCCCGCAGCCTTCTCCATCAGGCGCGGAGGCGTCTCGTAGAAGCCGAAGTAGACACCGGGCTGGCCCTCGCGGGCGCCCTGGAGCAGGAAGTGGAGCCCCAGCAGCGTCTTGCCCGTGCCGGGCGCGCCCAGGAGCATGGTGGTGGAGCCGGACAGCACGCCGCCCCGGAGCGACTCGTCCAGGCGGGGGATGCCGAAGGACATGCGGATGCGGTCCCCGGGGCTGTCCTCCTGGGGGTTGGCGAACTGCACCTCGGTGCGGGGGTGGATGACTATCCCCCGCTCGGAGATCTCCACCTCGTGCCGGCCGAGCAGCGAGTCGCTGCCGCGGAACTTCAGCGCGACAAGCTCCCGCACCGCGCGCGGTCCGGAGAGCCAGAGCGACAGCTCGAAGACACCGTCCACCGCGGTGTTCTCCGGGTGGGTGTCGCCCTCCTGGTGCGGAGAGAGCAGCAGGGTGGTGCAGCCGAGGATGCTCGTGAAGGCCTGCAGGTCCTGGAGGAAGCGCTTGAAGGACAGATCCGAGCGGGCGAACTCCTTGGCCGCGTCCATGCCGTCGATGATGAGCAGGGACACCTGGTTTTGCTGGGCCGTGCGTCGCACCATGTCCAGCAGGGCCTTGAGGCCGTCCTTCTCCAGCTCGGGGTAGCCGCTGACGTAGTGGAGCTTTTCGGGGATGACGCTCCGGTCGAAGAAGGTCATCTCCTCGATGTTGGCCAGCATGCGGGCGTGAGACTCCGTCAGGAGCGTCACGTAGAGGGCACGGCCGCCCTCCTTCACATGGTTGAAGGCGATCTGGTTGGCCAGCACCGTCTTGCCTGAGCCGGGAGGCCCCAAAATGGCGTACGAGGAGCCTCTCAGCAGGCCGCCTTTGGTGATGAAGTCCAGCCGGGGCACTCGGGTGATGAGCCGCTTGTGCTCGGCCTTGCGGTCCTGCTCACCGTGCCCCTTCTCTTGAGACGACACACTCCCTCCTTCTGAAGCGCCTCAGTAGCGTTCGGTCCGGCGCAGGGGCAGCAGCACCTGGAAGGTGGCGCCCTGGCCGGGCTCGCTGGTGACCGAGATGGTCCCCCCGTGAGCCGTGACGATTTCCTTGGCGATGTAAAGGCCGAGCCCCAGGCTCTCGGACTGACGGGCCGTGGTAGCCCGCTCGAAGCGGTCGAAGATACGGGCCTGATCCTGAGGAGCGATCCCGATGCCATGATCCCTGACGAGGATGACGGCCCATTCCGGGCGCTCCTCCACGTGGATCTGCACGGGCCGGCCGCCGCCGTATTTGATGGCATTGGTGACCAGGTTGGTCAGCACCTGCTCCAGGCGAAGCCGATCTCCGAAGAGGATGATGGGCTCGTGGTGCAGCTCGAACTGGAGTTCCACGCCCACGGCGCGGGCTTGGGCTTCGAGCCGCAGGGCCAGATCTCCGGTCAGCTCCACCAAGTCCAACGCGCTGATGTCCAGCCGGAGCTTGTGGCTGGTGACGCGGGACACGTCCAGCAGCGTGTCCAGCAGCTGTTGCAGCCGATCGATCTGGCGGAGGGCGGGGGTGAGGCTCTTCTCGACGGTGGTCTTGGGGATGGTTTCGGTGGCGCCGCGGGTGGTCAGGTAGAGCGTGCGCTCCAGGTGGAGGCGCAGGGCGGTGAGCGGGGTCTTCAGCTCGTGGGCGGCGACGGAGAGAAACTCGTCTCGCTCGCGGATGGCGCCCTGGGCGCGGCTCTGGAGGCGCAGGAGCGCCTCGATGTTGGCCAGGAGCTCCTCCTCTTCCATGGGAGTGGTCCAGTAGGCGTCCGCACCGTGAGCCAGGCCCCGGATGCGGTCCTCACGCTGGACGGAGACGGCGGAGAGGTGGGCAATGAGGAGATCTTGGGTCTCCTCATGGTTGCGAAGGCGCCGGCAGACCTCGTAGCCATCGATGTCGGGCAGGTGAACGTCCAGGAGGACGAGGTCCGGCCTGCCCTCGGCGATGGACAGGGCCTGCTTGCCGTTCTTGGCCTCGAGGACCTGGTAGCCGGCCATGCGCAGCATGTGGCTGACCATGTAGAGGGTCGCAGGGTGATCGTTGACGTTGAGGATGGTCGCCTTGGGAGGCGGCCGCTCACCCATGTTTCCTGGCGCGTTCACAAAGTCTTTCCGCGAGGGAGACTGTGTACCGTCGTTCAGAAGCGGAATCCCACCAGGAAGTTTTTACGTCCGAATCCCTTCAAGCCTCCCCCCCGGTGTTGCTTGGTAGGCAGTCATGCGATGAGGTGTGAGATAGGCAACGTCTGAAGAGAGAGCCGCTCGTCACGCCCCTCAAGAAATGGCAGCGCGGGAGCGGAGCTTCTGGAACTGCTCCGGGGGCATGGAGGCCGTGCCCAGATGCCGCCCCGGCGCCACCTTCTCTCCGTGGAAGTCGCTGCCCGCCGTGGGCACCAGCTCGAACTCCTTCGCCAGTGCCATGTACTTCTCCCGCACGCTCGGGTTGTGGTCCGAGTGGTACACCTCCAGCCCCGAGAGCCCGGCCTTCGCCAGTTGCGCGATCTCCATCCGGTTCATCTTCGAGGTGCCCGGGTGCGCCAGCGTCGCGGTGCCGCCCGCGTTCCGGATCAGCTGGATGGCGTCCACCCCGTCCAGCCGGTAGCGGTCCACCCACGCAGGGCGTCCGTCTCCCAGGAAGCGGTCGAACGCCTCCTTTGTATCTACGCACCAGCCTTTCTCCACCAGCACCCGCGCCAGGTGCGGCCGGCCCAGGTGGGCCTTGTCCGCGATGGCGTACACGTCCTGCATCCGCACCGGGAAGCCGAGCTTGCGCATCTTCTCCACCATCTGCTCCATGCGCTGCTCGCGCTCGATGCGCAGCTTGTCGGCGAACTGGGAGATGTCCGGGTCCTCCGGCCGCAGGAAGTGCCCCAGAATGTGGGCCTCCCGCCCCAGCACGAACGCGGACAGCTCGATGCCGGGTACCAGCTCCAGGCCCCGGGCCTTCGCCGCCGCCATCGCCGCCGCCAGCCCTGCCACCGTGTCGTGGTCTGTCACCGCCAGCACCGTCACCCCCGCTGCAGCCGCCATGCTCAGCAGCTCGTCGGGGGAGTGCTGTCCATCGCTTGCAGTGGTGTGGGAGTGCAGATCAATCACGGCGTGCTCCAGGGTTCAGGGAGAAGGGGAGGGGCTCCTGTCTCTCTATCTACCTGAAGCCCGGTCCGGCGGCATGCCTGGGGGCGGACTGGCCATGACTGAACGCCTGCCCCCGAGTCCCTCACCGTGCCGGGCCGCCTGCGCGTAGAGTCCTCGACACCATGGCCAAGACGGACGACACCATCGAGAACCGGGTCTATCTCTTCGAGTCGCTCGCGAGCAGCTACGTGGCGGCCGCCTCCGAGCTGCTGGGCTCCGACGACGCCTCCGTGCGCGAGCGGGCCCGGCGCGCCCTGGCGGAGCTGGCCTACGTCTCCTGCGTGGTGGCCGACACCCAGCACCTGTCCCCCGAGCAGGTTCGCGACCGCATCCTGGGCGCTCCCGAGCCGGAACCGGCCCCCAAGTCCAAGGCCGGGGGCCGCCGGTAGCGCGGATCGCTCCCCACAGCGCGCCGCGGATGGTATAGCCGCGCGCCATGGCCAAGACCTCGAACCCGAAGAAGTCCCTCCGCGCTGCCTACTCGGGGGCGCGCAAGGCGGATCCCCGTCCCATCACCGGCAAGGAGAAGCCGGCTGAGCTGCTCGCCCATGCCTTCAGCGCCTACGTGGGCCGTCAGGAGCGCACCGCGTTCGAGCTCATGTCCAAGTCGGTGGAACAGGACGCGTCCATCTTCCTCACGCTGTCGGGCGCCATGACGCCGGCGGGCCTGCACCAGAGCTGCCTCATCCCACTCATCGAGAAGGGCGTCATCTCCGCGCTGACCACCACGGGCGCCAACCTCTACCACGATGCCCACCGCATCATCGGCCACGCCATTCGCGAGGTGAACCCGAACGCGGGCGACCTTCAGTACCGGCTGGCGCGCATCATCCGCATCTACGACTTGGGCTTCTGGGAGGAGGCGCTGCTGGACACGGACCGGCTTTTCTCCGCCATCATCCGCGGCCCCGAGTTCCAGCGGAAGATGACCACCCCCGAGTTCCACTACTTGCTGGGCAAGGCCGTCTACCAGATCGAGAAGAAGCTGGGCGTGAAGCAGCCCTCGCTGCTGTCCACCTGCTACAAGCACGCAGTGCCCATCTGGGTGGGCGCGGTGCAGGACGGCTCGATCTTCCTGAACGTCGTGAAGCTCAAGCGCCTGCTGGGCGCCGAGTTCAAGTTCGAGCTCGACATCAACGACGACGTCTACTCCATGGCGGCGATGCAGCACTTCTGCCGCCACAACGGCTCCAAGCGGCTGGCGATCTGGATCCTCGGGGGTGGCGTGCCCAAGAACTACACGCTGCAGGGCGAGCCGCTGCTGGACCAGATCCTCAACGTGCCCACCACGGGCTTCGACATCGACGTGCAGTTCTGCGTGGACCCGGTGGACAACGGGGCGCTGTCGAGCTGCCCGGCCGGTGAGGGCCACACCTGGGGCAAGGTCTCCGTGGAGGCCGTGGAGACGGGCTCGGTGTACGTGCACTGTGACGTGACGGCCGTGTTCCCCTGGCTCACGCACGCGCTGCTGTCCGAGCCGAAGAACAAGCGCAAGCCCATGCGGCTGATGGACAAGATGGGCGAGGCCATCTCCTTCCTGGACAAGGACGTGCGCAAGCGCAGCAAGGAGTTGATGAAGACGCTGGACTGGAGCATCCAGGACGCGGAGCCCTCGAAGGAAGAGGACGCCGAGAAGCACGAGGCTTACGTCCGCTAACCCGTTGTGCACAGGAGCACTGACATGAGCCAGCCCTCGCAGCCCACCGGTGTGGTGATGACCGCCATCACCGCTCCGGCCTTCAAGACGCAGCTTGAGCACGGGCCCTCGGGCTCGCGCATGAACACGGAGGCCCCCAAGGACAACGGCGGGACGGGGGCCTCGTTCTCGCCCACGGACTTGGTGGGCGCGGCGCTCGCCTCGTGCGCGGTGACGACGATGGCGCTGACCGCCTCGCGCGAGGGCATTCCCTTTGGGGAAGCCCGGGCCACGGTGGAGAAGCGGATGACGCCTCCGCCGCGCCGCATTGGCGAGCTGGTGCTGCAGATCCAGATGCCCGCGGGCCTGTCCAAGGCGCACCGGGCCCGGCTGGAGGAGGCTGCCCACGGCTGCCCCGTGGCACGAAGCCTCCACCCGGACCTGAAGCTGCCCGTCACCTTCACCTACCCGGACGAGCCCCGCGAGGGCTGACGCTTGGGTGCCTGCTGACGCGCGTCTGAGCTTCCCTGCCTGGTGTCCAGGCACTGGGGCGCTGACGCCTGCAAGCCCCGGCGGGAATGCCAACCCTGGCAGGAGTCATCCGCCAGGGAGGCAGACCGTGGACGTCAAGCTGCTGGGCATCTACCTGAACGATCATCTCGCCGGCTCGCACACGGGGCTCGAGCTCGCGCGCCGTGCGCACCGGGAGAACCGGGACAACGCAGTGGGGCGCTACCTCATCACGTTCATCAAGGAGCTGGAGGATGAGCGCACGGTGCTGCAGCAGATCATGCGTGCGCTGGGCGTGACCCGGAACGAGTTCAAGCACCTCGCGGGGTGGGTCATGGAGAAGGTGGCGCGGCTGAAGACCCACACCCATCTGGTGCACCGCACGCCCCTGACCCGGATGGTGGAGCTGGAGGCGCTGTCCATCGCGGTGATCGGCAAGCGCTCCATGTGGACCCTGCTGCAGCGGCACGCGCGAGTCGAGCGGCGGCTGGCGGGCTTTGACTTCGAGACGCTCATCGCCCAGGCGGAGTCGCAGCACGTGTCGCTGGACCGGCTGCGCCTGCAGGCCGCGGAGACAGCCTTCATGCAAGCGCCACTGCCCTCTGGCGTGGCCTCGCCCCTGGAGCACCCCGAACACGTGGGGTGAAGCTGGCCCCGAGTCCACCCTGGATGTGGGCCTCCGGACAGGGGCAGGACAGGAGCGTGGAGTCCGCGACAGGCCTCCGGAATTTGCTTATCCGCCCGGCGGAGAGCTTCTGTACGTGGGAGCCCATCCTTCCACGGGCGGTGTATGGGGCTCTTTCCTCCAGGCACAGACGACGTGATCCGCGGGGTGCTCGGCCTGATGGCGGGGCTTCCCGTGGTGGGCACCGTGGGGCTGATGCTCATGGCCCGGAGCCCCCTGGGCACCTCAGCCTTCGAGCCGGTGCAACAACCCGTGCAGTTCGACCACCGCCACCATGTCGGGGATGAGGGCATCGGCTGCCGCTACTGCCATGAGGGCGCCTGGGAGGGGCCCTTCGCGGGTGTTCCGCCCACCAGCCGGTGCATGGGCTGCCACGCGCAGATCTGGAACGAGAGCTCGCTGCTAGCACCCGTGCGCGAGAGCTACTTCCAGGACCGGCCCATTCCCTGGAACCGCGTCCACCGGCTGCCGCACTTCACGTTCTTCAACCACTCCATCCATGTCCATAAGGGCGTGGGGTGCGTGAGCTGCCACGGCCGCGTGGATCAGATGCCGCTCGTGCAGCAGGTGGTCCCTCTCACCATGGGCTGGTGCCTGGAGTGCCATCGCGATCCGGCGCCCCACCTGCGCCCACTGGAGCACATCGCCGACATGACATGGCGGCCCGCGGGTGATGCCCGCGAGGTGGGCCGCCGGGTGATGCAAGCGCTGCAGGTCTCCCCTCGCACCGAGTGCACCACATGCCATCGCTGAAGGAGCGCTACCCCCTGCCAGTGCTAGCCGAGGCGCCCGACGCGTGGCGCAGCCTCGAGGAGCGCCGTGCCACGCTGGCCGCGCCCGAGGGCGAGTTCCCCCTGGGAGCCTCCGAGCCGCCTCAGGGGATCTCCCGCCGGGCGGTGCTGGAGCTGGCCGCCTTCGGGGCCGCCGCGGCGGGGCTGTCCGGCTGTTTCCGGCAGCCTCCCGAGAAGGTGATGCCCTATTCGAAGCAGCCGCCCGAGGTGACGCCCGGAGTGCCGCTGCACTACGCCACGGGGCTCACGCTGGAGGGCTACGTGCGCGGCCTCGTGGTGCGCAGCCACGAGGGCCGGCCCACCAAGGTGGAGGGCAACCCTGAGCAACCCGAGAGCCTCGGTGCGGCGGGTGCGCATGAACAGGCATCGTTGCTCGGGCTGTACGATCCACACCGCGCGCGCGTGGTGCGCCACCAGGGGGAGCCTGTCTCTCGCGCTGCGCTCTTCTCGTGGCTGATCGAGCGCGCCCAGCGGAACGACGGGGGCGCCGGACTTCGGCTGCTGGTAGAGCCCAGTGCCTCTCCGCTGTGGGCGGACACCTATGCGCGGCTGCTCGAGCGCTACCCTCGCGCGAAGGTGGTGCCCTTCAGCGGCATCGAGCCAGTGCAGGCGCGCGAGGGGGCCCGGCTCGCCTTCGGTCGGCCGCTCCAGGTGCTGCCTCGCTTCTCGGAGGCACGCACGGTGGTGTCGCTGGACGACGACTTCCTGTCCACGTTGCCAGGGAGCCCGCGCACAGCGCGTGAGTTCGTCTCCGCTCGCGCCCGGCCGGAGAGCAATCGGCTGTGGGTGGTGGAGAGCCACTTGAGCGTCACGGGCGCCTTCGCGGATCACCGGCTGAGAGCCCGGCCCTCCCGGCTGCCGCATTTGGCGCGCGCGCTGGCCGCCGAGGTGGGACGGGCGCTGGGGCACGCGGGGCTCGCGAGTCTCGCCGACGGCACCACGTCCCTGAGCGAGACGGAGCGGCGCTGGCTGACGGTGGCAGCCAAGGATCTCGTGGCGCAGCGAGGCGCGGCGCTGGTGGTGGCCGGAGCGCGGCAGCCCGCAGCGGTTCATGCGCTCGCACACTGGCTCAACGAGGCCCTCGGCCCGGGCGCGCTGGTGCGCTTCGTGGACGAGCTGCTCAGCCCTGTGCCAGACGCCTCGGCGCTGCCGGCCCTGGTGGAGGAGCTGCGCGCCGGGACCGTGGACACGCTGATCATCACCGCCTGGAACCCTGTCTACCGTGCGCCCGTGGATGTGCCTCTCGTCGAGGCGCTCGGGCGGGTGCCGTACACGGTGTACTGCGCGCTCGAGGAGGACGAGACGGCTGCGGCGTGTACTTGGTTCGTCCCCGCTACTCACCCTTATGAGACGTGGGGAGATGGGCGGGCTCCGGAGGGAACCGCGACGATCCTCCAGCCGCTCATCGCCCCGCTGCAGGAGGCCGCGGTGGCGCCGCTGGACCTGTTGGCGGCCTTCACCGGAACGCTGGAGATGCCGCCCTACGAGCGGCTTCGGACGTTGTGGCGGGAGCGGGCCGGGCGTCCAGTGAGGTTCCAGGAGGCATGGGAGGGCTGGCTGGCCACGGGGGTCGTGCCAGGCACCGAGCTGCCGGCGCTCCAGGCGCGGGTGGACGCGGAGGCGGTCCTCGCGGCAGCGCGGGCACTTCGTCCCGCAGGGGAGGGACTCGAGCTGCACTTCGTGCCGGATCTCAAGCTCTACGATGGGCGCTTCGGTGCCAACCCGTGGCTGCAGGAGCTGCCCGATCCCATGACCCAGCTCACGTGGGACAACGCCGCCCTGGTGAGCCCCGCGACGGCCGCCCGGCTGGGGCTGGAGAGGGGTTCTCGGGTTCGGTTGGAGCTCCGGGGCCGCGCGCTGGAGGTGGCGGTGTTGCCCGTGCCCGGTCAGGCCGATGACACGGTGACGCTCCCGCTCGGCTACGGGCGGACGCGGGGCAGCCCCGTGGCACAGGGCGTGGGCTTCAACGCGTACACCCTGTGGCATCAGGACTCGCCGGGGTGGGCCACGGGAGCGCGGCTCTCCCTGCTGGAGGGCCACCACGCCTTCGCGCTGACGCAGGAGCACTGGCGGATGGAGGAGCGGCCCCTGGCGCTCCAGACGACGCAGGCCCGGTTCAAGGCCCACACGGACATGCTGCAAGGGATGCAGGAGCCCACGGAGCACCTCTACCCGCCGCCGGGGCCTCCGGTCGAGCCGCCCCACCGCTGGGGGATGGCCATCGATCTGCACCGCTGCACCGGGTGCAGCGCGTGCGTGGTGGCCTGCCAGGCGGAGAACAACATCCCTGTGGTGGGCAAGCACGAGGTGCTGCGCGGCCGGGAGATGCACTGGCTGCGCATCGATCGCTACTTCCTGGGAGACGAGCACGAGCCGGGAGTCATCACCCAGCCGCTGATGTGCGTGCACTGCGAGTACGCCCCTTGCGAGTACGTGTGCCCCGTTAACGCCACCGTCCACTCGGACGAGGGCCTCAACCAGATGATCTACAACCGCTGCATCGGCACGCGGTACTGCTCGAACAACTGCCCGTACAAGGTCCGCCGCTTCAACTACCTGGACTATACGGGCCACGACCCGCTGGCGCGGATGCACCGCAATCCCCAGGTGACGGTGCGCTCGCGCGGGGTGATGGAGAAGTGCACCTACTGCGTGCAGCGCATCGAGTCGGCGCGCATCACCGCGCGCGTGGAGCGCCGCACCATCCGTGAGGGCGAGGTCCGCACGGCCTGCCAGCAGGCGTGTCCCACGGAGGCCATCGTCTTCGGAGATCTCAACCGCCCGGAGTCCCGCGTCTCCCAGCTTCACGAGGATCCCCGCCACTACAAGCTGCTGCACGAGCTGGGGACCGCGCCGCGCACGGTCCACCTGTTGCGGCTGAAGAACCCGCACGAGGAACTCGGATGAGCGAGCCCGCGCCCAAGGCCCCTGTGATGGCCGATCCGCTGGTGGAGCACCCGCTCATCGAGGGGCGCTACTCGAACGCGGAGCTCAACGCATCGCTGATGCGGCCCGTGCTGGCCGGACCGGCGCGCTGGTGGTGGGTGCTGGTGGGGATCTGCTCCGCGCTCACCGTGCTGCTGATGGTGGGCATGGGAGTGACGTTCGCGAAGGGCGTGGGGACCTGGGGCAACAACATCCCGGTGGCCTGGGCTTTCGGCATCATCAACTTCGTCTGGTGGATCGGCATCGGCCACGCCGGCACGCTCATCTCCGCCATCCTGCTGCTGTTCGCCGAGAAGTGGCGCAGCTCCGTCAACCGCATGGCCGAGGCGATGACGCTGTTCGCCGTGGCGTGCGCGGGCCTCTTCCCGCTGCTGCACCTGGGGCGCCCGTGGAAGTTCTACTGGCTGGTGCCGTACCCAAGCGTGCTGCGCGCCTGGCCGCAGTTCCGCTCCCCGCTCACGTGGGACATCGTGGCGATCCTCACGTACCTCACGGTGTCGGTGCTCTTCTGGTACGTGGGCTTGCTGCCGGATCTGGCGTCCGCGCGGGATACCGCCCGGGAGACGTGGAAGCGCCGCGCCTGGGGAGTGCTGTCCATGGGATGGCGCGGCAGCGCCCGGCACTGGCTCCAGTGGCGCGCCGCGTACGTGGTGCTCGCGGGAGTGGCCACGCCGCTCGTCGTGTCGGTGCACACCATCGTGTCCTTCGACTTCGCGGTGGCGCAACTGCCGGGCTGGCACACCACCGTTTTCCCTCCGTACTTCGTGGCGGGCGCCATCTTCTCCGGGCTCGCCATGGTGCTCACGCTGCTGTTGCCCGCGCGGCGGGCGCTGGGCCTGCACCACGTCATCACGAATGCGCACCTGGATGTGCTCTCGCGGCTGATGCTCGTGTCCGGGCTCTTCGTGGCCTACGGCTACGTGCAGGAGCATTTCTTCGGCTGGTACAGCGGCAACGAGTACGAGCAGCACGCGATGAACATCCTGCGCGTGGGCCCATACGCGCCGCTCTTCTGGACGGTCATCTTCTGCAACGTGGTGGTGCCACAGCTGTTCTGGATCGGGCGGCTGCGCATCCAGCCGGTGGTGCTCTGGGTGGCCGCGCTGCTGGTGAACGTGGGCATGTGGCTGGAGCGCTTCCTGATCGTGGTGGCGCCTCTGAGCGAGGACTTCCTGCCGAGCAGCTGGAAGCACTACGCGCCTACCTGGGTGGACCTGAGCCTGCTGTCCGGGACGATGGGGCTGTTCGGCCTGGGCTTCCTGCTGTTCCTCAAGCTGGTGCCGCCGGTGCCGGCCAGCGAGGTGAAGCACCTGCAGCATGAGCTGGAGTCCTCCGAGGCCTTCGCGCGCGAGGCGGCGGCTCAGAGGCGGAGCGGGGGAGGGGCACCATGAAGCGCTGGGTGCTCGGAGAGTTCGGTTCGCCCGAGCGGTTGCTCGAGGTGGCCCGTGCGCTGCGGGAGCGCGGCTTCGTGCGGCTGGATGCGCACACTCCGTTCCCCGTGGAGGGGCTGGCCGAGGTGCTCGAGCTGAAGTCCTCGCGCCTGCCCGCGCTGGGGCTGCTGGCAGGGCTTGGCGGCGCGGCTGGGGCCTACCTGGTGCAGTGGTTCACACAGGCGGTGGACTGGCCGCTGAACGTGGGCGGGAGACCGCTGCACAGCGCGCCCGCCTTCATTCCCATCACCTTCGAGACGGGGGTGCTGTCGGCTGCGGGTGCGGTCTTCTTGGGCTTGTTCGTGGTGTGCGGGCTGCCTCGGGTGACACACCCAGTCTTCGAGCTGGAGTCCTTCCGCAGCGCCAGCGTGGATGGCTTCTGGATCAGCGTCGCGGTGGAGGAGTCCACTCCGCCCGAGACGGTGGCCGAGGTGCTGCGCACCCTGGGCGCCTCGCAGGTGTCGCAGGTGGAGGGCGAAGAATGAGGGTCGCCAGGCATCTGCTCTGCGGGGGGGCGCTGGCCTTGTCCGCCTGTGAGGACCGGGATCCGATGCAGGTGCAGGAGCGCGATAACGCGTTCTCGGAGGATCCTCTCTTCGCGGACGAGCGGGCCATGCGCCCCACCGTGGCCGGCACGGTGCCCCAGGAGTGGTACCGGCAGCAGGCCCGGTTCATGGTCCACCAGAGCCTGGACGCGGGCTGGGTCGCGCGGCCACCTGTGCCGCTGACGCGCGAGCTGCTCCACGAGGGCCGCTCCCACTTCGAGACGTGGTGCGCGCCTTGCCACGGGCTGTTGGCGGATGGCCAGAGCGTGGTGGGCCAGAACATGCAACTGCGGCCCGCACCCGCGCTGTTCGGGCCTCTGCACGTGCCGCACCCGGCCCGAAGCGCCTCGCAGCTCGATGGAGGAGTGCCCGAGCCGGGCTCTCCGCATGCAGTGCCGGTATCCGCGGGCTGGGAGGCACTGCCGCACCCGGCCGGCTTCTATTACGCGGTCATCACCGAGGGGTATGGGCTGATGCCGTCCTACGCGGAGGCGCTCAAGCCCTCCGAGCGGTGGGCCGTGGCGGCCTACCTGCGAGCACTCGCCTACAGCCAACAAGCGCCCATGTCGGCCGCGCCTCCCGCGGTCCAGGCCACGCTCCAGCAGGAGCGTTCGGGAGGGGTTCCATGATCACCGTGCTACCGCGCTTCGAGGGCAACCGGAGGTTCCTGGGCGTGTCGCTCGCCGTAGGAGTCCTGGGGCTGGCGGCGACGCTGGCGGGCGGGTTCGCCGATGCCCGCGAGGCGAGCCATGGCTACCTGTTCGCCTTCGCCTTCTGGCTCTCCCTGTGCCTGGGCGCGCTGGTGATGCTGTCGTCCTTTCACGCGGCGCGGGCGCGCTGGCCCACGGTGCTGCGGCGGCCTCTGGAGGTGATGGCGGCGTGCTGCCCGCTGTTCATCCTGCTCTTCCTCCCCGTGGTACTGAGCATGCGCCACCTGTTCCCCTGGGTGGAGCCATCGCCGGCGCTCGGCGAGCACGCGCTGCATTTGCTCGAGCACAAGCGCCCGTACCTGAACCTGACGGGGTTTCTCCTCCGGGCGGTGCTCTACTTCGGGGTGTGGTGCGCGGTGGCGCTGCTGCTCTACCGCTGGTCCGTGCGCCAGGATGCCGAGCCCGAGAGCAACGAGAGGGTGGTGCGGCTCACCGCGTGGCAGAGGCGGCTGGCGGCGGGCTCGCTGCCGGTGGTGGTGCTGTGCGTGTCGTTCGCCTGCCTGGACTGGCTCATGTCCCTGGATCCGCTGTGGCAGTCCACCGTGTACGCGCTCTACGTGGGGTGCGGCGCAGTGGTAGCGGCCCTGTCGGTGGTGGGGCTGCTGGCGGCGCAGGGGCAGGGGGCGGGGCAGTTCGGCGCGCTGATGCGGCCGGTGCACTTCCGGTGGCTCGGCACGCTGCTGCTCAGCTTCGTGTGCCTGTGGGCCTACTGCGTCTTCTCGCAACTGTTGCTCATGTGGATCGCCACGCTCCCCGAGGAGGTGACGTGGTACCAGGCCCGGCTCGACGGCGGCTGGCGGTGGCTGGCGGCATTGCTGGCCTTGGGCCACTTCGCGGTGCCCTTCCTGCTCCTGCTGCAGCGGAGCATCAAGGAGCAGCCCCGGCGACTGGCCGCCGTGTGCGCGTGGCTCCTGCTCATGCGCGCGGTGGATCTGTATTGGCTGGTGCTGCCCGCGCTCCATCCGCGGGAGTGGTACCCGCACTGGACGAGCCTCACCGCGTGGGTGGGCGTGGGCGGGCTGTTCGTGGCGGCCTGCCTGTGGCTGCAGCGCGGCGGCTACACCGTGCCAGTGCGCGATCCATTCCTCCTCCACTCGCTGCGGGTGCCCAGCCATGAGTGAGGGCTTCACGCCACCCCCGCCGCAGCACGATCGGCTGCCGAGCCTCCGCATCCTCGCGGTGCTCGTCGGCTGGCTGGTGCTCACCTCCCTGTCGGTGCTGGGCATGCGGTGGTGGGAGGCGCGGAACCAGCCTGCCGTAGCAGCGGGAACTCCGGCGCAGTTCGGCGAGGCGGAGATCGCGAACGTCAACCAGCGACCCTTCGCACTGGAGAAGGAGGCACCTCGGCTGCGAGCCGCTCAGGACTCGCGGCTGGAGCGCTATGGCTGGGTGGATCGCGGCGCGGGCGTCATCCATGTGCCCATCGAGCAGGCCATGGATCAGGTGCTGGCGCAGGAAGGGAGGGGGCCATGATGGAGTTCTTGCGGCACCTCCTGTTCCTTCCTCGGGGGGGCTCCACGCTGGCGGACCGCGTGGATCGCATCCACTTCTTCATCATCATCGTCACCTTCATCGTGGCGGTGTGCATCGGGCTCACGGGGCTCGTGTTCCTGGTGCGCTTCCGGCGCCGGCACGCCCTCGCCCTCACCCCTCGGGTGCAGGCCCCCGCGTGGCTGGAAGCGATCTTCATCAGCGTGCCCCTCTCCTTCTTCCTGCTTTGGGGCGTGCTCGGCTTCCGCGACTTCGTGTGGGTGAAGAACCCGCCGGCGGGCGCGCTGGATGTGTACGTGACGGGCAAGCAGTGGATGTGGAAGTTCGCGCTGACGGACGGCGTGGGCAGCGTGGGAGTGCTGCACGTGCCCACGGGGCGCCCGGTGCGGTTGATGATCACCTCGCGGGATGTCGTTCACTCGTTCTACGTGCCCGAGTTCCGGCTGAAGCAGGACGCGCTGCCTGGGCGCTATACGGAGACGTGGTTCGAGGTGAAGCATCCGGGGCGCTATCAGGTGCTGTGCGCCGAGTACTGCGGGTTGGATCACTCGCACATGCTCGGAGAGGTGGTGGCGCTGGAGCCGGGCGATTTCGAGGCGTGGCGGGCCTGGCAGAAGGCCTTGCCCACGGCCAGTCCGGGGGAGATATCCGAGCAGGTCTCCGGCGCGGATGAGCGGGGGCCACTGGCCGAGCTCGGGCGCACCGTGGCCGCGCAGAAGGGCTGCTTCAAGTGCCACACGGTGGACGGGACGCCGCACATTGGGCCTACGTGGCTGGGGTTGTACGAGCGCGAGGAGCCGCTGGCGTCGGGCGGACGCATCCGGGCGGACGTGGCCTACCTCACCGAGTCGATGATGGATCCCGCCGCCAAGGTGGTGGCGGGCTTCAACCCGGTGATGCCCACATTCCATGGGCAGCTAAGCCCGGGGGAAGTGGCCGCGCTGGTGGAGTTCATCAAGTCACTGCGACCCGAGCGCCCCGTGCCTCCGGCCGCGCAGGAGCCCACCTATGTCCCTGCCCAGCGCTGAGCCTCGGCTTCCCGAGCGGCACTACCTCAACGCCGAGCGGGGCCTGTGGTCGTGGCTGACCACGCACGATCACAAGCGCATCGGGTTGATGTTCCTGGGGATGCTGCTGCTCATGTTCCTGCTGGGCGGCATCTACGCCCTGGCGCTGCGGATCGAGCTGCTCACCCCGGGTGAGACGATCATGGGCCGGCTGGCCTACAACCGCGCGTTCACGCTGCACGGCGTGGTGATGGTGTGGCTGTTTCTGATCCCCTCCATTCCCTCCGCGTTTGGCAACTTCCTGCTGCCGTTGATGATCGGGGCGAAGGACGTGGCCTTCCCACGCCTCAACCTGGCGAGCCTGTACCTCTACGTGCTGGGAGCGGCGATCACGCTGTGGGGCATGTTCGAGGGTGGAGCGGACACCGGGTGGACGTTCTACACGCCCTACAGCACCGCGACGGGGACGGCGGTGCTGCCGGTGCTGCTGGGCGTCTTCGTGGTGGGCTTCTCCACCATCCTCACGGGGGTGAACTTCATCACCACCGTGCACACGATGCGGGCGCCGGGCATCACGTGGATGAAGGTCCCCCTGTTCGTGTGGGCCATCTACGGCACGGCCGTCATCCAGGTGCTGGCCACGCCGGTGCTGGGCATGGTGCTGGTGCTGGTGATGCTCGAGCGCGTGGCGGGCCTGGGGATCTTCGACCCCGCACGCGGCGGGGATCCGCTGCTCTACCAGCACCTGTTCTGGTTCTACAGCCACCCGGCCGTCTACATCATGATCCTTCCGGGCATGGGCGTGGTCAGCGAGGCGGTGTGCGCGTTCAGCCGGAAGAACCCGTTCAGCTACCGCGTGCTCGTCTTGAGCACGGTGGGCATCGCCTTCGTGGGCTTCCTCACGTGGGGCCACCACATGTTCGTCTCCGGGGCGTCAGTGCTGGGAGCGGGGGCCTTTAGCATCCTGTCCATGCTGGTGGCCATCTTCACGGCGCTGAAGATCTTCACCTGGTTGGGCACCATGTACCGGGGCAGCATCTGGATCACAGCGCCCTTCGTGTACGTGCTGGGCTTCATCTTCCTGCTCTTCTTCGGGGGCATGAGCGGAGTGGCCGTCGCCGTCACCTCGGCAGACATCCACTGGCACGACACGTACTTCGTGGTGGCCCACTTTCACTTCATCATGGTGGGCGCCTCGCTCATGGCCTTCCTGAGCGGGCTGCACTACTGGTTCCCGAAGATGTTCGGGCGGCGCTACCCAGAGGCGGTCGGGATTGGCACGGCAGTGCTCATCATCTTCGGGTTCATCGCCACGTTCCTGCCGCAGTTCCTCTTGGGCAACATGGGCATGCCGCGGCGCTACGCGGACTACCCAGAGCGGTTCCAGTCGCTGCACGTGGCCTCCACAGCGGGGGCCTCGCTGCTGGGCTTCGGCTTCCTCATCATCGCGATCTACCTGGGCTGGTCATTGCGGCATGGGCGGGTGGCCGGGCGCAACCCATGGGAGAGCCGCGGCTACGAGTGGCTGAGCGAGTCGCCTCCTCCGGAGTCCAACTTCCACGAGCCGATGGTGTTCACGGACCCGCCGCATGACTACTCGAAGCCGGGCGTGGAGCCGGAGGTGGGCCGTGCAGCCTGAAGCGAGCGGGAGGCCAGTGGTTCCACACGCCGAGCACTTCGGCGATGAGGCGTCGCGTCAGGACGCGGCGCACATGGGCATGTGGATCTTCCTGGCGACCGAGGTGCTGCTGTTCGCGGCCCTCTTCGCCGCCTATTCCCTGTACCGGCTGGCGTACCCGGAGGTCTTCTCTCAGGCGCGCGAGCACATGGATCTGGCGCTGGGGACGATCAACACCTACGTGCTGGTGAGCAGCAGCGTCCTCGTGGCGTTGGCGATCGCCTCCATCCGAAAGGGGAGGGATCTGGCGGCGGGGGTGCTGCTCGCGGGCGCGGTGCTGCTCGGCATCACCTTCCTCTGCATCAAGGGCATGGAGTACGCCCACCACGCGAAGGACAAAGCCCTGCCCGGCGCCCACTACGCCTACGACAAGTTCGCCGTTCCCGGCGCGAGCCTCTACTTCACCCTCTACTGGATCATGACAGGCATCCACGCGGTGCACGTGACGGTGGGGATCGGGGTGCTCTCGGTGCTGTGCGGCCAGGCGCTGTCAGGGAAGTTCAGCGCGGCCTACCACACGCCAGTGGAGCTGGGCGGCATGTACTGGCACCTGGTGGACATCGTCTGGTTGTTCCTCTGGCCGCTGCTCTACCTGGCGTGACGAGCGGCGGGTGTCGAGGAGGAGGCGCGCATGGCGGAGACTCGAAGCAAGGAGCAGGGAGGGCGAGCCCACGGTGGTTATGGCAAGGCCCTGATCGTGGGCGTGGGGCTGCTGTCGCTCACCACGCTCTCGTTTGCGCTGTCGCGCCTGCACGTGGGAGCTTGGGGGCTCGTGGTGGCGGTGGCCATCGCGGTCATCAAGGTGACGCTGATAGCCTTCTTCTTCATGCACCTGTCGGAGCGAGCCGGAGGGCCCCGGCTGGTGTTCGCCACCGCGGTACTCTTCGTCATCATCCTTATCGGGCTGATCCTCGTGGAGGCCAGCGACCGGCCCCAGCCCGCGATGCCACCGGGGCCGTTCTCCGCCGAGCGGCTGCCGGGCCTGGATGAGCAGCCCCAGGCGGCTCCCACGCGCGAGCCCCCGAGCGAACAGACACCCTAGGCGCGAACCGCCTCCACGAGCGCGCGAAGCTTTGGGCGCTTCAGGGCACGGTAGAGCGTGGCCGTCAGCCTGCGGGCTGGCACCACCGCGCCCAGTGAGGCGCCAAAGGCCATGTGCACCAACAGGAAGGCTCCGTGCGGCGCCTCGCGATCCAGCGGTGGCGAGGCGAACGGCACGATCAACCCCGGCATGATCACCTGGAGCGCCAGTCCCATCAACATGCCGAGCATCAGCGCCGCCGTGGCGGTGCCGCCGCGTGGCAGCACCAGCGCGAAGAGGGTGGCCAGCCCTCCCGCGGTGGCCACATGGACCGCCAGGCCCACAAGCACTGAGAGCGCGCCGGTGGGGGCTTCCCGGAAGAAGACACCCCCTACCAGCCGGGCCGCATACCAGAGGTCTCCGTGGGTGAGCGCGCCCAGCGGCAGCGCCAGCGCTGCCATGAAGACCGCGCCGAGCAGACCCACGAAAGCCCCCGGCATGAGGACATCCCGGAAGAGCTTCCAGTGCTCCGCCTCCTCTTGCGTGGCGGCGAGGACCTGCCGGACGTGCTCAATGCGTTCCATGCAACCCTCCACTCCTCTTTCGGAAAACGAGGAAAGTGACGGCGAAAGCCATGGGGATGTCACGCTCGAGACGAGGGCCGAGCCAGCGCCGTCACCCAGCAGCGCGTAGTCGCCGATGGGCGGCTGAGGGCCTCGGGGAGAGCGTGGAGGCGCGTGAGGGCGGTGGCGATGGGAGGGCAGGTGCATTCCAGAGGCTCATCACTCCACGGGCTCCCGATCCGCGAAGAAGAGGGTGAACTCCACGTGGGCATCCTGATCAGAGGCGTTGAGCCCTCGGCAATGGCCCACTGCTTGCTCCCGATAACGGTTGGCATCTGTGTCCTCCAGCAGGGCTAGGTGAGCTGTTCTTGCACCAGGGCCAGATCCTCCTGGACTTGTCCCAAGGTCCGAGACATGGGCTGCTTGGGCAGGCTCCGCACTCCCTGGAGCGCCAGGGCCGCCGCGCCGCCCATCATGCCGAGCCCCACCAGCAGCGTGAAGGAAGCGGGGCGTGTCCTCAGTGCCAAGGCGAGAGACACGGCGAGTGCGATGACTCCCCCCAGCCCCACGCCTGCGCTCGTGCCCAGCAGCGTCAAACTCTTGAGGGCCTGGCGAGCGTCCTCTCGCAGCTCCTGCCGGGCGGCCTCGAACTCCGCCTGCGCCAGCCGCTTGCCCTGGTCGATGGCCTGCCCCAGCAGCTCACGCGCCGACTCACCGGTCTCTCCCTGCGAACCCTTCATGTCCGTGGCTCCCGGCGCCTCTCGGTCCCTGGCGCTCATGCTCTTGTCGCTTCGGCAAAGCTGAGCCTGATGCTCGTGGCGTGCAGTGCCAGCCGGTACACGGAGGGCGGGCCTCTGTCGGCATCCCAGCAGGGCGGCCGGGCGGCACAGCGCCTCACTTCATGACTTGGGCTCCCAAACTATTTTCCGTCTTGGAGAGACGTGTCTCCCTCCCAGGGTTCTCAGGGGGTCTTTCGTGGCGGCAGGGCACCCACGGGGCAGCGGGGCGGCACCCATCGAACGGGTGGAGGTATCCGCGTACCAAATCCCCACGGATGCCCCTGAGGCGGATGGCACCTTCGCGTGGGACTCCACCACGCTGGTGGTCGTGGAGCTGACCGCCGGGGGCCAGCGGGGACTCGGCTACACGTATACGGACGCGGTGGCCGCGGCGCTGATCTCCCGCGTCTTCGCCCAGGAACTGCGCTCTCAGGACGCCATGGACATTCCCGCGCGGATGACGGCGCTGCTGCGCCGGGTGCGCAACCTGGGGCGGCCGGGCCTGGTCTCCATGGCGCTGTCCGCTGTGGACGCCGCGCTCTGGGACGTGAAGGCCCGGCTGCTCGGCCTGCCTCTCGCACGGCTGCTCGGCGCCGTGAGGGAGCGGGTCCCCCTCTATGGAAGCGGAGGGTTCACCTCGTACTCCGTGGAGCGGCTCCAGCAGCAACTCGCGGGCTGGGCCGAGCAGGGCATCCCTCGCGTGAAGATGAAGGTGGGAAGCCACCCCGAGGAGGATCCCGCCCGCGTCCGTGCCGCCCGCACGGCCATTGGAGACCGCGTGGAGCTCTTCGTGGATGCCAATGGCGCGTACACCGTGGCGCAGACCCTGGCTCTCGCGGACCGCTTCGCCGAGTGCGGCGTCTCTTGGTTCGAGGAGCCCGTGTCCAGCGATGATCTCGAGGGGCTCCATCGCGTCCGCTCACGCGCCCCGGCCGGCATGGCGGTAGCAGCGGGGGAGTACGGGGATGGCGGCATCTACTTCCGCCGCATGCTGGCAGCGGGCGCGGTGGATGTGCTGCAGGCGGACGTCACACGGTGCCTGGGCATCACCGGCTTCCTCCAGGCGGACGCGCTGTGTGACGTCTACCAGGTGCCGCTCTCCGGGCACTGCGCCCCAGCGCTCCACGCCCATGTGGCATGCGCGGCCCGGCGGCTGGTGCACCTGGAGTACTTCCACGATCACGCCCGGCTGGAGCGGATGCTCTTCGAGGGCGTGCCCGAGGTGAGAGAGGGCGCGCTCGTGCCGGATCTCTCACGTCCGGGGCTGGGGCTGGAGCTGAAGCGGGCGGACGCCGCCCGCTACGCGATGGGGGACAACACATGAGGACTTTCGCGCTTCTCGAGACGTTGATCGATCAGCACCGGCTCAAGCGAGGCCGGAGGCCCGAGCAGGTCCCTGAGCGCCGCGAGCGGCAGGAGGTGGACGTCAAGGGGCTGGAGTTGGCCTTGCGCGAGCGGCTCGAAGGGGAGGTGGAGTTTGACGCTGGCAGCCGCGCCCTCTACGCGACGGATTCCTCGAACTACCGGCAGGTCCCGCTGGGCGTCGTGCGTCCCCGCTCCATCGAGGATGTGATGGAGATCGTCCGTGTCTGCCGCCGGTTCGGCGCGCCGCTGCTCAGCCGGGGAGGGGGCACGAGCCTGGCGGGCCAGTCGTGCAACGTGGCCGTGGTGATGGACTTCTCCCGGTACCTGAACCGCATCCTGCACGTGGATCCCGAGCGGAAGCGGGTTCGGGTGCAGCCCGGCGTGGTGCTGGACAACCTGCGCAAGTTCACCATCGACCGCTACCAGCTCACCTTCGGTCCAGATCCCTCCACGCACAACCGCTGCACTCTGGGAGGCATGATCGGCAACAACGCCTGCGGCACGCACGCGCAGCGGGCGGGGCGGATGGAGTACAACGTGGAGGAGCTGGAGGTCCTCACGTACGACGGGCTCCGCCTGCGCGTGGGCCCCACTCCGGAGCCGGAGCTCGAGCGCATCATCCGAGACGGAGGCCGGCGCGGGCAGCTCTACGCGGGGCTCAAGGCGCTGAGGGACAAGTACGCCCCGCTCATCCGCGAGCGCTACCCGAAGATCCCCCGGCGCGTCTCCGGCTACAGCCTGGACGAGCTGCTCCCGGAGAAGGGCTTCAACCTGGCCCGGGCCCTGGTGGGCACCGAGGGCACGTGCGTCACCGTCCTGGAGGCCACGCTGCGGTTGATCCCCGAGCCTCGGGCCCGCTCGCTGGTGGTGCTGGGCTACCCGGATGTGTTCCAGGCCGCGGACCACCTCCCCGAGGTGCTCGAGTCCCAGCCCATTGCCCTGGAGGGCCTGGATGGGGTGCTCGTGAACGACATGCGCCGCAAGGGCATGCATCCGAAGGACGTCGCGCTGCTGCCCGAGGGCGACGGCTGGCTCGTCGTGGAGTTCGGAGGGGACTCGAAGGAGGACTCGGACGCGCAGGCCCAGAAGTTGATGTCACGCCTGAAGCGCCACGCCCACGCGCCCACCATGCGCCTCTATGACAAGCCCGACGTGGAGCACCTCATCTGGGAGGTGCGTGAGTCCGGGCTGGGTGCCACCGCCTTCATTCCGGGCGAGCCGGACGCGTGGGAGGGTTGGGAGGACTCAGCGGTGGCTCCGGACCAACTGGGAGCCTACCTGCGCGAGTTCAAGAAGCTCCTGGGGAGTTTCGGCTACAGGACGGCGCTCTACGGCCACTTCGGCCAGGGCTGCTTGCACTGCCGCATCAACTTCGACTTCACCACGCGCGCGGGCATCCAGAAGTACCGCCGCTTCGTGGAGGAGGCGGCGGATCTGGTGGTGAAGCACCACGGCTCGCTCTCGGGCGAGCACGGGGATGGACAGTCCCGCGCGGAGCTGCTGCCGAAGATGTTCGGCGAGGAGCTGGTGCGTGCCTTCGGCGAGTTCAAGGCGATCTGGGATCCGGCCAACAAGATGAACCCCCACAAGAAGGTGTCGCCCTACCGGGTGGACGAGAACCTGCGGCTGGGCACCCAGTACGCGCCGCCCCCGCTGGACACCCACTTCCAGTATCCAGAGGATCGCGGCAGCTTCGCCCGGGCCACCCTGCGCTGCGTGGGCGTGGGCAAGTGCCGCCGCGAGCAGGGCGGCGTCATGTGCCCCAGCTACATGGTGACGCGCGAGGAGAAGCACTCCACACGTGGCCGGGCGCACCTGCTCTTCGAGATGATGCAGGGCGAGCCCCTCAAGGGCGGCTGGCGCAGCGAGCACGTGAAGGACGCGCTGGACTTGTGCCTGTCGTGCAAGGGCTGCAAGTCCGACTGCCCGGTGAACGTGGACATGGCCACGTACAAGGCCGAGTTCCTCAGTCACTACTACTCGGGCAAGGTGCGGCCGAGGCACGCCTATGCGTTCGGGCTCATCATGTTCTGGTCGCGGCTCGCCTCGCTGGCGCCTCGGGTGGCCAACTTCTTCACGCAGACGCCGGGGCTCAGCCGCGTGGCGAAGTGGGCGGCAGGAGTGCACCCGGCGCGGAGCATCCCGCCCTTCGCCCCTCGCTCTTTCCAGAGCCGGGTGCGCGGCCGGAAACCTGCGCCCACCACGCGCGGGCCCGTGGTGCTGTTCCCGGACACCTTCAACAACTTCTTCCACCCGGACACGGCGGGCGCGGCCCTGGAGGTGCTGGAGGCCGCGGGCTTCGAGGTGCGCGTGCCCCAGGGCTTCGTGTGCTGCGGCCGCCCGCTCTACGACTACGGCATGCTGGACACGGCCAAGGCGTTGCTCCAGCACACCCTCGCTCGCTTCCGCGAGGAGATCCGCGCGGGGGTGCCCTTCGTCTTTCTGGAGCCGAGCTGCGCAGCTGTGTTCCGGGACGAGCTGGTCAACCTCTTCCCGCATGACGACGACGCGAAGCGCCTGAAGCAGCAGACGTTCGTGCTGAGCGAGTTGCTGGAGAAGAAGGCGTCGGACTTCCAGGTGCCCACGCTGCGAGGCCGGGCACTGGTGCAGGGCCACTGCCACCACCAGTCGGTGATGAAGTTCGAGCAAGAGAGCGAGGTGCTGAAGAAGATCGGATTGGACTGGGAGAAGCCAGACTCCGGCTGCTGCGGGATGGCGGGGGCGTTCGGGTACGAGGAGTCCCACTACGAGACGAGCGTGGCGTGCGGAGAGCGCGTCATCCTGCCCAAGGTACGGGAGGCGCCGCGAGGCACGCTTGTCATCGCGGACGGGTTTAGCTGCCGGGAGCAGATCCGGCAGGGCTCGGGGAGGACACCGGTCCACCTGGCGCATGTGCTGTGGGCGGCGCTCCGGCGCAAGCAACACCTGTTGGATCGGGATGAGCCTGAGAAGGCCCTGCTCGAAGAGGCCCAGGCGCTCCTCGTGAGTGGGACCGTCCCGAAGGCGCGGTGGGGCGCCCTGGCAGGCGCTGGGCTGCTCGCCGTGGGGGCTGCCGCGGGCATCTTCCTTGGTGTTTCCCAGGTGAACAGCTTGAGGAAGAGGCTCTCCTGACACGTTCTCCTTTCTCACCTCACTCCTGACGCAGACCGAGGCACACGATGAGCGCGACTGTTGGTGACTACTTGCTCTACCGCCTGAGCCAATGGGGGATCCGCCGCATCTACGGGTACCCGGGAGATGGCATCAACGGCATCATCGGTGCGCTGGGCCGCACCACGGAGTTCCAGTTCATCCAGGCACGCCATGAGGAGATGGCGGCCTTCATGGCGTGCGCCCACGCCAAGTTCACCGGAGAGGTGGGCGTGTGCCTGGCTACCTCGGGCCCCGGTGCCATCCACCTGCTCAACGGCCTGTATGACGCGAAGCTGGACCACCAGCCCGTGGTGGCCATCGTGGGCCAGCAGGCGCGCGCGGCGCTGGGCGGCCACTACCAGCAGGAAGTGGATCTGGTGACGCTCTTCAAGGACGTGGCCAGTGAATACGTCACCATGGTGACGAAGTCCGCGGCGGTGCGCCACGCGGTGGATCGCGCGGTGCGCATCGCGCAGATCGAGCGCACGGTGACATGCGTCATCGTCCCCAATGATCTCCAGGAGGAGACGTACGAGAAGCCCGCGCGGGCCCACGGCACCCTCCACTCCAGCGTCGCCTACAGCGTGCCGCGCGTCCTCCCGCAGGAGCAGGACCTTCGCCGCGCCGCGGATGTGCTCAACGCGGGCAAGAAGGTGGCCATGCTGGTGGGTGCGGGCGTGCTCAACGCCGCTGACGAGGTGATGCAGGTGGCCGAGGTACTGGGCGCCGGCGTGGCCAAGGCGCTGCTGGGCAAGGCGGTGCTGCCAGACGATCTGCCCTATGTGACGGGGGCCATCGGCCTGCTGGGCACCAAGCCTAGCTGGGATCTCATGATGGAGTGCGACACGCTGCTGATGGTGGGCACCAGCTTCCCGTACTCGGAGTTCCTCCCGAAGGAGGGACAGGCCCGCGGCGTCCAGATTGATCTCGACGGCCGGATGCTGGCCATCCGCTACCCCATGGAGGTGGCGCTGACAGGCGATAGCAAGGAGACGCTGCGCGCTTTGATTCCCATGCTTCAGCGCAAGCAGGACCGGAGCTGGCGCGAGCAGGTGGAGAAGGGCGTGCGCCAGTGGTGGAAGACGTCCGAGGCGCAGGCGATGAACTCAGCCAACCCCATCAACCCGCAGCGGGTGTTCTGGGAGCTGTCGCCCAAGCTGCCAGACGGCGTCATCCTGACGGCGGACTCGGGCTCGGGGACGAACTGGTTCGCGCGGGACATCAAGATTCGCAAGGGGATGATGGCCTCTCTGTCCGGCAACCTGGCCACCATGGGCTGCGGGGTGCCCTACGCCATTGGCGCGAAGTTCGCGTTCCCGCATCGGCCCGTGCTCGCCATGGTGGGGGACGGGGCCATGCAGATGAACGGCAACGGCGAGCTGGTCACCGTGGCCAAGTACTGGAAGCAGTGGAAGGACCCGCGCTTCATCATCCTGGTGCTCAACAACCGCGACCTGAACCAGGTGACGTGGGAGCAGCGGGTCATGGCAGGGGATCCGAAGACGCCGGCGACGCAGGACCTCCCGGATTTCCCTTATGCGAAGTACGCGGAATCGCTGGGTCTCAAGGGCATCCGGGTGGACAGGCCTGAGCAGATCGCCCGGGCGTGGGACGAGGCGCTGAGCGCGGACCGGCCCGTGGTCTACGAGGCCTATGTGGACCCGGATGTGCCGCCGCTGCCGCCCCACATCACCTTCGAGCAGGCCACGAATTTCGCCAGGTCCTTGCTGGGCGGTGACGTGGACGCCGGTGGCGTCATGAAGCAGTCCATCAAGGGCATGGTGGACAAGCTGTTGCCGCACAAGGACTGAGCGTCAGGACACCACGGGCAGGGGGAAAACTGTGAGGTGTCAGTGGGTAGATGGTCTGGGGCTTCCCTCGGCGCTCCTGCGCGGCGCTCCCGCTGCAGGTCCCCGCACCCTGCCGAGCGTGTCCGGAGGCTGTTCCCCGCGGCGGATGGCTGACCTGGCCTCCAGCAGCGCGAGCTGCCGCTCCAACTCTTCCCGGCGGAAGGCGGGCGCCACCTGCAGCAGGTCTTCCAGCAGGGAGCGCAGGCGGCGGGTCACTTGGATGGAGCCCTCGCCGTACTGGCGCACCTCATCCAGCGCCAGCCGCACATAGGAGTCCCAACTGGGGCGGGGGCAGATCATCCGCAGCGCGCCGGTCTCATCCCTGCGCGCGGGCGCGGGGAAGCGCTGGCGCACCATGCGCCGCAGCAAATCGTGTAACTGGTCGATGGCCTGGACGGCCGTGGTGGGATCGTTGATGCCAGGCGAGAGGGCACGCTCGGCGATGTCCACGAGTTGGCGGAAGCCAAAGGCGGTGTCCTGGTGGATTGTTCGCTCTGGAGCGATCTGCAGCGCCTCCTGCAGGTGCTTCGCGTTGAGGCAAGCCCCGTCACCCCAGACCTCGAAGAGGGGGCTTCCATGGGGGACGAAGTCTCCCATCATCGGCACCAGGGCGAGCGTGATGCGGGCCTCCTGGGCGCACGTCAGGAGCTGCTGCTCGTCCACGGCGACGAGCACCCCGGAGTTCCCGGCGGAGGGGATGACCAGGCTGGGGTGTCCCTGGGGCCTCTGCGTGTGAGCCTCCTCTGTGTCCTCGCCCAGGCCCTCTGGGTACATCTGCTCCAGCGAGGCGCGCGCCTCCTTACCGATGCGCGTGAGGATGACCACGGCCCGGATGGATTGGGCCACGTGGTGGATGTAGTAGATGAAGGCGGCCACGCTGAGCAGGGACATGACGACCGCGAGCCAGACGGACAGGCTAGGGGAGGGGGCTGGACATGCGGTGGAAATATATATAGTGATTTGAGCTCAAACTAAATCCCTACGCTGGGACTCAAGAGCATGCGCCGATCCATCCCGCTCCTATTGTGGCTGTTCTCCTTGCCAGCGCTGGCGCTCGATGAAGGGCTGGGAGCTCGTCTGGAGGGAGTGCTGCCGCCGTTCTTCTTCGCCAAGCCCTTCGGGGTGTTGGAGCTGTGGAAGTGGCTGGGGCTGGCGCTGATCGTGGGGGTGGGGGTCTTCGCCGGACGCTCTCTGGAGCGACTGGCGCTGCGCGTGGTCGGACGTGCGACGGCCCTGACGAGCTCGGGCTGGGACGATCAGCTCGTGGGAGCGGGCCGGGGCCCCTTGCGCCACCTGCTTTTCGTGCTGTGGGTCGTCGCGGGCGGACGGCTGTTGATGCTTCCTCCTCCCGCGCAGCACGTGGTGGATCTCGGGGCGCGCTCGGTGGTGATCGCGACCGTGGCATGGTTCCTGCTGCGCTTCGTGAGGCTGGCCGCGCGCTTCGTCGAGCAGAAGGTGGGCAACGAGGGGAGCAGCGCGGACGTGGGCCGGGCCCGGGGCCTGCGCACCCAGCTCTCGGTGCTGCGGCGCATCACGGAGGTGACGGTGGTGCTGGTGGCGGCTTCGCTGCTGCTGCTCCAGTTCGAGGCGGTGCGTCACGTGGGCGTGTCGCTGCTGGCGTCCGCGGGCCTGGCGGGTCTGGTCATCGGTCTGGCGGCGCAGAAGTCCATCTCCACGCTGCTGGCGGGCATCCAGTTGTCCATCACCCAGCCCGTGCGCATTGGAGACACCGTCATCGTGGAGAACGAGTGGGGGTGGATCGAGGAGATCACCCTCACCTATGTGGTGGTGAAGGTGTGGGACTTGCGTCGGCTCGTCGTGCCGATGACTCACTTCCTGGACAAGCCCTTTCAGAACTGGAGCAAGGTGTCGCCGGAGATCCTGGGCACCATCGAGGTGTACGCGGACTTCCAGACGGACGTGGTGGCGATGCGCGCCGAACTCCGGCGCATCCTGGAGCAGGAGTCCGAGGGGCTGTGGGACGGCAAGGTCAATGGACTTCAGGTGACGGGCTGCACCGAACGAGCCGTGCTGATCAGGGCGCTGGTGAGCGCGGCGGATTCGGGCAAGGCGTGGGACTTGCGCTGCCTGGTGCGTGAGAAGCTCATCGGCTGGCTGCAGCGCCAGCCGCACGGGCTGCCACTGGTTCGCGCCGAGGCGAGCCACCAACTGACAGGAGAGCCCTCGTTGCTGCTCGGAGTGCCCGCGGTGGCGGGCGCACGGGCGGGTGGAAACGTGCTGGCCGTCCGGTCCAAGGAGTGAGGCTCCTGGCTGCGGCTCACTGGGGGCGGCGGCCCACGCGGTTCTTGTCCCAGATGGCGTAGATGGAGTCGATGTGCGTCATCAGGAAGCGCTGGACTCGCTGAGGAAGAGCGGCGCCAGTCACGCCCATCAGATGCGGTCAAATGATTTGAGCTGCAGCTAATGCTGGAGCGGTGTGTTCCACCAGCGGTACCGGGGCGCTCTGTGAGCATTCAGGCTGGCGGCCTGGAACTCGCTGTGCTGCCTGGGTGGCTGCCGCAACCTGCCGTCCGTACCTTTCTGGCGAGCCTTTCATCTGTTGAACGAGCGCCAGCAGGAAGGGGGAGCGCCATGGGGAAGGAGCATCGCGCGGGTCCGGTCGAGGTGCTCCGCAACCTGGCCTTGTCGCTCGAGCGCATGGCGGCGCGCGAAGCGGCGAGCAGTGTGATGCGCGGCGCGGCCGAGGGGATACGCGAGGAACTGCCGGATGAGCTCGAGAGGCAACTGCACGCGCTGCTCCAGGATGCGCTGACGGTCCTCGGGCGCATGGCACATGAGGCCGCCGAGCGGGAGCCCGTGGAGCCGGGGGCTACCGCGCACACCCTGGCGGCGGCGGCGATGCAAGGGGTGGTGGAGGTGCTGGAGCGGGAGTGGCAGGACGGTGGGATGCCCTTCCACGCTCTCGTCGAGCGCATCAATCGCCTCCTGGACGAGATCACCTCCTTTGCCCGCAGCCGCACCGACGAGATTCGCACGCCCGGAGAGCGGGCCCAGGCCATGGCGGAGGGCATGGTGAGGGCGGCCGTGCGGGAGCTTCAGGAGTCCTTGCCAAGGCTCAAGTCGAAGCTCCGGGAGGACGGGGCGCTCCTGGGAAGCTTGTTCGAGCAGGCTGGCCGGGGACTGGCGAGGGGGCTGGCAGCGGGCCTTCGCGAGGAGCTCGCCTCGGGCAAGGCGGTGGGATCTTCCTTGGAGGAGCTCGCCGGGCGCTCCTCCGCCGCGGTGGTCCGGGGCGCGAGCGGAGCGCTGAAGGAGCAGGCGGGGCCGTGGCGGCAGGCCGTGGAGCGCGACGGGACGCTGCGGCGGGCGAGCCGGGAAGTCACGGCGGGGGTGCTGGAGGCCCTGGGAGCGAGGCTGCGGCGCCCGCTCCTCGCGCTCATGGGGGCAGGCGGCGCGCTCGTGGGGCTCAGCCTGTTCGCGGCCCGGTGGCGCCGCGCCTGAGGCCGGGCCCGGAGTGTCCGAGCCCGGCGAGGCCGGATCAGGTGCCCGTCGGCGGCGGCGTGATGCGGGGCGGGACCGACGTGTCGTGCGGGGCCACGAGGCGCAACTGGCCGTGGTTGGCGGAGGCGAACTTCGCGTCCACGTCCCGCTCCAGGTACGTGTAGCCGGACAGGCCTTCCTCGTACATCCGCAGCAGCGTGCGCGACTCGTCCAGGGAGATGCGGCCCTGGCGCAGCGCCACCTCGGTGAACTTGCGCAGCCGGGCGACGAGATCGTCCTTGTTGTAGCTCACGTAGTGGAGCACCTCGTTGACGGTGTCTCCCTCCACCACGTGGTCGATCAGGTAGCCCCCGTTGGGCGCCAGCGACACCTGCACGGCGTGCGTGTCGCCGAACAGGTTGTGCAGGTCGCCGAGGATCTCCTGGTACGCGCCCACCAGGAAGATGCCCAGCAGGTAGTCGTCATCGTTGAGCGGGTGCAGCTCCAGCGAGTCCTTCACCTCGCGCTTGTCGATGAAGTGCTCGATCTTCCCGTCCGAGTCGCAGGTGATGTCCGCCAGCACCGCCTTGCGCGTGGGCTTCTCGTTCAGGCGGTGGATGGGCATCACGGGGAAGAGCTGGTCGATGGCCCACGAGTCCGGCAGCGACTGGAACACCGAGAAGTTGCAGAAGTAGGTGTCCGACAGCTGCTTCTCCAGGGACTCGAGCTCCTCGGGGATCTCGCCGGCCTCCCGGGCGATCCGCATGATCTTGTGGCAGATGGCCCAGTAGACGTTCTCGGCGGCCACGCGCTGCTCCAGCGACAGGTGGCCCAGGGAGAACAGGGTGAGGCTCTCCTCCTTGGAGTCTTGGGCATCGTGCCAGGACTCCAGCAGGTTCTTGTTCGTCACGTCCCGCAGCGTGCTCACCAGGTTGCGGACCACGGAGGGGGCCTTCTCGTCCACCTTGTCCGGGGCCATCGCCGGATCGAACTCGCTGGTGCCCAGCACGTCCATCACCAGGACCGCGTGGTGCGCCACCACGGCGCGGCCGGACTCGGACACGATGGTGGGGTGGGCCACACCGGCCCGGTCACACGCCTCCATGACGCCGAACACCACGTCGTTGGCGTACTCCTCGGTGGTGTAGTTCATGGACGAGGTGAAGTTCGTCTGCGAGCCGTCGTAGTCCACGCCGAGGCCGCCGCCCACGTCCAGGTACTGGAGCGGGGCACCCTGGCGGGCCACCTCCACGTAGAAGCAGCCCACCTCACGCAGCGCGTTCTTCACGTTGCGGATGTTGGAGATCTGGCTGCCCAGGTGGAAGTGCAGCAGCTCGAAGTGCTGCAACAGGCCTGTCTCGCGCATGAAGGCGATGGAGGCCATCAGCTCCGAGGAGGTGAGGCCGAACTTGGAGCGGTCACCGCCCGAGGCCTCCCACTTGCCCGCGCCGCGGGTGGACAGGCGCACGCGCACACCCAGCCGCGGGGCGATGCCCGTGCGGCGGGCCACCTCGGCGATCAGCGGCAGCTCGCTGGGCTTCTCCACCACGAGGATGACCTTGCGGCCCAGGCGGGAGAAGAACAGCGCCGTCTCCACGTACTCCTCGTCCTTGTAGCCGTTGCAGATGACGAGCGCGTCCTCGTTGTCCAGCAGGGCCATGACGGCGAGCAGCTCCGGCTTGCTGCCGGCCTCCAGGCCGTAGCCGTACTGCTTGCCCGTCTCGACGATGGTCTCCACCACGTAGCGGTGCTGGTTGACCTTGATGGGGTACACGCCCCGGTACTGGCCCTTGTAGTTCTGCTCGGTGATGGCCTTCTTGAAGGCCTCGTTGAGGTGCCGCACCCGGTGGCGCAGCACGTCGGTGAAGCGGATGAGCAGCGGCAGGCCAATGCCCCGGCGGCGCACCTCTTCCACCAGCTCCTTCAGGTCCATGCTGGCGGCCTGGGGACCGTCCGGATGGACGCAGACGTGGCCCTTGTCGTTGATGCCGAAGTACGGGTTACCCCAGTTGCGGATCCCGTAGGTCTCCAGGGCGTCGGCGAGCGTCCAGCGGTGTTGCGGGGGGGAGGTGATGGCCATTGCGTCTCAGGGCCTCCGGGGCGAGGGGATGTGGCTGGAGTGCCAACAACCCATGGAACGCGCGCAACTATAGGGAAAGCGCCCCGGGTTCAATAGCCGACTGTCAGCCGGGCAGGCAGCCGAGCGGCGCCGCGGGGGAGGGGGAGCCCCGAGGTGGGCCTCCTCGCGTTTCATTCCTACCCTCCTGTTGAACGCTGGGAGGACGCGTGGACCGAAGGGGAGGGTACATGGAGTCGTCCGCACGCAGGGACGAGGGGCCGGTGCTGACGCCCCGGCAGATCTTCGAGCGGCTGGATCGCTACGTCATCGGGCAGGAGGAGGCCAAGCGGGTGGTGGCCATTGCTGCCCACAACCACCTCAAGCGCATTCAGGCCAAGCGCCAGCGCCGGGGGTCGCTGATCAAGAAGTCCAACATTCTGCTGATAGGGCCCACGGGGAGCGGCAAGACGCACATCGCCCGGAACCTGGCGGAGATCCTGTCTGTCCCGTTCACCACGGTGGACGCCACCGAGTACACGGAAGCCGGGTACTACGGGAAGGACGTGGAGGTGATGATCTCGGACCTCCTGTTCAAGGCGAACCACTCGGTGGAGGACACCCAGAGGGGGATCATCTTCATTGACGAGGTGGACAAGATCGCCCGGCGCTCGCAGGGGGCTCGCAATGGGGCGGGCAGCCGGGACATCGGCGGCGAGGGCGTGCAGCAGGCGCTGCTGAAGCTCCTGGAGGGGCGCGAAGTTTTTGTGCCCATGAACGTCACGCAGGCGTGGAACAAGAGCGACTTCGTGCAGATCGACACGCGCGACATCCTCTTCATCTGCGCGGGGACGTTCTCGGACCTGCACGACTACGGGGAGAGCGCGGCGCGGCCGCTGGGGTTCGGGGCGGAGGAGCTGGCGCGGAAGGTGAAGAAGCGCATCAGCGTGAAGCAGCTGGTGGACTTCGGGATGCTGGCGGAGTTCCTGGGGCGCCTGCCGGTGACGGTGCAGCTGCAAGCGCTGGGGGAGGACGACTTGCTCCGGGTGCTGACGGAGCCGCCGGACTCGGTGCTGAAGGAGTTCCGCGAACTGCTGGCGTTCGACGAGATCGAGCTGGACTTCACGGAGCAGGCGCTGCGCGCGGTGGTGCGGTTCTCGGTGGAGAAGGGGCTGGGAGCCCGCGGCCTGCGCTCAATCTTGGAGTACGTGATGTCGGACGTGATGTTCGAGGCCCCCGAGTGCCGCCGCCGGCGGATCACGGTGGACGCGGACTTCGTGGGCGCCCGGCTGGCTGGACTGGACGCGGCGCAGCTGAGCACCTGATTCAGAAGACCACGCCGTCCAGCTTCTCCAGGACGGCGCGAATGGCTTCCGAGGTGGTCCCATGGCGCTTGGCGAGCGCCGGGGCCGAGAACGTCAATGCTCTGGTCGAAGGTGGGTCCTCGGCGCAGATCTCCATTGCACCTCGCCCGACATCGCCAGGCCATGGCAGGGCAGTCAGCTCACGGTGCCGCTGCTGGGGATCCAGAAGGGTGAAGCACGGCCAGGGAGGAAAACGGAGCCGACGGGCATCACAGCCGAGGAATCGAGTCTGATCGAGGTTGGCCTCAGTGAAGTCGCAGTCGTCAATGCTCCCTTGGCCCGGTGCGGACGGCCATTCACCGAAGTCATTTCCAGTGAAGCGGCCCTTGAACCGGCAGCCTGTCAGGACCACGGATTGCCAACGGAAATTCTTCAATTCCCGTTTGACCTCAATGCTGCAGCCGATGAGCCGCGTTCGAGCAATGACGAGAGCGCGTGCAGGCACCCCAATGACCAGAGTGCAGTTCCGGAGGGTCAGATTGTGACCCAGATAGAACACCTCCGTCGCACTCTCCAGGACGAGCCGCTCATTCGCGATTTCTTGGTCACGGAATTGGATCATGCTTCCTGATAGCCGGTTTTGGGAGGCTCAAAAGGTGATGAGCCGGAAGAACATCTCCGCCATTCTGCGTCCATGGAGAGCCATGTTTGAGTCTGTTCCTGCAAGGATCTCGTATCTGATTCCCGTCGCGGGGTTCACGGCATCCACGCCCGTGCGGCTCCACTGCAACTCGCTGAACTGATCTCTCAGTCTGTTTTCTACCCACTGTCCGCGGAACCGCAGTTCCATCAGGCGTGCTTTCAAGTAATGGCCTGCATCGCGCGCGTCCTTGATGGCTCTTTGTTGGGGTCGTGAGAGTTCAGCTGGGCTCCACTCATTCGCGATGCGCTTCGCCGCTGCCTGGAGTGAGTCACCGACTGGGTCCCTGGTAGGCACTTCCTTGAGCGACTGACCGGCGCGCAAGTGCCAGCGCTGTCCGTTGATGAAGACCTGCTGGTTGCCTCCTCGGTGGCGGATGAGGGTGACGGAGTGCGCTTCGGCTGCTTCTTCCGCCGATGCGGCCGCTCTGCCGCCGGGCCGTCGCACCATGAGGGTGAAGGTCTGCTCCTCGGCTGCGGCGGCCCATTCCACTTCGCCTGCAGCACTCAGGCGCATCCCTTGCGCCTCGGCCTGGGCCGCCGCCTTTGCAAACCCCGGCAGCTTCGGCAGCTTCTGGACGAACTTCCCACCACCCCCCACGATGGCGGTGGTGATCAACATCACCAGCACCCGCGCGGTGTTTTCTCCCATGAGCTGACTGAAGCGCTCGCTGGCCTCTTCTATTTCCTCATAAGTGGTTGCCCGGTCCGCCTCGCGTACCAGCTGGGCCCACCCATCCATCAGAGTCCACAGCGTGTGCACCGGCAGCCACGCCAGCATTGCCAGGGTGAGACTGGCCGCCAGCAGCTTCGAGACAGGTTCCGGCAGCAGCCAGAGCGTCATGTAGACGAAGGCAGTGCACACCACCATGGCCACCACGGCCTGGGGAGTCACCATTCCCCGAAGCGCCGCCCCCGTCTCCCTCAGCACCCGTTTCAACGACAGCGCCAGCGCTAACGCACGCACGTCCTCCTTCGTCAGCGTGGGGCCGTCCGCGAGCAGACCCAGGCAGTCGCCCCCTCCGTACTGCTGCAGGCACATGTTCAGGTAGCGCCGCCGGTACTCGGCGGCCGTGCTTGCTTCCAGCGGGCTCTCCTCGTCCAGGGGCGTGAGCCGCACGACCTGGCCGCGCTCCATCTCCGCCAGCAAGGAGGCGTGCAGCCCACCCTGCATGAGCAGCCGTGCCTCCTCCATGGGCTGGGAGGAAGGAACCACCTCCGGGGCCAGCATCCTCAAGGCCCGCTGGAAGTCTGCCGAGGACAACTGGACGGACTCCTGCGAGCCGATGTCTGGGGCGAAGACGTGCAGCTCGTATCGCGCTGCCGCCGACCGCACCTCGTCCGGATCCGCGTCCTGGAGTGCGCGCATGGCTCGCGGTGTCCCTGTGCAAGCCGTCAGCCACACCAGAAACAGCGCTCCCACTTCTCGCCAGCTCAAGGGGTACCTCTCTCTGCGGAGGCGCGCAGTCTCAGCGGTCCGAGGCCTGGGCCGCTGCGCCCAGCCGTGCCGCGAACTCCGGATCCTGGATGAGCTGGAGGATCAGGTTGCTGCGCAGCAGCGCCTGCGTGTCGCCCTGCTCGAGCGCCCGGCGCAGCGAGTCTTCCTTCAGCGCCCGCTGGAAGCGGGGATCCTGCCGCAGCGCCTTGTAGGCCGGATCGTTCTGGAGCTTCCGCGCCCTCTCTGGATCCGTGCTCGCCTGCGCCACCCGGACGAAGTCCTTGATCGGCGCGAACTGCGTCATCTCGAAGAGGTTGTGACTCCGCACCAGGCCAAAGGCCTTCGAGTCCTTTGGCGAGATGCCCAGCTTCTTGCCCGCCACCACCACGTGCTGCTCCACGAACGTCAGAGCGCTCATCACCACGTAGCAGATGAGCGCCACCTTCGTCCCTCCCAGCACGAAGCCGATCATCCGGTCCGGACCGCGGTTGTTCGGATCCTTCCCCGCCATCAGCCGCTGCAGCAGCGCTACGAGTGCGTAGCGCACCGTGATCAGCACCACCACGAACACCAACACCGAGGCCACCAGCACCCCGGCCAGCTGTGAGTCCCCGAACGAGCCCGCCAGCTTGGGGCCCAGCACCGGCCCCAGCCGCTTCGAGGCGAAGTAGGCGACGGCCATGCCCACCATCTGGGCGATCTGCTTCGCCGCCCCCGAGATGGCTCCGATCAGCGCGAAGAAGATGACCAGGCACAGGATCGTGACGTCGATGACCACCGTGGACCCCCTCCTACCATCTGCTGCGCCTTACTTGATTTTGAACGCCTCGCCCTTGGACTTGGACTCGTCGTTCAGCTTCTTCTGCACCTCGGCGAGCTTCTCCTTATAGAGCGCGTTGGACGACTCGTAGGTGACCGCCATCTTCAGGTTGCGCTCGGCGCTGGCCAGACGGCCCGCCTCCAGATCGTCGATGCCACGCTTGAAGAACTCTCGGCCCTTGGGGGTCGTGCCGATCTGCTCGGCCTGCTCCTTCTTCGCCGCCGCCTTCGACTCGGCCTCGGAGGTCTCGGTGAAGCGCAGCTTCTGAGCCCGCTCCGGCCCCGTCACGTCCGCCACGTACCTGCGGCGCTTCGTGTCGTCGCGCAGCACGTAGTAGGCCTCGGTGACGCGCTTGTAGAGCTCGTTCACCTGATCCTTCAGCTCCTTGTTCTCGAGCTGGTAGAAGCGATCCGGGTGGAAGGCGCGGCTCTCGCGGTAGAACGCCTTCTTGATGTCCGCCGGTGTGGCGTCCTTCGGGAGCTGCAGCACCTCGAAGTAGTCGCTCTGATCGAGTTGCGCGCAGCGGGCGGCGAGCTCGGCCATCTGTGCCTCATCGAGCGAGCCCTTGGCTGTAGCGGCCGGCGGCGGCGGCGGTGGCGTGGCGGGCGGCGGAGGAAGCCGGGCTGCGGCGGGTGCCACCGGCGGCACCACCGGCGCGATACCCGGAGCCACTGGGTCCCGGTCCGGAGGAGGAGGCGGCGGCGGCCGAGCCCCTACCGGAGGAACCACGGGCGCTACGCCCGGAACTGGACGTGCCGCAGCTGGCTGCACGGTGGGAATGCCCGAGCGCGACGGAGGCCGCTGTCCCGGGGCGGGAGGCGGCACCACAGCGGGCCGGGGGCCCGTCGCCGAGGTCGCCACCGCTGGCAGCGAGGTCGTGGGCTTCTCTCCCGGTCGGTAGGGAGGAGGCGTGGACACCGGAGGCGGAGGCGGAGTCTGGCCCACGGCGATCACCGGCGGAGGACGCGGCGCACCGGCCGCCGGAACAGGACGTCCCGCTGGAGGCTGTCCAGGAGCAGGTGGGCGCACTGGCGTGCCCTTGGGGGGCGTGCCCGCGGCTGCGGCAGGTGGAGGCGGAGGCACCGCGGAAGGCGGACCGGGAGGAACGGGCGCCGGAGTCGTGTCGCTCCGAGTGACGGAGATCGGCACGATGCCCGGGAGGGTGGGCCGGTACGCGGGAGCCGCCGGGGAGTTTGGAGTCGGCTCTCTCAGCGAGACACCCGGGCCAGGCTGGGGCGTGACGGAGATAGGGGTGATGCCCTGAATCGTGGGGCGGTTGGCCACGGCGGGCGCAGGCCGAGGCGCCGCGACCCCTGGCGAGCCCGGTCGAGGCGCCGCCACTCCCGGCGAGCCCGGCACGGTGGGCGTCGTGACCGACGGGTACGCGTCATAAGGAAGCGGGGGCATGCCTGGAACCGTGGGCCGCTCCGAGGGCGGCACGGCCCCTTGCACGGTGGCGATGCCCGGAACCGTGGGGCGCTCGCCCACGGGAACCGGAGCGGGAGGAGGCCCTACCACGGGAACCGGTGTGGCGGGTGAGAGCAGGCGAGCCGGCATCTGCGGTGCAGCGGGGCGCGGCGCCGCAGTGGGAACCGGCGGAGTGCTCGGCACAGGCGGCGGGGGCGGAGTCCCCGGAGCCACGGGGCGCTGCGAAGCACCCACGGCGGGGATCGGCTGGGCGACGGGCACAGTGCTCGCGGGGCGCGGGGCACCCGGAGCGGCTCCTGGAGACGCCGCGCGAGGCGGGACACCCGGAGCAGTGGGAGCCCGGGGCGCACCTGGGGCCGCCGGGCGCGCGGGGGCGGGGCCGGGAGGGGGGCCGGGGGGCTTACCGCTGGGGTCGGGGGGCTGGGACATCGTCAGAGCCTGTCAGAGGCCTCTCAGGCCACGGAGGGAAGGTCGGTGTTGTGGCCCGCGAGCTGGATCTGCCGCGTGGCCTCCATGGACCGCTGGATGTCGTCCTCGGACATGCCCGAGGACAGCGTCAGCGTGGTCGTCGTCTTCTGGCCGGTCTCCGTGTCACAGGCGGACACGTTCACCAGGCCGTTGGTGTCGATCTCGAACGTCACTTCGATCTTCACCTCGCCGCGGTAGCCGATGCGGAAGCCCGAGAACTCGAACTCGCCCAGCAGCTCGCACTCGTCGGCGCGGTTGGACTCGCCTTGGTACACGCGGATCTTCACCTTCTCCTGCCCGTCACGGCTGGTGGTGAAGGTCTTCGAGCGGTCGATCGGCACCGGCGTGTTCTTGTCGATGATCTTCTCGGTGTAGCCGCCCACGGTGCCAAGCCGCAACGTCAGCGGCGTCACGTCCACCAGGAACGTCTCCGCCCCAGCGTCCAGCAGCGCGTGCGCCTGGAGGCATGCCCCCAGCGCCACCACCTGGTCCGGGTTGATGCCCTCCATGGGCTCCCGCTGGAAGTAGTGCTTCACGGAGTTGCGGATGATGGGCAGGCGCGTGGGGCCGCCCACCAGAATCACCGCGTCGATGTCCGAGGCCGTCAGCCGGGCGCTCTGCAGCGCCTCGTCGCACACCTTGAAGGTGCGCTGCACCAGGTCCATCACCATGCGGTTGAACTGGTCCTGGGTGAGATGCTGCTTCAGGTTCAGCACCTTGCCGTTGGCGTCCTGGCAGATGCCCTCGCAGAGCACGTCCGCCACGCCGTACTGGCCCACGTCGATCTTCGCCTTCTCCGCCGCGTCCTTCAGCATCTGCAGGCAGTACTTGTTCTGCCGCAGATCCAGCCGCGTCTTGGCCAGGAAGTCCTCGGCCAGCCACGTCATGATGCGGTCGTCGAAGTCATCGCCGCCCAGGTACGTATCGCCCGCGGTGGAGAGCACCTCGAACACGTCCTTGCCGATCTCCAGGATGGACACGTCGAACGTACCGCCGCCCAGATCGTAGACCACCACGCGCTGGTTCACGTCCCGGCCGAAGCCGTAGGCGAGCGCCGCCGCGGTGGGCTCATTGAGGATGCGCAGCACCTCGAGCCCCGCCACGCGGCCCGCGTCCTTGGTGGCCTGGCGCTGGTTGTCGTTGAAGTAAGCCGGCACCGTGACGACGGCCTTGGTCACCTCGCGCCCCAGGTACGTCTCCGCGACGGCCTTCATCTCCTTGAGCACCAGCGCGGAGATCTCCGGCAGCGAGTACGTGCTGCCGCGCACCTCGATGCGCACCGAGTTGTGATCGCCCTCGACGATGTTGTACGGCATCACCGCCTGGGCCTTCTTCACCTCGTCCGAGAAGAAGTAGCGGCCAATGAGCCGCTTGGCGGAGTACACCGTCGCCTCGGGCGCTTGGATGATGTTCTTCTTGGCCGCATTGCCCACCAGCACCGAGCCGTCTTCCAGGAACGAGACGCACGAGGCATGGCTGGTCTCGCCCCACTCATTGGGGATGACCCCCGGCTGTCCGTCCTGGACCACCGCCACGCACGAGTACGAGGTGCCCAGGTCGATGCCGATTGCAATCTCGTCCGACATTCCGTCTCCGGTGAAGTTCTGCACGGGTACTTCGGGACTCTTGCAGTCCTTTAAAGCGCGGGGATGTTCGCACCTGGGTGCGGGCGTGTCAAACCTTCCGTCTCTCTAAATCCGAACCATTTCAAGGGCTTAGCGGGGGGAGAGGGGCCTGGGGAGCGTGGGTTGAGCGGGGGGGCTGGCGTCACTATTTAACTGCTGAGCCACACGCTTCATCCGGAGGTTTTGTTCCATGTCGGTCGTCCTGGCGGTGCTCTCCTCGGATCCCAACCTGCTGAAGTGCGAGCTGGCGCGGCTGGAGGGTCAGGTTCTCCTCCAGGCGGAGCCCCGGGCCAACGCCGTGGGTGTGGGAACGTACGCGGACGGTGAGGTGCTGTTGCGCCGGTTGTCGAGCGACGCGGGGCTGTCGGTGAGCTCGCTGGCTCCCCCGCACGAGTCGGCGGCGCTCGTGTTTCACGGGGGCAAGCTGCCGGTGGGACTGTCGCTCGAGGACAACACCCAGCCGTTCCGGTCCAGGGCGTGGCTGTTCGCCCACCAGGGCGCGCTGCAGGGCTTCGATTGGCTGAGGACTTCGCTGCTGGAGCCGCTGCCCGAGTTTCTCCAGTGGCAGGTGAAGGGCTCCACAGAGGGCGAGGTGGCGTTCGCGCACTTCCTCAAGCACCTGCGGGATCTGGGGCGCATGGAGGATCCGCGGCTGGAGGCGGAGGTGGCAGGCCACTGGCTGAGGGAGACGGCGCGGGAACTGGAGCGTGCGGCGGCCCAGGGCGGGGCGGCGCGAACCTCCACGCTGAACTTCGTGGCCACCAATGGGCGGATCCTCGTGGCGACGCGCTCGGGCGAGGCGCCTCTCTATTACACGCGGCTGGAGGGCACGGATCACTGCGAGGTGTGCGGCATCACCTCGACGACGCCGGAGACACATCCCAAGGTGATCGCGCACCGGCGCCACCGGGCGGTGGTGGTGGCCAGCCATGTGAAGCGCACCCAGGGATGGGTGGAGCTGACTCAAGGCACGGTGCTGGCGGTAAGCGAAGATCTCCAGGTCCGCCACCTTCCCGCGATCTGAGCGGACGCCCTCCGGGGCCGCGGCGCGCGCATTCAGGGGTGCTGCACGGGCTGGGGCCTGGCCAGGGGCTCGCTCACGGGGGGGAGGCACGCGGAGACGGTCCGCACCTCTTCCTTCAACGCCGCGATGAGGGCATCCAACTCTTGGTGGATTGCGTGGACAGCGGCGTGGCTCCGATCCGGAGTCCACGTTCCGTTTGTCAGGAGAGAGCGGCCCTTCTGGAGCGCCGCCCACAGCGCGTGAGTCTGCAGCAACTCCAGCGTCATCTTCATCCGGTGGGCGTGGAACTCGAACGCCTCGGCGTCCCGCTCCTCCAGGGCTTGCTGGAAGTCGTGCTTGCACTGCTCGGTGTTGCCGAGGGCCAGGGTGCTGAGCTCCAACAGGCCCTGGGTGTCTCCCTCGGCCATGGCACGGAACTTCTCGAAGCTGAACCGCGGCGGGGGGAGGGCCTCGTCCACCGCGGCCGTGGGCGGCTCTCGCTTCTCTTCGGGAAGGGGCTTCGGGGAGGGCGGCGGCGCGGGCAGGGTGACGTACTGGGCGATCTTCGCGAAGAGCTCATCCGGCTTGAAGGGCTTGCCCACGTAGTCCGTGAAGCCGGCCAGATCCACGCGCTCCTCCAGGCCCGGCCGGGCCGAGGCCGTCAGCGCCAGGATGGGCAGCCGCCGGAAGCGCTCGTCCGGGAGGTTCCGCAGGGTATAGGTGGCCTCGTAGCCGGAGAGCACGGGCATCTGCAGGTCCATCAGCACCAGTTCATAGGTGCGCTGCTGGAGCTTCTCGAGGGCCTGATGCCCGTTCTCCACCACCTCGAAGTCGATGCCCCACTTGCGCAGGAACTGGGAGACGACGAAGACGTTGACGGAGTTGTCCTCGGCCACCAGCACCCGGACGCCGCGGAGAATCTGCGAGTCCGAGAGGTACTCGGCGGGGCCGGTGGACTCCTCCTCGCCCTGGGCGCGCTTCAGGCGCAGGGGGAAGGAGAACGTGGTGCCTCGGCCCAGCTCGCTCTCCACCTTCATGGTGCTGCCGTACATCTCCAGCAGCTTCTGGCAGATGGTGAGGCCCAGGCCCGTGCCGCCGTACTTCAGGTTGATGTCGTAGCTGGCCTGGGAGAACTCCTCGAAGACGTGCGCCAGGCGGTCCGGGGCAATGCCGATGCCCGTGTCGCTGACGTGGAAGTCCACGGAGATGGCCTCCGGGGTGGCCTCGCGCACCCGCGCCGCCAGCGTGACGGAGCCCTCCTCGGTGAACTTGATGGCATTGCCCAGCAGGTTGGTGAGGATCTGCCCCAGCTTGACGGGATCTCCCATCAACCAGGCGGGCACCTGCTCGTCAATCTCCACCCGCACGGCCAGGCCCTTCTCCTCGGCCTTCACGTTGAGCCCGTGGAAGATGCCGTAGATGAGCTGGCGGACGTTGAAGCGCTTCTCCTCCAGAGAGACCTTGCCCGCCTCGATCTTGCTGAAGTCCAGGATGTTGTTGAGCAGGTTGAGCAGGTTCTCGGACGAGGTCTGCAGGATCTGCAAGTACTTGTGCTGCTGCGATGAGAGCGCCGTCTGCCCCAGCAGGTTCGACAGCCCGATGATGGCGTTCATCGGGGTGCGGATCTCGTGGCTCATCATGGAGAGGAAGTCCGCCTTGGCCTTGGCGGCCTCCTCGGCCTTCTTTCGCGCCAGTACCAGCTCCCGCTCGTACGTCTTCCGGTCCGAGATGTTGAAGACGGTGGTGCGGTGCAGGAGCACCTTGCCGGCCTCGTCCTTCTTCTGGACCGTGTTGGCCAGCACCGGCAGCGGGCGTCCGCTCTTGCTCACCAGCTCGAAGTTGATCTCCTCGACGGCGCCCTGCATCTGCAAGAGGGGTGCGTAGTGCGTCTCGTGGAAGATCTTCGCCCCCACCGCCAGCAGATCCTGGAAGCGCTTACCACCCAGCAGCTCCTCGCGTGAGTAGCCCGTCCACTTCAGGAACGTCTGGTTGACCTTGACGATGGTTCCGTTCGGCAGTGTGGAGATGTAGCCACAGGGCGCGTGCTCATAGAGCTCCTCAGCGCTTTCTTCGAGGGCTTGGATTTCCACGGGAAGCTCGAATTGGGATGGTTTCGACCACAGTAGATCTTGAAAGCACAGCGGCAACGTGGACTCCGGTTCACTGTGGGGAAGGAAACGCTCACTCCGGAAGGCTGGCGCACAGCCGCATGCCCACGGTGAGGTCTCGGAAGGAGGCCTCCGGGGCCTCGCGGTTGGTGGCGCGGCAGGTGGCGGCGCTGAAGTAGTAGCTGCTCCCCCGTGCCACCGGCTGGCCAGGGTTGAGGACAGAGCCGGTCCACTCCCACACGTTGCCGGCCATGTCTTCGAGGCCAAAGGGACTGGCGGAGGCTGGGTGACTGCCCACTTCGTCTGGACCGAAGGAGAGCGGCTCCTTGCCGTAGGTTTGATCGAAGTTGGCCTCGTTGGGCAGCAGCCGGTCCCCATGGGGGTACTCCCGTCCGTCGGCACCGCGGGCGGCGCGCTCCCACTCCAGCTCCGTGCAGAGCCGTGCCCCGGGCACTCGGCCCGTGGAGGCCAGCCACGCCGCATAAGCCTGGGCGTCCCCGTAGCGGATCCCCACCACCGGCAGCCGCTCCCACTCCACCTCCGCGCGGACGGTGCGGCCCGGGTAGCGCAGGCGCTCGCCTTGGCGCGCTTCGAGTCGCTGGGTGGTGGGCTGCAGGGCGAGCACCCAGCGTCCACTCGCCTCGCGGCTCAGGGACAGTGAGCCATACAGGCCCGTGCTGCCCGCGCGGGGCAGGTGCTCCTCCTGGAGCTTCGGAGGCAGCGACTCCAGGAAGGCCAGGTACTCCGCCCACGTCACCTCGTAGCGGCCGATGAAGTAGCCCTTTGTCTCCACCGGGTGCTGAGGGGCGGCGTTGAAGAACTGACGGACGCTCTCGTCCGCCGTGCTCCCGAAGAGGAAGCGGCCGGGGGGCACGTAGACAAAGCCTGAGGGAGTGCGGGTGGGGGGAGGCTGCAGGTTCACTTGACGGTGTTCCCCGCGCCCCAGCATCACCGGCAAACGCACCTCAGCCCCATCGGTCGGGTGCATCGTGAGCAGGTATGAGCCCGCGGACAGGCTCAGCGTCTCGTTCTCCGCGCCGTTCGGTACGTCCTCCAGTGCCAGGGAGCCCTCGTGCGAGGGAACATACCGCTGCACACGCAGGAGTGACTCTGGGGGCTTCGTCACCTGGAGCCGCGCCGGAGCTGTCCACCGTGCCCAGCGCTCCCCTTCCGTGTCTACCAACTGAAGCCGGCTGGCGAGCACATCGCGCAAGCTCTTCTGCCCCATCGCTTCCGCTCGCCCCGCGCGTGTCAGCAGGGCATCCGACAGCAGCCCCCGTACCTCCGGGTGTCCGGGTGCCAGGGCCAGTGCGCGTTCGAGGGCCTCGCCCTGCTTGGCCTGGTGCAGGTCTGTCTCGGAGGCATGCTGACGTGCCTCGGCCCACGCTGCCTCGGCTTCTGGCAGGCGGCCCGTGTCGAAGGCCTGGAAGGCTTCATTCGCGGCCCGTTCCTGCGCTTCCGCGGCATGGGTTGCCTTGGCCAGGTGCTCGCGTGCCACCGTCAGCTCGGCGGTCGCGGCCCGTTCGCGCTCCATCGCCCCGCGCAGTTGCACCAGACCCGCGGCGGCCAGCAGCGAGACGAGGAAGGCCGCTCCCACCGCTTGCCGCCGCCGCCGTCGCCGCCGCAGCTCCTGGCGCGACGCCTCCAAGAAGCGCCGCTCTCGCTCCGGCAGCTCCTCGGGCTCCAGCGCCTGGGCCTCCTGCAGCGCTCGCTCTCCCCACAGCACCTCGGCGGAGTTTGCGGTCCGCTCCCACTCGCGCGCGCCCGCCTCCAGCCTCAGCCGGACCTCGCGCGTCTCTCCCTCTTCCGCCAGCCAGCGCGCCAGGGTGGCCCACCCGTGCAGCAGCGCCTCGTGGGCCACCTCATAGGTGCTGCCCTCCGCGGCCTCGCGCGCCGTCACCAACCGGCCACGGACCAGCGCCTCCAGTGCGGCGCGGTAGCGCGTGTCATCTCCGCACAGCTCGTCGGCACTGCGCCGGGCGCGCGTTCCCTCGTTCGTCACCAGCCGCAGCAACAGGGAGCGGGCGGCGCGCTGCTGTTCGGCGGGCAGGGCCTCCACGACTCCGTCGGCATGCCGGGCCAGTGCGCCCGACACGCCTCCGAGCACCTCCAGCGCCGAGGCGGGGATGACCGCGTGCTCCCGGGAGCGGCCCTCCCAGAGCTGCGCCAGCGCGAACTGCAGCAGCGGCAGCCCACCGTGGGCCGACACGGTCGCGTCCACGAGGGTCTTCACCAGCGCCTCGGACTCGAAGCGGAAGCCCTTGACGCGGGCCGGTCCAATCACGGCCTCGCGGACCTCGGTGGGACCGAGCGGAGGCACCAGATGGATCGCTCTGCCCACCTGGGGTCCCAGCCCAGGCAGGCCCGCGAGGCGGGTGAGGAAGTCGCTGCGGGCCGTGGCCACCAGCCTGACCCCGGGCAGCCCCTGGGCCAGAGGTGCGAGGGCCTGGGCGAACGAGGACGCCTCCTCCGGCACGCTCAGCGTGACGAGCTCCTCCAGCTGATCCACGTAGAGCGCCAGGCCCGCAGCGCTGCCCAGCGCCCCGCGAATCCGACGGGCAAGCGCCTCGGGCTCCGCCACCCACTGGGCCACCAAGGTCTCGGCGGACTCGCCCCATCTGGGAGCCAGCACCCGCGCAAGAGCGCTGAGCGGCCGCCGTCCCGGCACCATCCGCCGCGTCTCCCACCGTCGCCCATCTCCCAGGGCTCCCTCGTCGATCGAGGGCAGTACCCCCGCCGCGCACAGCGAGGACTTGCCCACCCCCGAATCTCCGGTGAGCAGGACGAAGCCGTCGGAGCTCAGCCGCTCCAGCACCGTGCGCGCCTCCCGAGCGCGTCCGAAGAAGACGGAGCGGTGCTCGGCCTCGAAGGCGCTCAGGCCCCGGTAGGGGTTGCCCTCGGGAACGGGCAGACGCGCCTCGGCGGAGCCCACCTGCTCCAGCGCGTCCAGCAGCTCCTCGGCGGAGGCATAGCGCGAGAGCGGATCCCGCCGCAGGCAGCGCTCCACCACGGACGCCAGCGCCGCATCCAGGCCCGGCGCGGCCTCTCGCAGGGGCGGGGTCTCCTCGCGCTGCACCGTCTGAGGCAGGGCGGCGAAAGGCACATGCCGGAAGGGGGCTCGTCCGCAGCACAGCTCATACAGGACGGCTCCCAGCGAGTAGATGTCCGCGCGGGCCGTGGACTCTTCAGTGCCCCAGGCCTCGGGGGCCATGTAATAGGGCGTTCCCACCGGAGAGAGGGGAATCGAGCCGTCAGAGTCGGGCGGCTTCAGTTGCAGCTCGGAGGCGGGGGCCAGGTGGTTCTCGAGCAGCTTGGCCAGGCCGAAGTCCAGCAGCTTCGCTTGCCCAGGCTCGGTGATGATGATGTTGCCGGGCTTGAGGTCGCGGTGCAGCACGCCCCGGCGGTGAGCGGCGGCCAGGCCGCGTGCCAGGTCGCGTCCCACTTGCAGCGCCCGCTCCCAGGGCACGGGCTTCTTCACCCGATCCAGGCTGACGCCCGGGGTGTACTCGGTGACGAGGTAGGCGTAGCCCTCTACCTGCCCCACGCGGTAGAGGGTGACGACGTGAGGGTGCTGGACACGGGCGGCGGCACGCGCCTCGTTGAGGAAGCGGGCCAGCCCTGCCTGGTCCCCCGCAGGGAGGAACTTCACGGCGACCGCACGCTCGAGCAGCGTGTCGTGCGCCAGGAATACCTGCCCGGTGCTGCCACGGCCCAGGGGACGCACCAGCCGGTATTCGTCGAACCGCTCGGGCGGCTTCCAGGAGGAGGGAGTCAGCCCACCTCTCCCAGTCGCGAAGAGGGGCCCTTGAGCAGATCGAGGATCCGCTGCTCCACATCCTGAAGCGGGCAAGGCTTGGCGGCGAAGTCATCCGCGCCGGCCTCTTGCGCCCGGGCCTTGTGGGTCGGCGTGGCGTGGCCCGTGAGGGCGAGGATGGGAATGCCGCGGGTGTGAGGATCCATCTTGAGCTCCCGGATGGCGTCCCAGCCGCTCAGGACGGGGAGCGACAGGTCCATCAGGATGACGTCCGGGGAGGACTCCCGTACGCACTCCAGGGCCTGGGCGCCGTTCTCGGCGGTCAGCACCTCGAACCCCTGCAGGGAGAGGTACGTCGCATACAGCTCGCGGTTGTCCTCATAGTCCTCGACGACGAGGATGCGCCGTGCGTGAGCTGCGCCCGTGGACGAGGTGCCAGCCAGCGGAGAAGAGGCGGGAGCGGAAGGGAGTTCAGCCATGACGGAACGAGATTTTAGCCTCGGGGGCAGAGAAGAGAGTCCCTGGAGGGGTCTCCGGTTTGTGTCACAGCCAACACTTTGCCGGGCTCGCGCATGCCTGGCTGCCTACGGGGTGAGGCCTGCGGTCGGCGTCTCGTTGACGAGCCGGATGCCCAGGGTCTGTGAGGACAGGTTGGTGCCGCAGAAGAGCTCCACACGGGTGTCGTAGCAGGGGATGCCCGCGTGCGAGCGGTTCAGCGGGTAGAAGCACCGCGCGCCGTTCTCGTCCCAGGCCGCCTCGAAGATCCAGTTCTCGGTGTCCTGCTGAAGCCCCAGAGGATCATACAGGTTCACCCGGTTGCCGTTCTGCGTGTAGGTCGAGCCGTCGCCGCAGTAGTCCGCGCGGAGCAGCCGCGTGCACGCCTGGTGGTACGGGGCCAGCGACTCCCCGTTGTGCGTCACCCAGGGGCGGTAGCCCAAGTTGATGCACTTCACGATCGCGCCTCCGCCACACGCGAAGGTGAAGCGGGTGGGTTCGTCGAAGTGGGCGCCGCCCGTGGGCACACCGCTGCGGTAGTCGTAGACGCCCTTCACCGGGTACGCCCAGACTGCGGTGCCGGTGTAGTCGCGGCAGATGGGGTGCCAGTTCCCCCCATCATCCCGGTACTCGACCCAGTACTCGGTCAGGTCTTGGTTGGGCTCCGCGGCCTGCCGCATGGCAGCGATGCGCAGCGTCGCCCGGCGGCCGTCTCCCAGGTGCCCGAAGAACCGGGCCCCCCAGAAGTCGTAGCCCGAGTAGATGGCCGGGCCCCTCTTCGCCTTGAACTGAGTCCCCTCGATGCGCAGCCAATCGAGGTCCGATCTCCCGTCCACGCTCGCGAAATCGTAGTCCACGTGGACCAGGAACCCGGAGAGATCATTCCCGTTGAGGCTGCCACCGTTGAGGCTGCCACCGTTGAGGCTGCCGCCGTTGAGGCTGCCACCGTTGAGGCTGCCGCCGTTCTCGATGCGCATCGCGGCGCGCGCGGTCTGCAGGTCCACCGAGGAGGGGAGAAATCCGGCCTCCTCGGCATCGTCTTCGTTCACCGGTGAACACGCGCTGAGTGCAAGGCAGGCCAGCGTCGCGACAAGCCGATTCATGGGGGTAGGGCTCCTGGGGAACATCTGAAATGGGGAGCCCAAACTGTTCACGAGCGAGCGTGCGCGCAAGCCCTGGGGTCCCGCCTCGTGTTCGCGGGCGGAAAGCTCCAGGGCCTCGAGGCTGCGGCGACCTACGGCTGGAGAATGAGCGACGGCGGATCACCCCTGAGCACACACAGGTTGGTGCTCTCGTCGCACGTGGTGGGGAAGGCCGGATCAATGGAGAGGCCCGCCCGGGGCTGCTGGCAGATGGCCGGGTCACGCTCGATCTGGCCGTTCACGGTGCGCTCGCACTTGAGCGCGGGGAACATGCCCACCGCCACGTACTGGGCGGTGCAGTCGTTCTCCGTGTACGTCAGGTCGGCGATCCACTGCGTGCCGGGGATGGCGGCGGAGCCCTGCACGCGCACGTTGCTGAACTCGTAGCGGATGTCTGTCGTCGTCCCGTCCGTCTGCGGCACGCGCTGGCGGGCCTCGGACATGCTGGGCACCACGCAGAGCTCCTTCTCGCTCGGGTACTCGGTGGTGAAGTCTCCGGCCGCGTTGATGGGGTTGGCCGTGTCCTTGCCCTCGTTGGCAGCCAAGGGACCCGGCCGGAAGTCCAGCGTGGGAGGCAGGCCCGAGCCCGGCGTGCGGAAGATCTGCGCGCCGATCTTCTCGGCCCGCTTGGTGGCGCAGGCGCCGGTGCCCCGGACGAGCGTGTAGCGCACGGCGTGCTCGCCGCGTCCAATGGTGCACTGGGGCAGGGGCTGCTCGGCGTTGCAGGCGCCGAGCAGCGTCATGCACCCCAGGGAGAGGATCCAGCGGAAGGCGGATGAGTTCGTCATGGTGAGGAGAGCTCCGCTTTAGAAGGAGAGGCGCGCGCCGAAGCGGATGCTGCGGGGCGACTGGTAGGCGGTGGGCTTGCCGAAGTTGGGGTTGACGACGACAGTGCGATCGGTGCCGCGGGCCTTCAGGTTCGCCAGGTCCGTCGTGGTGCCGCCGATGATGGCGTCCACCGTCTCCGAGGTGTAGCGCTGGTCCACGGCGGTGGCGGCCTGGAAGTTGAACAGGTTGAAGACGTCCATGCTGACGCTGGCCACCATGTCCCCGCTCAGCCGGTAGTTGGCGGACAGGCGCGTGTCGATGTTGTGCACGAAGGGCAGCCGGCCGCCCGAACCGCGCGGGAGGATGAAGGTGAACTCCGGGCCGTAGATGTAGTGAGCGCCGGTGACGTTGATGGGCGCGCCCGAGGTGCCCCGGTAGGACAGACCCAGGTTGAGGCCAATCTTCGCGGTGAGGGGGAACTCCTTGGCGCCGTAGAGCTTCACCGAGTGCGTGTGGTCCAAGAGCAGCAGGCCCATCTTGTTCTCCGTGAGGGAGATCAAGTCAAAGTCCGAGGTGACGTTGGGGGCCAGCTGGAGGTTCTCCGGGCGGAAGAGGCCGGAGTAGTTCCCGTAGAGGCGGGACCAGGTGTAGCTGGCCTGCACCAGCCACAGGTCCGAGAAGGCCTTGTTGAAGGCCAGCGTCACCGCGTCGTAGTTGCGCACCGGCTTGGGGAACTCGGAGGCGATGCCTCGGCCCGGGTTTCCGATGAAGTAGTTGGTGGCCTCGTTGCGGGACATGTCTTCGATGACGGCGTTCATGTCGCGGTGCGTGTAGGACAGGCCCACGGTGGCGCTCGGGAAGATCTCGTAGTCACCGCCCACCACCCACTCGTCCGAGGACTGCGGCTCCAGATCCGGATCCACCGGGCTGTTGATGGCGAAGGTCTGCGCGTACTTCTTGCTGAGGATCTCCGGGCTGCCCGAGGGGATGACGTTCTTGTCATCGCGGCACTCGGTGTAGGGCGCCGCCTGGGTGAGCGGATCGCACCCGGGCGCGTCACCCTGGGCCGCGCGGCGGCGGTTGGCCTGGATGCGGGTGATGTTGGAGAACTGCGAGTTCACCATGGCCAGCACCGCGTTCTGGTAGTAGCGCGCGAAGCTGGCGTACAGCTTGGAGCGGCCCTGCTGGGTGAAGTCGTAGATGAGGCCCACGCGCGGGGAGAGCTGGTTGGGCAGCTCGAAGGCCACGTCGCCGCCGGTCCCGTACACCGTCTGCGTGTCGTAGCGGACGCCCGCGTTGAGCGTCACCTTGTCCATCACGCTCCACGAGTCCTGCAGGAAGCCGCCGAGCGCCAGGGCGCGGGTGGCGGGGTTCACCGAGTCCTGGATCCTCACGTCGTCCGGGCCGACGAGGTAGCCGAACGCGCGGAAGTCCTGGAACGTCTGGCCGTTCACGTTCTCGCGGTAGAGGACCTGGCCCGAGTAGCCGCGCACGTCCTCGTTCGTCATGATCTCGCCGTCGAAGCCGGCCTTGACGACGTGGTGGCCGCCCGCGGTGAAGAGCAGGGTGCCCACGAGGTTGGCCTGGTACCGCTCCACGGTGCGGTCCTGGAGGAAGCCAGGGCCGCCGAACAGGTACGTGGTGACGGGGCAGCGCACGGCGTTGACGGTGCCCGCCGGGTCGCACACGGAGGGATCCGGCAGCTGCTCGAAGTCATTGATGGAGTAGAAGGCGGGCAGGCTGCGGCTCGGGTTGGCGGGATCCGGGCGGCTGGAGCGCTGCATCTCGAACTGGGGCAGGAGCGACAGGCCCTGGCCGCTGCCAATGCCCGTGCCGTCCGAGGGCAGGACGGAGTCGAACTGGTGGTGCCAGCCCACGGTGGCGTCCAGGAGGATCTTCTTCTCCATGAAGGAGGAGGCCAGCTTCAGGGAGATGTCGCGCGAGTCCTGCTTGTAGCGGTGCGCGTACGCGGCGTAGTTGCCAGCGAGGTTTTCCACCTCCACGGCGTTGTCATCCACGCGGTAGCCGAAGCGGCCGTCGCCGCCAGAACTGCTGGGCGCGCCGTAGATGGACAGCGTGAGGGTGTGGTCCGCGGCGGCCTGCCACGTGAGCTTGCCGATGTACTGCACGCTGCGCTGGTCGGCGAAGTAGTTCGTCGTGGTGCCGAGGATGGGCTCGGTGCGGGAGAAGCCGTTCTCGTCGCGGATGCGGTTGCCTTCCGCGTCGAGCACAAAGGTGTTCAGGTTGCGCTCCAGCTGGCGGCGGGTGAAGGAGGGCGCCACGCCCACGTAGAACCAGAGCTTGTCAGGGATGATGGGGCCGCCCAGGTCTCCGCCGAAGTCACCCAGGTTCCACAGCTTCTGTTTGGTGGTCACGACGTTGCCCTCGCGCAGCACGGGCTCGGGAGAGCCCTCGAAGGCGCCGGGGGTGAGGTTGCTGAAGAACGAGCCTTGGAACTTGTTGGAGCCGGACTTGGTGACGGCGGTGACGACGCCGCCGGTGGAGCGGCCGAACTCGGGCATGAAGCCACCGGTGATGACGTTCACCTCCTGGATGAACTCCACGGAGATGGGCGAGCCGAGCACGCCCGTGGCCGGGTTGCCGGTGGACAGGCCGTCCACGAGGAAGCCGTTCTCCGGCGACGTGGTGCCGTTGAGGGAGATGCCGTACGCATCCGAGTTGGCGCCCGGGGCCAGCTCAGCCAGGCTCTCGAAGGAGCGCGCCGCGCTGCCCTTGGTGCCGGGGCGCACCACGGCGATGTTGCGCACCAGGTCTGTGTCCACGCTGATGCCGGTGCGGGTGGAGCCCACGTCGATGGCGGGCGGGGTGCCAGAGATCTCCAGGGTGGTCTCGAACTCATCCGGCAGGAGCTGGGCGTTGAGGCGGATGGTGCGGTTGAGACGCAGGGTGATCTCGGGGCGCTTGTAAGGCTGGAAGCCCGTCTTGTCGAAGTACAGCGTGTAGACGCCGGGGGGCAGCTGCGGCAGGCGGTAATTACCGGTGGCGTCGGTGACGGTGACCTCTTCGCCCTGGAGGACGTCGGACTTGGCGGTGACGGTCACGTCGGCGAGAGGCTGCTGGTTGCTGGCATCCGCCACGGTGCCGGTGATCACCGACGAGTTCTGCTGGGCGAGGACGGAAGGTGCCGCTAACGCCGTGCATAGCGCTACGGCCAGTCCGAGCGCCTGACTTCTCTGAAGACGGTTCACTGGGTGTGCCCCCTCGAAGCGGTGCCCAGCTACGGGGAGCGCGGGCACCAGGGTGGCGCAGCTATACCCTATTTCTCTGAATACTTGTGAGCAGTTGAATAAATGGGCGCTGGACGAGAGGGGGTCAGCCTTGCCCCATCCACTCCATTCACAGCTCTAAGGACCGCCGAAGAAGGAGACCTCGAGGAAATGGACGAAGAGGTTGCAGGCGGCGTGGAAGAGGGCGGCGCCGACGATGGTGCCGGTGCGCTCGCGCATCCAGCCGAAGAGCAGGGCGGGGAAGAAGACGGAGAGGCGCCAGGCCTGGAAGATGGCGAGATGGCCCAGGGCGAAGAGGACGGGGGTGATCCAGAAGGCGGGCCCCAGCCGGACGCCGAGCACCTTGCGGCCCTGCGGCCAGGCGTCGCGCAGGCGGGTCTGCATGTATCCCCGGTAGAAGAACTCCTCGGGGAGCGCGACGACGAAGAGCTGATCGATGACCCACTCGCCGAAGCGCGGGGGCAGCCGAGGGGAGAAGTGGCCGGGGCCGTTGTGGGGCGTGAGGAACCGTGCCAGCTCGGGAGGCAGTTGAGGCACGAGCTCCACCCAGAAATAGAAGGCGCCGAAGAAGAGCGGCCCGACGATGAGGCTCAGGAGGAGGAAGAGCTTGAGGTCCTGTCGCCAGGCGCGGAGCGAGAGGCCATAGTCGGCGAAGTCTTCGTCCCGCCACCGCATGGGGATGAGGGGCAGGTAGAGGAAGCCCACGGTGGCCACGAGCTTGGGGATGCTGGTGCCGCCGAAGAGCAGGAACGAGACGATGATGCCGAAGAAGCCGATGGCCCAGAGGATCACCACCTCCTGCACGGCTGCGGGGCGCCAGGGCTGAGCGGTGGAGGTGCTCATGGGGTTCCCGCCGAAGCGGAGGCGAGCTGGAGCTTCACGGCGGACAGGGGCAAGGCGCGGCACCCGCCGGTGCGGCGCTGGACGACGACGGCGACGAGCCGGCCCTGGGTATCGAAGAGCGGAGTGCCTGGGGCGAAGGGGATGCCCACGTCCACGAAAGGCTCCTGCTTTGAGCGCTGAGCCACGGCGGTGAAGGGCTGAGAGGGGGCCTTCTTGCCCTTGCCGCGGATGACGCCGATGAGCCACTGGCCTTCGAGACCGTCGGCACTGACCTTCACGGGCACGGAGGGGTAGGTGCCGCTGGGGGCGGCAACGACGGCGACCTTGAGGGCCGCGTTGGCGAGCACCACCGAGGCGGCGAGCCGCTGGCCCGCGAACTCCACCTCGGTGGACTCCAGGCTCACGTGGTCGACGGCGGTGAGCACCTGCCCCTCGCTGCCGACGAAGACGCCGGGGCCGGCCTTGCGAGAAGCGAGGACGCGCACGACCGAGCGCTCATGCAGCTCAACCGCCTTCTGCAGGTCCGCGCGCGTGGGGCGCTCGGCGGCAGCAGTAGCGGGAGGGAGGACAAGGAAGAGGAAGAGAAGGAGGCGAACCATCACGACGGCAGAGAGGCTAGCACCGCTCCAGGGAGTGTGCGGCTCTTTGGACGCCCGAGAGCGCATGTTACGCTGGATGGGCCAAGCAGGCCCTGCCGGTTGAGGCACCATGCGTCCTTGTCTCCATCGCGTCAGGCGCGTGACTCAGGCTGTGTGGAGCCTTGCCCTAGGACTGGCGGTGCTTCTCGGGAGCGCTTGCGCTGCTCCACGGAAAGACACACCCAACGCGGCAATAGGCCGTGTCCGCCTGGAGTTTCAAGAAGTGCATTACGACGGGGAGAAGCTGTCTGGGCGTCTCCTGATCGGTGTCGAGGAAGGCCAGCTGCGGTTGAACAGGCAGCTCATTCCAGACCTCCAAGTCGAAGTGAGAGCACCTGTAGATTGCCAGAGTGGATTGCCGGTTCGCTTTATGACTTGGGATGGATTCTCCGCACACCGAAAAGAGGATCTCCTGATCCTTGAGCAGGGTTATTGGTTCGGCAAAGAGGTTGATTTTTCGTTGTTCGATGAGCATTTGACTGGCCCCGGGCCAGAATGCCTCAAGGCAGAAGTCTGGCTTTTCTCATTCGACGGGGTTGTTGCCGCGCGTCAGGAGATCCGTGCAGAGAAGAACTCGCGGCAGCCCATGGACGCAGGTGTGCCCGATGAGTTTCCTGACGCTGGCACAAAAGTCGTGGGCTTTTAGCGCGCCCGCTGGGCCTTGAGGGCGCGGATGAACTGGTCCGCGGGCTGCGTGTTCAGGACATCGCCCTTGCGCGCCCAGCCCTTGCGTGCCGTGGCCACCGCGAAGATGAGGTGGGGCAGGTCCTCGATCTTGTGCGCATCGGCGCTCACCACGAGCTTCACCCCTCGCTGGACGGCCATGCGGACGTGCTCGGCCTTCAGGTCCAATCGCGCGGGTTTACCGTTCACCTCCATCACCACGCCGCGCTCAGCGGCCCGGTCCAGCACCGCCTCCATGCGCAGCGGGTAGGGATCACGCTCGTGGATGAGGCGCCCCGTGGGGTGTCCGATGATGTTCAGGCACGGGTTGTCCATCGCGTTGAGCAGCCGCTGCGTCATCTGCTCTTCGTTCAAACTGTGCCGCACGTGGATGGAGCCAATCACCACCTCGAGCTGCTCCAGCACACTGTCGCGGTAGTCGAGCGCCCCCGTCTCCAGGATGTCCACCTCGATGCCCTTGAGCAGCCGGAAGCCCGGGACGGCTTCGTTCACCCGGTCGATCTCCTCCCACTGGCGCTTGAGATCGTCCTCTTTGAGCCCACCCGCGTAGATGGCCGCCTGGCTGTGCTCGGTGACCGTGAGGTACTGGAGCCCCAGCGCCTTCGCGGCTCGCGCCATCTGCTCCAGCGAGTGCTTCCCGTCCGACCAGGTGCTGTGCGAGTGCACCGCCCCTCGCACGTCCTCCAGCTCGATGAGGTCCTCGGGCAGCTTCCCCGCCAGCGCGGCCTCGATCTCGCCCGTGTCCTCGCGCAGCTCGGGCGGGACGTACTGCATCCCCAGCAGCTTGTAGATGTCCGCCTCGTCCCGGATGGGCACCTTGGTGCCGTCGGAGCGGTGCACGCCCCACTCGGAGATCTTGAACCCCTGGTCCTGGCCGATCCCTCGCAGGCGCACGTGGTGGGCCTTGGAGCCCGTGAAGTGGTGCAGCGCCGTAGCGAAATCCTCGTCCGGTAGCACTCGCAGGTCTACCTGGAGGTCCCCCTCCACCATGCGCACGGAGCACTTGCTCTCGCCCTTGCCAATCAGCACGGCCACCCCGGGCGCGTTGGCCAGGGCCTCGAGCGCCGGGCTCGCCTCCGGGGCGGAGGCCAGCAGGTCCACGTCTCCCACCGTCTCGGCACGGCGCCGCACGCTGCCGGCCGGGCTGACGCGCACCACCCCAGGCACGGCCTTGAGCCGCTCCAGCAGCCCCTCCACTGTGGGGAGTACGTCTCCCAGCAGCTTGCGCTTGCCCTGGGCGCGCTGGTGCAGGGCGATGCCCTCCAGGATCTTCGCCTCGCTCTTGGCTCCGAACCCCTTGATCCCCCGGACGCGGCCGTCGCGGCAGGCCTGCTCCAGCTCGGCCACGGAGCCCACGCCCAGCTCTTTCCAGAGGGCCATGGCCTTCTTGGGGCCCATGTCCGGCAGCTGGAGGATTTCGAGCAGCCCCGAGGGGAAGGCGGCCTTGAGCTCCTCGTGGAAGCCGAGCTTGCCCGTGGTCACCAGCTCGCTGATCTTCTCGGCGAGCCCCTGGCCGATCCCTGGCAGCTCTTGCAGGCGGCCTTCCCGTACCAGGGCGCCCAGGTCCTGGGTCAGCCCGAGCAGGCGGTCGGCGGCGGTGTCATAGGCCCGTACCTTGAAGGCGTTCTCGCCCTTGAGCTGGAGCAAGAGGGAGATCTCCCGGAGGACCTTGGCGACGGCGTTCTTGTCGAGCGGGGACGGGTTCACGTGATTGAACTTAATCCGGGTGAAGCGAGCGCGCAGGCGTGCGTGGATGAGGCTCGCGGAGGCAGGCGGGCCAGGGTAGAAGGGCGCTCGCTGGGGGGCAACCTGTCGTTTTAGAGGAAGACTCAGGCCGATGAAGATCAAGCTCGGACCGGCGGACTTCGCCGAGAAGGAGATGCGGGGCTACGAGGTAGGCAACCGCAACGTGTGCATCGCCAAGATCAATGGGCGCTACAAGGGGCTCGATGACTGGTGCAACCACGCGGGGTGCTTGCTGTCGGGCGGACGCATCGAGGACAACCTGGTCATTTGTCCCTGTCACGAGGTCGGCTTCGACCTGGACTCCGGGAAGAACGAGACCTCTCCGGGCATCGCCGACGACCAGACGGTGGTGAAGGTGGATGTGGAGAACGGGCAGATCGTCATCGAAGACCCCACGGGGAAGTAACCGGCAGCGCAGCCGCGAGGACCGCCATGGCACACGAGGGACACGACCACGACGATGATCATGGCCACGGTCATGATCACGGGCACGAGCACGAGCACCACAAGCACCACCATCACCCCCCGCACCGAGGGCATGACCACCATGGCCACTCGCACGCGGAGCAGGAGCACAAGGCACACGCGCCCGCGCACGTGAGCGTGTTCGTGGTGACGTGCTCGGACAGCCGCGACGAGGCGCGAGACGAGAGCGGACGCGCGCTGCAGAGCGGGCTGGAGGCCGCAGGCCACACACTGAGCGGCTACAAGGTGGTGAAGGACGACCCCGAGGCCATCCGGGCCGTGCTGGCCGAGGCTTCGGCGGCTGGCGCACGGGCCGTGCTGTTCAACGGCGGCACGGGGATTGGCCGGCGGGACTCGACGGTCGAGACGCTCCGAGGGCTGTTCGAGAAGGAGCTGCCTGGGTTCGGAGAGATCTTCCGGATGCTCTCCTTCGAGGAGATCGGCAGCGCGGCGATGATGTCGCGGGCCACGGCGGGGACGTACAAGGGGATGATCCTGTTCGCCATGCCGGGCTCGCCGCAGGCGGTGAAGCTGGCGCTGGAGGCGCTGATTCTCCCGGAGCTGGGACACGCGGTGCGCGAGCTGACGCGCTGAGCTCCGGTCCCGCTCAGGCGCCGCCTTCGGGCTTGAAATCTCCGGGCACGGGACGGTCCTCGATGCCCAGGTGGCCCTCCAGCGCGCGTTCGAGGAAGAGCACTTCTTGAGCGCTGAGTCCGGCTCCCACGAGGTGCTCCGTGCCGCCATGGGGCCGCTGCACCCGCAGCTCATACGTGTAGGTGACCGCGTTCTTGCGCGAGCCCTTCGTTGAGACCCGTGCGGGGCGAGGCCTCGATGCGCGTCCGGTTGAAGACCAAGAGCAGGATGGGGTAGCCGAAGAGGATCGAGAAGAAGATGGCAACGTGCCAGGCATCGGAGGCCTTCGCGCAGCGCTGCGCGGCAGACCGTGCAATGGGTATACATGGACGCGAAGATACCCTGCGAAGCAGGGCTGGGAGGTCGGTGAGTGAGCAGGCGTTCAAGTCAGACAGGGCTCTCAGGGAAGGCGGCCGAGCGCCTGCGCCCGCTCCTGGAGTCCTTCCTGGCGTCGACGGATGCCCGCTCGCGCATCGCGTTCGATCCCGTGGAGTTCCCGCACCGGTACTCGGACCCTCGGGACATCGAGACGAGCGCGCTCCTGGCCGCGGCGCTTGCATATGGCCGGGCGGACCTGTTCCGGCCCAAGGTCGACGGGTTGCTGCGGCGGATGGGCTCCTCTCCGGCGGCCTTCCTCCGTGAGCTGGATGTAGCGGGAGCGCGCGAGCTGCTGAGCGGGTTCGTCTACCGCTTCAATGTCGGCACGGATGTGGCGGTGTTGCTGCTCGGGATGGGCAAGGCCCTGCGAGAGCACGGAAGCCTGGAGGCGCTCTTCGTCCGAGGTTGGGAGGCCCACGGTTCGATCCACGGCGCCCTCAGTGACTTCACTGCAGCACTGAGAGACGTCCCGATGGCGGAGCTGCGGCGGGCATTGGGGAAGGAGCGGGGGCTGCACCACCTGTTGCCCTCACCGCTCGGAGCGGGCGCGGCCAAGCGGCTCAACCTGTACCTGCGGTGGATGGTGCGAGGGCCGGACGCCGTGGACTTCGGCATCTGGAAACGGGTGCCGGCCTCGGCGTTGGTCATCCCGCTGGACACGCACATCGGCCGCATCTCCCAGCACCTGGGGCTGACACGGCGCAAGGACCTGAGCTGGAGGACGGCGGAGGAGGTGACGGCCTCGCTGCGGCGGCTGGATGAGGCGGAT